>JAHLKU010000013.1 GCA_020444505.1 Actinomycetota bacterium | reverse complement strand
CCTGCGAAGGCACGAACCCGAACACGATCTTCTCCGGCCAATCCGCAGGCGGACCGGCGGCCTCCCCGCTGGGGAGCATCGGCTCGTAGTTGACGCTGCCCTCGGGGCGGTCGAACCACGTGTCGTAGATCGTCTGGTAGGTGCCGTCGTCGATCATCGACTGCAGCGCATCGTTGACGGCTTCGAGCAGCGCGGCGTTCTCCGGGTTCACGGCGATGCCGTAGAACTCGCCGGTCGGGATCTCGGCCACGACGGCGAGGCCCTCACGGTTGGCCACCTCTTCGAGCGCCGAGTCGACGTCGAAGATCACCCCGGTCACCTGCCCGCCCTCGAGGGCGTTGTAGGTGTCGGGTGCCTGCGGGTACTCCCGGACCTCGATCCCCAGCGGGGCGAGGTTCTCGGTCGCCCAGACGGCGCCGGTGGTGCCGGTCTGCACGGCCACGGAGTCGCCGGGGGCGAGATCCTCGAGGCCGGCGATGCCGGGCGTCTCGGTGGTGTTGACGGTCAGCGCCTGGTTCGAGTTGAAGTACCCGATCGAGAAGTTGACCATCTCGCTCCGGTCGGGCGTGATCGTCGCACCGGAGGCGACGATGTCGAACTGGCCCTGGGCCAGGTTCGTGAAGATCGTGTCGAAGGACGTGTCCTCCCACTTGACCTCCAGCCCGATGCGGGTGGCGATCTCGTTCACCAGGTCGGCGTCGAACCCGACGACCTCGCCGGAGTCGTCGTACGCCTCGAACGGCGGCCACGAGATGTCGGAGCCGACCGTCAGCAAGCCCGGTTCCAGCGTCTCGAGGCCCATCGCCTCGGTCGTGGTGGGGGCTGCCGTGGTCGTCGACGCCTCGGTTGCTTCTGTGGTGTCCTCATCGTCGCCGCACGCCGCCACCAACAGCGCGAACGCGGCAAAGACGATGAGGATCTTGCGTACTCGCATGATCCTATGAATCTCCCTTTCAGCGTCGGGCCCAGCGCGCCGGGCCCCAATACGGTGAGGCTAATCCCGGGGGCCGTCGTCCGTGAAGGCGAGGCCGGCGACCACGGTCTCGAAGGCCGCCCAGTCGGTCACGTCCCGGACCCCGGGGACCGGCTCGTTCCACGGCCGCACGAACCGGCACATCAGCGCCTCGGGCCGCGCCTCGTGGATCGACTCGATCACGTGGGGGGCGTCGTCCAGGTACACGTCGCAGGGGACCCGCCACTTCTCCCAGGTCATGTGGACCTCCCGGGTGGGGAGCCGGTGGTCGGCGATCCAGGCGAAGGTGTCGTGGACGGCCCAGTGCGGCTTGGTGGTGATGACGACCACCTCGTGCCCGGCCCGGGCGAGGCGCTGCAGCGCGGGCACGGCGTCGTCGTAGGTCTCGAGGTGGCGGAACAGGCTGCCCTCGCCGTGGCCCCGCGCCCAGTCCCAGAAGCCCTGCATGTCGGGGAAGTGGGTGAGCCGGTGGATGCCGTCCCACACCTGGACGGCGTCGAAGGGGATCGAGGCGCCGAACTCGTCGTTGTAGCGGCCGATCCACCCCGCGTTGAAGTCGGCGACGACGCCGTCGAGATCGATGCCGAGCCGGAGGTGCATGCCGGCATCGTAGGCGGCCCCCGCCGGCACCCCCGGGGGCACGTAACCTCTACGGCGTGAGCAGCGAGCGCATCCAGGTGGGGCTCAATGCGGTGATCGTGGCGGTCACCGACGAGGCGCCGCGCCTCATCACCCTGGCGGGAGACCCGGCCGCCCTGCCCACCGGGACCCTCGACCCCGAGGAGGACCGCACTCTGGAGCGGGCGCTGCGGCGGTGGGTGAGCGAGGGCACCGGCATCGACCTCGGCTACGTCGAGCAGTTGTACACCCTGGGCGACCGGGGGCGCTCCTCGGAGCCTGGCGTGCGCCTGGTGTCGGTGGCGTACGTGGCCCTGGTGAGGGAGCGGGCCCCGTCGCCGGACAGCGGGGCGGCGTGGAGCGACTGGTACGGGCTGCTGCCGTGGGAGGACTGGCGGGAGGGGAGGCCGGCCGTGGTGGATGAGGCCATCGTCCCCGCCATCGACGCCTGGGCGGCGGAGGCGGCGGCGGGAGACCGCGCCGCACGGCGGGAGCGCAGCGCCATCCTCTTCGGTCTGGGCGGGTCGGCCTGGGACATCGAGCGGGTGCTGGAGCGCTACGAGCTGCTGTGGGAGATCGGGTTCGTGCCCGAGGCCGGCGCCGCCCGCAGCGACGACGCCGTGCACGGCGAGCCCCTGGTGCTGGACCATCGCCGCATCGCCGCGCAGGCGCTGGGCCGGCTGCGGGGCAAGCTCCGCTACCGCCCGGTGGTGTTCGAACTGGTGCCGGCGACGTTCACGCTCACCGGGCTGCAGCGGGTGGTGGAGGCACTGTCGGGGGTGCGCATCCACGCCCAGAACTTCCGCCGCCTGATCGATCGGGGAGGCCTGGTCGAGAAGGCGGGGGGCATCGACGCGTCCACCGGCGGCCGCCCGGCCGCCCTGTACCGCTTCCGCAGGGACGTGCTGCGGGAGCGGCCCGCCCCCGGTGTCGGCCTGCCGGGGCTCCGCACCGCCGGGTGACGGCGCCCGGAGTGGTCGTTCTGCGCCCGGCTCCCTAGCATGTGCCACGCGGCTGATATACTCAGTTTGAGCAAAAGAGAGGCGAGATGGCCACCACCGTGATCCCGCTCGAACAGCTGTCCCGGGAGGTCCAGGAGGAGACCCGGGCACGCTACGAGCCGATGCGCTCGATCGTCCCCGAGGTCGAATGGGACCTGCACGCCCCCTACGTGGCGGCGATCAACCGTTTGAAGAAGGATCGCAACGCCATCGTCCTGGCCCACAACTACCAGACGACGGAGATCTTCCACGGCGTCGCCGACCTCTCCGGCGACTCCCTGGCGCTGGCCCAACTCGCCGTGGACACCGACGCCGAGGTCATCGTGCTCGCCGGGGTCCACTTCATGGCCGAGACGGCCAAGCTGCTCAACCCGGACAAGACCGTGCTCATCCCCGACATGGCGGCCGGGTGCTCGCTGGCCGACTCCATCACCGGTGCCGACGTGCGGCTGCTCAAGGAGCGGTACCCCGGTGTGCCGGTGGTCACCTACGTCAACACGTCGGCGGAGGTGAAGGCCGAATCGGACATCTGCTGCACGTCGTCCAACGCCGTCGAGGTGGTGGAGTCGCTCGGCACCGACCGGGTGATCTTCCTGCCCGACGAGTACCTCGGCAGGTGGGTGGCGTCGCAGACCGGCGTGGACGTGATCCTTTGGAAGGGCCACTGCGTGGTCCACGAGCGGTTCACCCCCGAGGAGATCCGCCGGTTCCGGGGCGCCTACGACGGCATCCAGGTGCTGGCCCACCCCGAGTGCCCCCCGGAGGTGCTGGCCGAAGCCGACTACGTGGGCTCCACCTCGGGCATGGCCCGCCACGTCTCCGAGACGCAGCCGGCCCGGGTGCTGATGATCACCGAGTGCTCGATGGCCGACAACGTGGCGGTCGAGAACCCCGGCGTCGAGATGGTGCGGCCCTGCAACATCTGCCCGTACATGAACACGATCACGCTGCCGAAGATCCTCCACTCGCTGGAGACCATGACCACCGAGGTGGTGATCGACCCCGACGTGGCCGACCGGGCCCGCCGGGCGGTGGAGCGGATGCTCGAGGTGGGGAGGGGGAAGGGCGGATGACCGCCTCCTTCGACCGGGTGCTCTCCGCCGACGCCGTGGTGGTGGGCTCCGGCGTCGCCGGCCTCACCGCTGCGCTCGAACTGGCGCCGCTGCGGGTGGTCCTGCTGACCAAGGGCCCCATCGCCGACGGCTCCACCCCCTACGCCCAGGGCGGCATCGCCGCCGCCGTGGGGGAGGGCGACAGCCCCGCCGCCCACGCCGCCGACACGCTGGACGTGGGCGGAGGCCTCAACGACGGGCCGGCCGTCGACGTGCTCACCGCCGAGGGGCCCGACCGCATCACCGACCTCATGCAGCGCGGGGTGGGGTTCGACCGGCGGGACGACGGCAGCCTGGTGCTGGGCCGGGAGGCCGGGCACGACGTCCGCCGCATCCTGCACGCCGACGGCGACGCCACCGGCGCCGAGATCTCCCGGGCGCTGGTGGTCGAGGCCCTGGCCGCAGGGCACATCGAGGTGGTGGACCACTCCTTCGCCGCCGACCTGGTGGTGGACGCAGGCAGGGTGGCCGGCCTCACCGCCCGGGTGCGGGGCGAGGAGCAGGTGCTGGTCGTCGCCCCCGCCGTCGTGCTGGCCACCGGCGGCATCGGGCGGCTGTACGCCAACACCACCAATCCCCCCGCCGTGACCGGCGACGGCCTGGCGATGTCCGCCCGCGCCGGCGTGCGGTTGCGCGACGTGGAGTTCGTCCAGTTCCATCCCACCGCCCTCGCCACCGGGCGCGATCCCATGTCGCTGCTCACCGAGGCGCTGCGCGGTGAAGGGGCGGTGCTGCTGGACGAGCAGGGCCGCCGCTTCATGCTGGAGGTGCACCCCGACGCCGAACTGGCCCCTCGCGACATCGTCGCCCGGGCCAACTGGAGGGTCCTGCAGCGCGGCGGCACCGTGTACCTCGACGCCACCGAGGCCGTCGGCGACCGGTTCCCCGAACGCTTCCCGACCGTGTACCACCTGTGCCGGGAGGACGGCATCGACCCCAGGGTGGAGCCGATGCCCGCAGCACCGGCAGCGCACTACCACATGGGCGGCATCGCCACCGACCTGTTCGGCCGCACCTCGCTGCCCGGCCTCTGGGCCGCAGGCGAGGCGGCGCGCACCGGCGTCCACGGCGCCAACCGCCTCGCCAGCAACTCGCTGCTGGAGGGCACGGTGTTCGGCCGGCGCGTCGCCATCGACATCAAGGCGTCGGGGCCCCCCGCTCAGGTGGATGCCACCGCGCTGCGGGCGGCGGTGCTGCCGGGTGCCGAGCCGGCCCCGCAACCCGACGTGGTCGAGGACCTGCGCGACGTGATGTGGGACAAGGTGGGCCTCATCCGCCGCCACGAGGGCCTGATGGCGGCGCTCGAGGAGATCGACCGCCTCGACGAGAAGCTGGAGCCGAGGGTGTCGGCGGCCTCCAACATGGTCACCGCCGCCCGGATCATCGCCTCCGCCGCCCTGCTGCGCACCGAGAGCCGGGGCGGGCACTTCCGGGAGGACTTCCCCGAGTCCACGCCGTGGTGGCAGCGGCCGGTCGTCGTCAACCCATGACCGGCCTGCGCCCCCCGGCACCGCTGCTGTACCTGCCCATCGTCGAGGCGGCGCTGCGGGAGGACCTGGGCCGGGCCGGCGACCAGACCACCGAGGCCGTCGTCCCCGCCGGGGCGACGGCGACCGCTGCGGTGGTGGCCAGGGAGGCGGGCACCATCGCCGGGCTGGAGATCGCCTGCAGCGCCTTCGGACTGCTCGACGAGCGCATCGAGGTGGACTACCTGGCCGCCGACGGCGACGCCGTGGAGGCCGGCGCCGTCCTGGCCGAGGTGCGGGGCCCGGCCGGGCCGATCCTGTCGGCCGAGCGGGTGGCGCTCAATCTCCTGGGCCGGATGTGCGGCATCGCCACGCTCACCGCCCGGGTGGCCGCCGCCGTCGAGGGCACCGGGGCGGACATCGCCTGCACCCGCAAGACCACCCCCGGCCTGCGGATGCTGGAGAAGTACGCGGTGCGCGCCGGCGGTGGCCGCAACCATCGCTTCGGCCTCGACGACGCCGTGCTCATCAAGGACAACCACGTGGCCGTGGCGGGCGGGGTGGGCGCCGCCGTCGCCGCCGCCCGCGCCGCCGTCGGCCACCTGGTGAAGATCGAGACCGAGGTGGACACGCTCGAGCAACTGGGGGAGGCGCTGGAGGCGGGGGCCGATGTCGTGCTGCTCGACAACATGAGCCTCGACGATCTCCGCACCGCCGTGGAGACCACCGGCGGCCGGGTGCCGCTGGAGGCTTCCGGAGGGATCACCCCCGAGAACGTGCGCGAGGTGGCCGAGACCGGCGTGGACGTCATCTCCATGGGGTGGCTCACCCACAGCGCCCGCACCCTCGACGTCGCCCTCGACGTGGTGCTGTAGCGCGCCTCCCCGCTAGACCGTGATCACCTTGGCCGCCGCGGCCATCTTCTCGACGATGTCGGTCATCGCCCCGATGCGGCCGACCGCCACCCTGTCGGTGCGGCCGTAGTGGTCGAGGCAGGTGCCGCAGGCGATGATCTCCACCCCGGCGGCCTCCAGCATCTGCAGGCTCAACAGCACCGGCGAGTCGTCGGTGACCACCAGGGCGCCTTCGGTGTAGGCGCAGATGGCGGCCGGCTTGTCCTCCCGGCCCTCCAGCGTGTGCAGGAACTTCTCCAGCATCTCCTCGCCGAAGGCGGCGTCGCCGGCCGAGGTGGTGCCGAAGCCGTCGCGGGTGATGAGGACGACCGTGTCGCTGAGCATCGATGCCTCCGGGGGACGGGGGAGCGGTCCCCGGCATGCTCTCGCGCCCCGGCACCGCAGGCAAGTCGGCCCCGGCCCGGGCCCTGACCCAGGGGGTTGGTACGATCCGCCCGGTGGAATACCAGGCGCTCTACCGCAAGTACCGGCCGCAACGCTTCGCCGACATCGTCGGGCAGGACCACGTCACGCTGACGCTGGCCCGCGAGGTCCAGCAGGGCAAGGTGGCGCACGCCTACCTGTTCGCCGGGCCGCGGGGCACGGGCAAGACGTCGACGGCGCGCATCATCGCCAAGGCGCTCAACTGCCAGGACCGGGGCATCGACGGCGAGCCGTGCAACGAGTGCTTCTCGTGCCGGGGCATCACCAGCACCACCTCGCTCGACGTCATCGAACTGGACGCCGCCTCCCACAACTCGGTGGAGGACGTCCGGGAGATCCGGGCGAACGTCGGCACCGTCGCCTCCGCAGGGGGGTCCCGCCGGGTGTACATCCTGGACGAGGCGCACATGCTGTCGCGGGCGGCCTCCAACGCCCTCCTCAAGACCCTGGAGGAGCCGCCCGAGCACGCCCACTTCGTGCTGGCGACCACCGAGCCGTACAAGCTGCCGCCCACCATCCGCAGCCGCACCCAGCGCTTCGACTTCCACCCGGTGGGCAGCGAGGTGCTCATCGGCCACCTGGGCCGCATCGGCAAGGCCGAGGGTTACCAGGCGGCGCCGGAGGCGCTGTCGTTGATCGCCCGCCACGCCCGGGGCTCGGTGCGCGACGCCCTCGGCCTGCTCGAGCAGGTGGCGGCGCTGGGCGCAGGCAAGGTGGAGGCGGCCGGCGTCACGCGTGCGCTGGGCCTGGCCGACACCGACTCGTTCTCGCGCCTCTGCCGCGCCATTGCAGACCAGGACGCCCCGGCAGCGCTCACGCTGGTGTCGGAGATCGCCGGGCAGGGCGCCGACCTCCGCCGGTACACCGCCGAGGCGCTGGAGTTCTTCCGGGGGGTGTTCCTGGCGCTGTACGCCCCCAACCTGGACGAGATCGTCGACGAGCCGGGCGACCTGATCGACGAGTGGCGGGCGCAGGCCCGGGTGCTCGACTCGTCCGACGTGCTGCGGGCCATCGACCAGTTGGGCGACGCCCTGGTGGCGCTGCGGGAGGGCCGCGACGAGCGCCTGGTGCTGGAACTGACCCTGCTGCGGCTGGTCCGGCCGGAGACGGCCGTCGACCCGGTGTCGCTGTCGGGCCGCCTGGAGCGGCTGGAGGATCGGGTTCGCCTGCTGCAGGAGCGGGGGGCGGTGCCGGTGCCTGCGGCGAAACCCGCTCCCGAGCCGAAGGGCCCCGGGCCGAAGGCCCCCGCTCCCGAGCCGAAGGGTCCCGAGCAGAAGGCCCCCGCTCCCGAGCCGGAGGGTCCCGAGCAGAAGGCTCCCGCACCCGCGCCCGAGCAGAAGGCACCCGCACCCGCGCCGGAGCCGAAGGGCCCCGAGCCGAAGGCCCCCGCACCGGCCCCGGCCGCGCCGGCAGGGGAACCGGAGCCCGCAGCACTCGAGCCGGCGCCGGAGCCCGCCGCAGAGGAGCCGGCGGCGACAGCACCGGCCGAGGGGCTCGACCTGGAGGCCGTGGACGGCGTCTGGCCGCAGTTGGTGTCCCGGGTGCGTGAAGAGGCGGGGCCGCGCCGGTATGCGCTGTTCCGCGAGACCCGGCCGGTCGCGGTGGAGGGCTCCACTCTCGTGCTCGGGATCGGGGCCCACCTCCCCTTCCACCTCGCCCAACTCCAGGAGGACGACCGGCTGACGGCGGTGATCACCTCGGCGGCGGCAGCCCTCCTGGGCGGCGCGGTGGTCGTGGAGTACCGCCCGGTGGACGGCGAGGCGCACCCCGCCGCCCCCGGCGGCGGCACGGCGGAGGCCGAGGAGGACGACCCGGAGGCCGAGGTGCCCGACAAGGACCAGCTGGTGGAGTCGGGTGAGGGCGGCATCGACCCGGCGGACCTCATCGTCGACATGCTCGGCGGCGAGATCGTCGACGACTGAGGCGGGTCGGCGCCGGCGGCCTCTCGTCGCACGTCGCTGATACCCTGGCCGCCTATGGCGAAGAAGGGCCGGAGGCCACCGCCGGGCAGTGGCGGGCACCAGCAGCAGCGTCCCCGTGCAGGGCGCGGCGGCATGCCCGACGTACAGGCGTTGATGGCACAGGCCGCCGAGATGCAGGCCGCCATGGCCGACACCCAGGCGGCGCTCGCCGAGCAGACGTTCGAGGGGTCCGCCGGCGGCGGCATGGTCACGGCCGTCGTCACCGGGTCCGGCGACCTGGTGTCGGTGTCGATCTCCCCGGACGTGCTCGACCCCGACGACCCCGAACTGGTCGGCGACCTGGTGGTCGCCGCCGTCAACCAGGCCAACGCCGCGATGCGCGAGGCCGCCGCATCGGCCATGGGTCTCCCCGCCCTCGACGACCTGCCCGACCTCGGGTCCATGGGGCTCGACGGCCTCGGAGGCCTGCTCGGATGATGTTCGAGGCGCCGATCCAGCGGCTCATCGACGAGTTGGCCCGGCTCCCCGGCATCGGGCGCAAGAGCGCCCAGCGGCTCGCCTTCCACATCCTCCACGTCGAGGAGGAGGACGCCAGGCGCCTCGCAGAGTCGATCCTGTCGATGCGGTCCGAGGTGCGGCTGTGCGACCGCTGCTTCAACGTCACCGACTCCGAGGAGTGCTCCATCTGCCGCGACCTGCGCCGGGACCCGTCCACGATGTGCGTGGTCGAACGCCCGCAGGACATCGTGGTGGTGGAGAAGACCCAGGAGTTCCGGGGCCGCTACCACGTCCTCGGCGGCTCGATCTCACCCATCGAGGGCATCGGGCCCGACCAGTTGCGCATGCGCGAACTGGTGGCCCGCATCGAGGACGAGCAGGTGTCCGAGGTGATCGTCGCCACCAACCCCACCGTGGAGGGTGACACCACCGCGCTGTACCTGGCGCGGCTGCTGAAGCCGCTCGGGGTGCGGGTGACCCGTCTCGCCAGCGGCCTGCCGGTGGGGGGCGACCTCGACTACGCCGACGAGCTCACCCTGGGCCGGGCACTCGTCGGCCGCCGGGAGATGTAGCGCCGCCTCTGCTGCGGCTACGGCAGGTACTGCTCCACCATGCCGGTGGCTACCCCGTCGTTCACGTACAGCCACACCGAGCAGTACTGGCCGGTGCACGGCAGGTACGAGGAGGCGGTCGGCCACGCCGCCGGCGTCGTCTCCAGCATGTTGATGGTGGCGCCGTCCACGTAGAACACCCGGGCATCGGAGGCCAGCGGCACCTGGCGGATGGTCGGGTTGTTGTTGCGGATGTAGAAGTCGAAGGCCTCCTCGCCGTCCTCGGTGGCGGCGTCGATGGCGGCCTGTCCGGTGAAGAAGCAGGCGAGGTCGAAGCCGATCTCGCCGCCGGCGTGGGTGGTGGCGAAGCCGAACCAGATGCCGTCGGTCAGCGTCATCGATCCGCCGGGGACCACGCAGCCGGACCCGTGGGCCCCGTTGCTGCCGGGCTCGGGGATGGGGAAGAAGTCGCTGTCGTCGATCTCGTAGGTGTGGGACGGGGGCGGGGCCGCCGTGGTGGTGGTCGCCGGGGCGGCCGTGGTGGCGGTGGTTGGCGGCAGCGTGCTCGAGGGAGGAGGCGGCGCCTCCGTGGTGGGCGGCAGGGTCGAGCCGCCGTGGGTGGTGGGCGGCGCCTGGGTGGTCGCCGGGGCGGCCGTGGTGGCGCCGCCGTCGAGGACGTCGTCGCCGCAGGCGGCGGCCACGAGCGCCAGGGCCGTCAGCAGGAGTGCGGTTCGTCTCACGTGGTCTCTCCTCGTCGTCGTCGGCCGGCCGTGAACACAGCACCCCCGCCGGCGGAATGGCCCGCCGGCTGCGCACTCCATCAGAGCACGGATCGCGGGGTACGCGACGTCAATCACCACGCGGCGCCGCCGGGTCCCGCCCCTGCCTCCTGCGCATCCCGGCTACGGCAGGTACTGCTCCACCAGGCCGGTGACGACGCCGTCGTTCACATACAGCCACACCGCGCAGTACGGCCCCGGGCAGGCGACGAACCCGTTGCCCACCGGCCACTCGGCGCCGGTCACCTCGAAGGGCGGCACCGGCCCGCCGGGATCGTCGATGGAGAGCACCCGGGCGTCGGGGGGCAGCGGCACCTGGCGGATGGTCGGGTTGTTGTTGCGGATGTAGAAGTCGAAGGCCTCCTCGCCGTCCTCGGTGGCGGCGTCGATGGCGGCCTGTCCGGTGAAGAAGCAGGCGAGGTCGAAGCCGATCTCGCCGCCGGCGTGGGTGGTGGCGAAGCCGAACCAGATGCCGTCGGTCAGCGTCATCGATCCGCCGGGGACCACGCAGCCGGACCCGTGCGCCTGGTTGCTGCCCGGCAGCGGATCGGGCAGGTGCTGGCCATCGCCGATCGGGTAGGCGAGCGGCGGCGCGGCCTCGGTGGTGGTGGTCTCCGGGGGCGCCGTCGTCACCGTCGTGGGCGGCAGCGTGGTCGTGGTCGGGGCGGTGCCGGTGGTCGGCGGGGCCTCGGTGGTGGGCGGCACCGTGGTGGGCGCCGCCGTCGTGCTGCCGTCGCCGAGCACGTCGTCGCCGCAGGCGGCGGCCACGAGCGCCAGCGCCGTCAGCAGGAGTGCGATCCTTCTCACGTCGTCCCTCCTTCGGGTGCGGCGTCCTCTCGGCGTGCCGCTACGGCAGGTACTGCTCCACCAGCGCCGTGACCTCGCCGTCGTTGACGTAGATCCACACGCTGCACCACTGATCGGGGCAGGTCATGAACGAGTCGGGGTGCGGCCAGGCGCTGAGGGGGATCTCGTCCGGCACGCTGACATCGGGCGAGGTCATGTCGACGTACCAGACCCGGGCGGATGCCGACACCGGCACCTGGCGGGTGGTCGGGTTGTTGTTGCGGATGTAGAAGTCGAAGGCCTCCTCGCCGTCCTCGGTGGCCTTGTCGACGGCGACGGCGCCGGTCCAGAAGCAGGCGAGGTCGAAGGTGAGCATGCCGGGGGTGGTGCCCTCGGCGAAACCGAACCAGATGCCGTCGGGCAGGGTCGTGGAGCCTCCCGGGACGACGCACCCCGAGCCGTGCGCCTGGTCGCTGCCGGGCAGCGGGGCGGGGAAGTAGGGCGGTGGCGGGCCGTAGTACGGGCCGGGCGGCAGGGTCGGCGCCACCGTGGTCGTGGTGGTCGGCGGGGCCGTCGTCACGGTCGTGGACGGCGCCGTGGTCGTCGCCTCCGTGGTGGGGGCGGCCGTCGTGGCCGGGGCGCCGGTCGTGGTCGGGCCCGCCGTGGTGGGCGCGCCGGTCGTGGGCGCCGCGGTCGTGGTGCCGTCCCCGAGCACCTGCTGGTCGTCGCCGCAGCCGGCGGCGGCGGTCGCGAGGGCCGTTGCCAGGATCAAGGCCGTCCATCGTCGCATGGGTCCTCCTCGGGCACGCCGCAACGGCCGCTCTCCGGCGGCCTGGTGAGGCCCATCGTCCTCCCGCCCGGGGCATGGCCGCCAGGGGCGAAGGTCACCCATGTGGTATCCCTGGAGCATGCGAGTGCTGCTCGTCGAGCCCTACTTCACCGGCAGCCACCGCCAGTGGGCGGAGGGCCTGGCCGGGCACAGCGCCCACGACGTCCGGCTGCTCACCCACGAAGGGCAGTTCTGGAAGTGGCGGCTGGGGGGCGGGCACGTGACGCTGGCCGAGCAGGCCGCCGCCGCCGTCGGAGAGGACGGCCCTCCCGACCTGGTGCTGGCCACGTCGATGCTCGACCTGGCCGGGTTCCTGGGCCTGGCCCGGGAAGCCCTCGGCGGTGTGCCGGTGGCGCTGTACCTGCACGAGAACCAGGTGACCTACCCCGAGACCGGGCGCACCCGGGCGGAGCGAGCGCTGGGCATGGTCACGTGGACGTCGCTCCTGGCCGCCGACGGGGTGGCCTTCAACAGCGCGTTCCACCGGGACGCGGTCCTGGGAGCGCTCCCGGGGTTCCTGGGGGCGGCCCCCGACCGTCACCACGGGCACCTGGTCGAACGGGTGGCGGCCAAGAGCACGGTGGTGCCGGTGGGAGTGGACCTGGCCCGCATCGGTCCGCTGCGCGGGCGGCACGGGCCCGCCACGTTCCTGTGGAACCACCGGTGGGACCCCGACAAGGCGATCGGTGACGCCCTGGCGGCCCTGACCGCCGTGGCGGAGCAGGGCCTCGACCTGCGGGTGGTGCTGGCCGGCGAGTCGTTCGTCGCCCAACCCGACGCCCACCGCGAGGCGATCGAGCGACTCGGCACCCGGGTCGTCCACGAGGGCCACCTGGATGAGGGCGCCTACGTCGAGGCACTCCACGGCGCCGACGCGGTGGTGGTGACCGCCCGCCAGGAGTTCTTCGGCGTGTCGGTGGTCGAGGCGATGCACGCCGGGGCGCTGCCGGTGCTGCCGGACCGCCTCGTCTACCCGGAGCGGGTGCCGCCGGGCATGGAAGGAGTGTGCCTGTACCGGACGAAGCGGCAACTCGTGGAGCGTCTCGCTGCGATCGCCGCCGACCCGGGCATCGCTCGCACCCGCGCCGCGGAGGTCCGGGCCGCAGTCGACCGGTTCGATTGGGCGGTCGCCGGCCCCCGGACCGACGCCTGGCTGGAGGAGGTGCGGGCGTCCCACCGGAGAGGCCGGCGCCGTAGGGTGAGGTGACCGTGTCCCACGATATGAACGATGGTTTCCTGGGAGGGCCGCCTCGCCTGTTCGAGGCGGCAGGGCGCGAGCAGTTGATCGTGCTGCTGGAGCACGGCCTGTGCTTCGACAGCTTCGTCCTGGACGTCGGGTGCGGGGCGCTGCGGGGCGGACGGTGGGTGATCCCGCTGCTGGACCCCGGCCACTACTGCGGGATCGAACCCAATCGAGCCATGCTGGAGCGGGGACTGCGCGAGTTCCTCGACCCGGAGGTGGTCGAGTGCAAGCGCCCCCGCTTCGACGGCAACGACCGGTTCGACTTCTCGGTGTTCGGTATCCGGTTCACGCACGTCGTGGCGCGTTCGGTGTGGACGCATGCCTCGAAGCAGCAGATCGGTGCCATGCTCGACGGCTTCGCGGCCCATTCGGCATCCGATGGCGTGTTCCTCGCCTCGTTCCTGCCCGCCGGGGAGTCGAAGGCGCAGGAGGACTACCTCGGCGAGGCCTGGGTGGGGCGCAGCCACGAGTCCGACGAGCCGGGGATGGTGGGTCACGCCTGGCGGTGGGTCGAGGAGGAGTGCGCAGCGAGAGGCCTCGAGGCCCAGCGGCTCGACCGGGCGCCGCTCACGGAGCGAGGGCAGGTGTGGTGCGTGGTGCGGCACGCCTGAGGGTGCGGGCCCCTCGATGCCGCGGTCCCGGACGCCGGGCCGATCCGCTCAGCCTCCCGCCACCAGGCCCACGGCGACGAGCGCCAGCGCCAGGCCGGCCTGGTGCCTGCGGGTGAGGCGCTCGCCGAGCACCAGCCAGGCCAGCACCACGGTGGCGGCGGGGAACATGGCCGCCAGCACCGACACCACCGCCAGGCTCCCCCTGGCGGCGGCGAGCACGAACAGGCTGTTGCCGATCGTCACCAGGACGCCGGCGCCGATGCTGGGCGCCAGCGATTCGCGTCCCCGGGGCAGCGCGGTCCGCGTCGCCGCCACGACCGCCGCCATGACGAGCGACCCCGACACGCGGGCGGGCACCAGTGCCCAGATCCCCTCGCCGGAGCCGAGGCTGAGGAAGATCAGGAGCGTGCCGAAGCCGAGGCCGGCGAGCATGCCGAACAGCACCCCCTCCCGGACGTGGGCGGCGCCGCCCAGCCGGCCGGTGCTGCTGAGGGTCCAGATGGCGGTGATGCCCGCCACCACGCCGAGCAGCACCACCGGGCCCGGGTCGCGGCCCCGGGCCAGGTCGAACAGCACCGGCCACACCGCAGCCCCGACGGCGGCGATGGGGGAGACCACGGCCATGCTGCTGCGGGTGAACCCGCCGTAGAGGGCCACGACGCCACCGGCCCCGCTGAGCCCGGCCACCGACCCCCACCACAGGGCGCCTGCATCCAGGCTGCCGCCGACGAGGGGTGCCGCCGCCAGCACCACCACCGCTCCGGCGAGGTGGTTGACGAGGACGACACCCATCACCCGGCCCCGCCGGGAGGCGAGGCCGCCGAGGAAGTCGCCGGATCCCGAGAAGGCGGCGGCGGCGAGGGCGAGGAGCACGGCCACGGCGGCGCACAGTAGCCAGCGGCACCGGGGCCACCGCCGTACCCTCGGGTGGTGGATGCCATCGGCTCGCTCAACGAGAAGCCTCTCCACGCCGCCCTCAAGGAGTGGTACCGGCGGCCCGGCGACCTCGTCGAGGAGCCGGTGGACGGGTTCGTCGTCGACCTGGTCCGGGGCGACCTGCTCATCGAGATCCAGACCCGCAACTTCTCGGGGATGCGCCGCAAGCTGGACCGCCTGCTGGACACGCACCCCATCCGGGTGGTGCATCCCGTCGCCGCGGTGCGGTGGATCGTGAGACTGGACGGCGACGGCGCCGAGGCATCGCGGCGCCGCTCTCCGAAGCGAGGCATCCCCGCCGACGCCTGCGCCGAACTCGTGGCGTTCCCCTCGCTCCTCAGCCATCCGCACTTCGTGCTCGAGGTGGTGCTGGTCGAAGAGGAGGAGGTGCGGCGCCCGGACGCCCGGCGGGGATGGCGCAAGGGCGGCTACGTCACCGAGGAGCGGCGACTGCTCGGCGTGCACGGCTCGGCCGAGTTCGCGTCACCGGGTGATCTGCGCCGGATGGTGCCGCCGGGCCTCCCCGACCCCTTCACCACCGCCGACCTGGCTGCGGCGCTGGGGCGACCACGGCGGCTCGCGCAGCAGGTCGGCTTCTGCTTGAGGGTCTCGGGGGCCGCCGTGGCCGAGCGCAGCGGCCGGGAGTATCGCTACCGGCTGCCGTGAGCCTCAGCCGCTCCAGGTGACCCGCTCGCGGGTCGCCGTGAGCCGCGCCCCCGTCGTCGCGTGCCCCTCCGGGTGGTCAGCCCTCCACCTTCACGATCAGGGCGTCGCCCTGCCCGCCGCCGCCGCAGAGGGCGGCGCCGCCGATGCCGCCGCCACGCGCCCGCAGGGCGTTGATCAGCGTGACGGTGATGCGGGCTCCGGTGGCCCCCAGCGGGTGCCCCAGGGCGACGGCGCCGCCGTGCACGTTCACCTTGTCGCCGGACAGGCCGAGCAGGTGCATCGAGCGGATCCCGACGGCGGCGAACGCCTCGTTGAGTTCCACCAGGTCGAGGTCGGCCGTGGTCAGCCCGGCCCTGGCGAGCGCCACCTCCATGGCCTGGGCAGGCCGTTCGTGGAGGGTGGCGTCGGGGCCGGCGATCTGCCCGTATCCGAGGATCTCGGCGACGATCGGCATGCCGGCGGCCTCGGCGGCGGCCCGGTCGGCCACCACGACGGCGGCCGCCCCGTCGGAGATCTGGCTGGCGTTGCCGGCGGTGATGGTGCCGTCCTTCACGAAGGCGGGGCGCAGGCGCCCCAGCGACTCGGCGGTCACGTCGGGGCGGATGCCCTCGTCTGCAGAGATCACCACGGGGTCGCCCTTGCGCTGCGGCACCGCCACCGGGACGATCTCGGCGGCGAAGTGGCCCGACTCGGTGGCCGCCGCCGCCCTGGCGTGGCTCTGCGCCGACCACTCGTCCTGCTCGTCGCGGCTCATGCCCAACTCGGTGTTCCGCTTGTCGGACGACTCGCCCATCGTGCAGTCGTCGAAGGCGCACCACAGGCCGTCCCTGGTCATCGCGTCCACCATGGTGGTGTCGCCCATCCGGGCGCCCCACCGCGCCGTCGGCACCACGTAGGGGGCGTTGGTCATCGATTCCATGCCGCCGGCGACCACGAAGGTGGCCTCCCCGAGGCGGATGTCCTTGTCGGCGTTGGCGATGGCCGTCATCCCCGACAGGCAGACCTTGTTGATGGTGGTGGACGGCACGGTCATGGGGATGCCGGCCTTCTTGGCCGCCTGGCGGGAGGTGATCTGGCCCGTGCCCGCCTGGATCACGTGGCCGAACAGCACCTCCGACACCTCCTCGGGCGGCAGCCCGGCCCGCTCCAGGGCCGCCGTGATGGCCGCGGCCCCCAGGTCGACCGCCTGCAGCGGCTGGAAGCCCCCGCCGTACCGGCCGATCGGGGTGCGAGCGATGGACGTGATGACCGAGCCCATGTGGTGTTTCCTCCTGGTCGCCGCCGATGCTACCGACGGGCCGCGCGGGCCGGTCCGGGGCTACGCTGGCCCGGTGCTGCTGCTGAACCTGGACCATGTGGCCGTGGCCGTCGCCGACCTGGACGAGGCCGTGGAAGGCTTCCGCTCCCGCTACGGCGTGGAGCCTGCCTACCGCGAGGTGGTGGAGGAGCAGGGCGTGGAGGAGGCGATGATCCCGGTGGGCGGCTCCTACGTGCAGTTGCTGCAGCCGCTCGGGCCCGACACCCCGGTCGGCCGGTTCCTGGAGCGGCGCGGCGAGGGCCTCCACCACGTCGCCTACGCGGTGCCCGACATCGAGGCGGCCCTGGCGCACCTGGCCGCCGAGGGCGCCGAGTTGATCGACGCCGAGCCCCGCATCGGGGGCCGCGGCGCCCGCATCGCCTTCGTCCACCCCAGGGGGGGTAACGGGATCCTCACCGAACTGGTCGAACTGGCGTGAACCTCGAAGTGGAGATCAAGGGAGGCGCCGGGCCGCGGGAGGCCGCGGCCATCATGGCGGCGCTCGCCCGGCTCGCCGAAGAGCAGTCCTGGGCGGCCGGTGTGCCCGAGATCCGGCCCGAGCAGGGCACGTGGGTGCTGAGCGCCCGTCCCGCCCCGGTGGAGAACCCGTTCCTGCACCGGCACGCGCCGGCGGCGTCGGGGTGGAGCCTGGCCTCGGAGGGGTGAGCCGCTAGGCGGTGACCCGTTCGCCCGGGCGGCGGGGCTCGGCTGCGGCGGAGTCGGCGGCGCCCGCCGGCAGCGAGAAGCAGAACCTGGCGCCCACCGGGAACCCCGGCTCGTACCAGACCTCGCCCCCCATCGCTTCGATGAGTCGCTTGGTGATGGACAGGCCGAGGCCGACCCCCGTGTCGGTTCGGGTGTCGCCCCGGCTCACCTGCTCGAACTGCTCGAAGATGCGGGTGCGGTCCTCCTCGGGCACGCCGTGCCCGTTGTCGGCCACCACCACGACGTGGGCGTCACCGCGCGCGTGGGACTCGATGCCCACCCGGTCGCCGCCGTACTTGCGGGCATTGTCCAGCAGGTTGCGGAGCACCTGCTCCACCCGGTTCGGATCGGCGCGCAGCACCACGTTGCCGGCCACCTGCACCGACGCCTTCTTCTCGCCGCCGGCGGGGAACACCAGGTCGGCGATGCGGAAGGCGAGGGGGCGGAGTGAGAAGTCGGTGACGTCCACCAGGAGGCGGCCGGTCTCGAGGCGGGGGATGGCCAGCACGTTGTCCACGATGTTGCCGAGGTGCTCGGCCTCGGTGGCGATGATGCCGATGAACTCGTCGATCTCGGCCGGCTCCAGGGTGCGCCACGTCTCGCCGAGGGTCTCTGCGAAGCCGGTGATGTTGGTGAGGGGGGTCCGCAGCTCGTGGCTGATCATCGACACGAACTCGGTCTTCATCTCGCCGGCGCGCCGTTCGGCGTCGAGCGCGACGGCCTGGTCCCGGCGGGCCCGCCGGATGAGGGCGGCCGCCCCCAGCAGCAGCACCCCGACGGCGGTGAGGAGCACGCTGATCTGCCCCCAGATGACCAGGGCCCTGCCCGACTCGAGGTCGCCCATGTTGGCGAGGCCGCCCCGGTCGAGGGCGGTCACCGAGAACGTGGCGCCCGCCACCACCATGACCCAGATCGTCCCGGGGTAGGGGACCAGCAGGATCGAGCCGACCAGCAGGTAGGCGAGCACGGCGGCGAGCGGGGCGATGAGGCCGCCGCCGTCGATCGCGACGATGACCGCCACCGTCACCGCATCCACGAGGAACGACCAGATGGGCCGGTGGTCCCGGAAGATGCGGACGACGGCGTCGCCGGACGCGAGGCCGGCGGCGATCATCGGGATCGGGTTCTCCGATTCCCCGCCGACGAACATCGCGATCCCCATGACCAGGAAGGCCAGCGCGCCGGCCAGGCGGGCGCGCTGGAACTTCGGCCGGATCTCGCGATAGGCGACCGGCGCCTCGCGGCCCGGCGCCGACGCGTGGCGCGCTGCCGTGGCGGGCTGTGTCATGTCTGATGTATCGGCCTGGGCCGAGGGGCCTTGAGGCGCCCGGCGGGACGCCGCTAGCGGGGGCGGGCGGCCAGCAGGGCCTCGTAGCAGGCGTCGGGCACGGCCAGGTCGCCGCGGCCCGTCCCCAGGCGCAGGTCCGGCTTGTACGTGCCGTGGTAGTCGGACCCGCCGGTGGCGATGCAGCCGTAGCGGCCGGCCAGGGAGGCGAGGCGCTGCCGCAGTTCGGGGGCGTACTCGGAGTAGTGGCACTCGATGCCGGCGATGCCGGCGTCGGCGAACTGCTCGAAGGCGGCGGCGAATCCCTCGCTGTCGCCGGCGACGGTGTGGGGGTGGGCGACCACGGCGACGCCCCCCGATTCCCCGGTCAGGCGGGCCGCCTCGGCGGCCCCCAGGCGGGGACGGGGCCGGTAGGCGGGGCGGCCGTCGGCCAAGTAGCGGTCGAAGGCCCCGGCGATCGTGGCGACCACGCCCTTGCGCACCAGGACGGCGGCGATGTGGGGCCGTCCGATGGCGCCCTCGCCCGCCTCGGCCGCCACCTCCTCGCCGGTGATGTCGATGCCGAGGCCCTGCAGCGCCTCCACGATGAGCCGGTTCCGGGCCCGCCGCCCGTCCCGCAGGCCCTGCAGGCGGTCCTGCAGCGGCCCCGGCCCGGGCTCGATGAAGTAGGCCAGCATGTGCATCCGCCCCGTCGGCCACTCCACCGACAACTCGGTGCCGGGCACGAAGGGGATGCCCACTTCCTCGGCGCGGGCCCGGGCGGCGGGGATGCCGTCGAGGATGTCGTGATCCATCAGCGCCACGGCCTTCAACCGGAGCTCGGCGGCCAGATCGACGATCCGCTCCGGAGGGTCGGAACCGTCTGAGACCCGGCTGTGGGTGTGGAGGTCGACCGCCATCAGCCGCCCACCACCACCCGCTCGACGTAGATCGTCTCCAGGGGGCGGCTGTCCACCGCGTCGCCGGGATTGGGGCCCATCGGCACTTCGGCCATCCGGTCGAGCACATCCATGCCGGAGGCGACCACCCCGAACACGGTGTAGGTGGGAGGCAGCGCGGCGTCGCCGAGCATCACGAAGAACTGGCTGCCGGTGGTGCCGGGCCCGGCGTTGGCCATGGCTACGACGCCGCGCTCGTACAGGAACCCGGCAGGCGGCCACTCGTCGGGCAGGCGATAGCCGGGGTCCCCGTAGCCGGATGCGGTCGGATCACCGATCTGGGCGATGTACCCAGGCACCACCCTGTGGAGGGCGATGCCGTCGAAGTAGCCCTGCTGCGCGAGGAACACGAACGAGTTGACGGTGGCCGGAGCGACCGAGGGATCGAGCAGCAGGGTGATGTCGCCGCAGGACGTCTCCAGGGTGGCCTCCACCGGGCCGGTGAGGCCCATGTCGTCGGGGGCGTCGAACGTCATGGCGGTCGCCGGCGGGGGTTGCTCGGCGCCGCAGGCGGTCGGCTGCTGCCGGAAGGCGAGGTACTCGGAGGAGTCGACGGCGGCTCCGCCGTCCGACCCGCACCCGGCGGCGGCGACGGTGATCGAGACGGCGAGGGCGGCGGCGATGGCGGGGGGTGTGCGGCGCAGCATGGCGCCGATGATAGGAAGCGGTGCGGTGGGGCCTCGGTACACTCCGCGGCCATGGCGCTCATCGTGCAGAAGTACGGGGGCACGTCGGTGGGCGACGCCGACCGCATCAAGGCGGTCGCCGCCCGCGTGGCGGCCACCCACAAGGCGGGAAACCAGGTGGTGGTGGTGGTCTCCGCGATGGGCCACTCCACCGACGAGTTGATCTCGCTGGCAGCCGACGTCAGCGGGGGCCGCCACCCCCGTGAGATGGACATGCTGCTCACCGCCGGGGAGCGGATCTCGATGGCGTTGCTGGCGATGGCCATCAGGGACCAGGGCGTCGAGGCGATGAGTCTCACCGGGTCGCAGGCCGGCATCCTCACCGACCAGAGCCACGGCGCCGCCAAGATCCGCGACATCCGGGCCATCCGGGTACAGGAGGGCCTGGACCTGGGCAGGGTGGTGATCGTCGCCGGCTTCCAGGGGGTGTCGCCAGACACCAAGGAGATCACCACGCTGGGCCGCGGCGGCAGCGACGCCACCGCGGTGGCGATGGCCGCCTTCCTGCACGCAGACGTCTGTGAGATCTACACCGACGTCGACGGGGTGTACACGGCCGACCCGCGGGTGGTGCCGGATGCCCGGAAACTCGACGAGGTCTCGTTCGAGGAGATGCTGGAACTGGCGGCGGCCGGCGCGGGCGTGCTGATGATGAGGAGTGTCGAGTTCGGGCGGCGGTTCAACATCCCGCTGCACGTGCGGTCGTCGTTCCACGACGGCGAGGGCACCTGGGTCAAGGAGAAGACGATGGAAAGCGCAGCGGTCACCGGCGTGGCCCACGACACCACAGAGGTCAAGGTCACGGTGCAGGACGTCCCGGACCGGCCGGGAGTGGCCGCCGCCCTGTTCGAGCCGCTCTCGGACGCCGGCATCAACGTGGACATGATCGTCCAGAACACCAGCCAGGACGGGCACACCGATATCTCGTTCACCGTGCCCCACTCGGACGCCGGCGAGGCGCTGGCGGTGGCACGCGGCGCAGCGGAGACGCTCGGCGCCGGGGGCGTGGACCTCGACGAGCACATCGCCAAGGTGTCGGTGGTCGGTGCCGGCATGCGGAGCCATCCGGGCATCGCGGCGCGCATGTTCTCGGTGCTGGCCACCGCCGATATCAACATCGCCATGATCTCCACCTCGCCGATCCGGGTGTCGTGCGTCGTGGACGCTGCCAAGGCGGAGGAGGCGGTCCGCCTGCTGCACGCCGCGTTCGACCCGCCGTTCGACCCGATGGAGGAGTCGCGATGAACAGACGTGTCGCCGTGATCGGCGCCACCGGGGCGGTGGGCCGGGAGATGATCGACACCCTCGCCCGGCGCGGCTTCCCGATCGGCGACCTGCGCCTCATGGCGTCCTCCCGCTCGGCAGGCACCGCCGTCGCCACCCCGTGGGGCGAGGTGACGGTGGAGGATCTGGCCCAGGCCGACCCCGCCGGCGTCGAGATCGCCCTGTTCTCGGCGGGGGGCACCCGCAGCACCGACCACGCCCCACGGTTCGCCCAGGCGGGCGCCGTGGTGGTGGACAACTCGTCGGCGTGGCGCATGCACGACGACGTGCCGCTGGTGGTGGCGGGCGTCAACGACCACGCGGCCGCCGCGCACGAGGGGATCATCGCCAACCCCAACTGCACCACGATGGTGCTGATGATGGCGGTGGCCCCGCTGCACCGGGCGGCCGGTCTCACCGGTCTCATCGCCACGTCGTACCAGTCGGTGTCGGGCACCGGGAAGGCGGCCATGGACGCCCTCTCCGCCGAGATGGGTGCGCTCGGGGCCGACCCCGAAGCGCTCCGCACCGGGACGTGGGAGGACCCCGGCCTGTCGGTCTACTCGCGTCCCATCGCCTGGAACGTGCTGCCGCTGGCGGGGAGCCTCACCACCGAGGGGTACACCGACGAGGAGTGGAAGCTCGTCAACGAGACCCGCAAGATCCTCGAGGCGCCCGACGTGCGGGTGGAACCGGCCTGCGTCCGGGTGCCGGTGATGGTGGGCCACGGCATCGCCGCCACCGCCTGGTTCGAGCGTGACGTGCCGGTGGAGGAGGCGATCTCGCTGATCGACGCCGCTCCGGGCGTCGAGGTGTGGCTCGACAAGGTGCCGACGCCGCTGGATTCGGCGGGCGCCGACGACGTGCTGGTGGGGCGGATTCGCAAGACGGTGGGCACCCCCGGCGGGATCTCGCTCTTCGCGGTGGGCGACAACCTCCGCAAGGGCGCCGCGCTCAACGCCGTCCAGATCGCCGAGTTGCTGCTCTAGGGACGGCGCTGCGGGCACCGCCCGCGGCCTGCGCGAGGAACACGCCGGCCGACACCGCCAGCATGCCGGCGATCTCGAGGGTGCCGGGGCGCTCCCCGAGGAACACCCACGCCAATGCGGCGATCTGGAGGAGCATCGTGTTGTTGATGGCCGCCGATTCCAGGGCGGAGAGGCGGCGGAGCGACCAGTTCCAGAGCGTGAACGCCAGCGCCGTGTTCACGCCGGCCAGCCACGCGATGAGGGCCCAGGCGCGCAGCGACACGGTGGGTATGCCCTCGGCGCCCAGACCGGCGGCCACCAGGATCACCGCGCCCACCCCCATGCTGGCCGCGGTGACCACCGGCGACGGCAGGGTGGTGCTCCGGTTCACCGCCCTCCCCAGCAGGGCCGAGCCGGCGTTGGCACCCAGGGCGACGAGCGCCGCCGCCATGCCGGCCGCGGTGGCGCCCAGGTCGCCCGAGAAGTAGAGCCATGCGCCTCCGGCCACGAGGCCGGACCCGGCCACCTGCCTCCCCATCGGCGACTCGGACAGCGACCGTCCGGCCAGCCCCGCCACCAGCAGCGGGGTCCAGGACAGCACGACGCTCGTGGTCGCCGCAGGCTGGTTGTCGATGGCGACGAACTGTGCCCCCTGGGTGACGGCGTAGAACACCAGGCCGAGGAGGCCGAGGCGCAGTGCGTCGCGGGCGCCGATGGTGCGCGCGGCGGCGCGCAGGCCCGGCCGGGAGGCCACCCACCCGCCGAGCACGACGGCCGCCAGGCCGTAGCGGAGCGCGGCGAAGGTGATCGGGGCGAGCGCCTCGTCGTCGAGCCCCCACCGGATGAGGATCCACGAGGAGCTCCACAGGAAGGTGACGAGGAGGGCGGCGCCGACGGCGGCGAGACGGGAAGGGGTGGGGCGGCGGGACATGGCTCTCTCCGGGTCGGCGACGCGTCACTGCGTGCCGACGTCTCCCCTCGAGGCTTCTGTCCTGTGAGGTGCGAGCCCCTCCCGGGGCCTTCTGTGGCGCTCGAACCAGTCCCCGCCGGAGGCGGGCGGAACCCTAGCCACCCTTCGGTCGACCGTGCCGAGCCTAGACGCGACAACCCCCCCGGGGATCCGTCGTGCCGCCGGGAGGGTCGCCGTGTGCCGGCCTCGTCCTCCGATGGTCCGGCGTTCCGGCGCTCGACGGCTCTGGATCCGACGAGGCCGGAGGTCTGAGAGGTCTAGCCGTGCCCGGGGCGCCAGGTCGCCAGGATCGGGGTGAGGTGCAGGGCCAGGAAGGTGGCCGCCGCGGTGGCCACCCACAGCAGGTGCTTGCGCATGTCGAGTCCGTCCTCGCTCGTCGGTGGACGCCAGCGAACAGGAGGGATGTCTCGGCGTTGTCTCAGGGTCATCCAGAAACTGGACGATCCTCCCGCTCAGTCGGTGGTGGAGGCCCGGGTGCCCCGGGTGGCTGCCTCCTCCCCGGCGGCCCGCAGCGCGGCGAGGTCGCGGCGGATGGTGGCGGTGCTCGATCGAAGTGCGGCGGCCAGGTCGTCGACGGTGGGGGCGGCGCCCTGGGCGGCTGCCTCGGCGAGCAGCCGGACGATGCGGTGGCGGCGGCGCTCGATACGGCCGGCGATCCGCTCGTCGGCCGGCTCCGACACCGTCCAGTGCACCTCGACCCGATCGTCGGGCCGCAGGGCCCGCCCGCCGGGGGCGTCGATCGCGGCCACCGGCATCGCGACCACCTGCGGCTGGCGGCGCTCCCAGTCGGCGGCGATCCGGGCGTGGGCGGGCACGCGGGCCATGGCCCGCTCCCGGTCGTCGGGGTCGAGCCCGTCGAGCATCGCGGCCAGCAGGTCGTGGGCGTGGCGGAGGTGGCGGTCGGCCCCATCGTCGTCGCCGAGGCGGCGCAGCACCGCGGACCGGGCGTAGGACACCAGGTAGGCCTGATCGATGCCGGGCCGCAGCGCGGCGGCGGCCTCGGCGGTGGCGGCATCGGCCTCGTCGAGGCGGCCGCACGCCAGCAGTGCCCGGCCGTACCCGGCCAGGACGCTGATTCTCATGTCGTCCATCCCGACGGTGTCGCAGAGTTGGAGGGCCCGCGTGAATACAGAGGTGGCTTCAGTCGGGTCGCCGATATCCAGTTCGGTGGCTCCCCAGTGGATCAGGGTCTGGACCATGAGCCATGCGTCTTCGAGGTCCTCCTCGCGCTGGATCGACTCTCTGAACAGGTTCCGCGCCCCGGCGAGATCCTGTCGGTAGCCGGCGATCGAGCCCAGGGTGCCAAGACACTGCGCTTCTCCCCGGAGGTCACCGAGTTCCCGGTAGAGCTCCAGGGCTTCGGTGGCCTCAACCTCGGCGGAGTCGGCGTTCCCCAGGTAGCCATGCTCCAACCACGCCGCGTTGGCGAGCACCATCGCCCGTCCCCGGCTGTTCTCCATCGTGGCGTAGATGGCGGCGGCGCCCTCGAACCAGTCCCGCGCCGCCCCCACCCGGCTGCGGATGGCCTCCAGGATGCCGAGATTCATGTGGAACACCGCTTCGCCGCTCTTCCAACCGATGGTGTGGGCGATGTCGATGGCCCGGAGGTAGTCCTCGGCGGCCAGGTCGGGCTCGCCGCGCTCCATCCGCAGGGTCGCCAGCATCCCGAGCACGTCGGCCTGGCCCCGGGCATCACCGGTCTCGCCGTACAGGGCGAGCGCGGCCAGGAACTGCGACTCCGCCTCGTCGAAGCGCTGCAGGTCGAGCAGGTTGTGCCCGAGAGCGTTGCGGGCATCCGCCTGCTGCTTGCGGTCGGCACCCCGGTAGCGGGCGGCTTCCTCGAGCAACTCCACCCCCTCGGCGGCCCTGCCGGCGTAGCAGGAGATCATCCCGTGGGCCGACAACGCCGCCACCATCCGGCCCCCGTCGTCCTCGCCGGCCGCCGCCTCCACCGCGCGCTGCGCCTCGACCCCGGCTTCGGCGAACCGGTCGAGGTGGGCCAGCCACACGGCGCGCCGCCGATGTACCTCGGATCGGCAACTGTCGGGCGCGGAGCGCTCCATCTCGGCGAGCGCGGCCTCCTGCTCGTCCCGGCGGGCGAGGGTGTTGAGGATCTCTTCGCGCAGCGCCGCCACCGAGTAGCGGCGCTCGCCGTCGGCGTCGATCTCCTCGAGCGCGGCGGCCGCCGCAGCCAGGTGGCGGGCCGCCGTGTCGTAGGCGTGCAGGCGGAGGGCGTTGGCGGCCGCCTTCTCCAGGTTGTCGGCGGCGCGATCCGGCATGCAGGCGATGCCGAAGTGGTGGGCGAGCACCTCCACGTCCTCCGGGCGGTGGCGTTCGACGGCCAGGGCGACCCGGCGGTGCAGGTCGAGGCGCCGCGACAGCGGCAGGCCGTCGTACACCACCCGCCGCATCAGTTCGTGACCGATCCCGAACCGCGAGCCCTGCTCCACCAGCAGGCGGCGCCGCACCAGGTCGTCCACCGCCTCGAGGACCGTCAGGTCGTCGGCCTCGGAGGCGGCGACGATCTCGGGCAGCAGCAGCCGGCCCTCGTGGACCGACACCAGGTCCAGGGTGTCGTGGGTCTCGCGGGGCAGCCCTTCGAGGCGGGCCTGGATGATGCGCTGCACCGTCGGGGTGATCGGCAGCCCGGGGGACGGCTCGTCGCCGCCACCGGTGGGGTCGAGGTCGTCGCGTTCGGCCCGGGCCCGCAGCGTCTCGACGACGAACAGCGGGATGCCGCCCGTCTCACGATGCACCTGCTCGGAGAACTCGGCAGACACCTCGGGGACGTTGAGGCTGCGGCGGATCAGCTCCTCGGTCTGGGCGGGGGAGCACGGCGCCAGCGAGATCCGCTCCGAGTGGGGGTGGCGGTCGACGGCGCGGAGCAGGTCCCACACCTCCGGCCGCTCGCGCGCCTCGCCGTGCCGGTAGGAGAGCGCCAGCAGGATCGGGTGCCCGGCCACCCGGCCGGCGAGGTGGCGGACGGCGTCGTTGGTCTCCTCGTCGCTCCAGTGGAGGTCTTCGAGCACCACGAAGGTCGGATTGAGCCGGGCCAGGCTCTCGAAGCCGACGGCGATGGCCTCCAGCATCCGCTCCCGGTCTTCGGCGGGGCCCAGGGACACCGGCTCGGCGCCGGTGCCGAGCCCCGGGATGAGCGGTGCCAGTTGGTCCTGCCACACCGGGTCCAGCTGGCCGGCGAGGCGGCGCCCGTGGAGTGTGCTCAGCCCGGTGCCGAGCGCCTCGGCGATCGGCCCGAACGGCAGCCCGCCGCTGGGCGAGGAGCCACCCCACAGCACCGTCATGCCCCGCCACCGGGCGTCGGCGACTGCCTCGTCGAGGAGCCGGGTCTTGCCCACGCCGGACTCCCCCTCGATGAGGGCGACGGCTCCGGCACCGTCGAGGACGGCGTCGAGCAGCGAGGCCATCGTGGCCCGCTCCCGGTCGCGTCCCACCAGCGGGGTCGGCTCGTCCCGGTCGAACAGGGGCGCGTGGTGGACGGCGGAGGCGCGGGCCGTGCCGGTCTCCCGGTCGGCGAGGATCTCCTCGTGCAGCGCGGTGGTCTCCGGCGACGGCTCCCTCTCCAACTCCGCTTCCAGCACCGCCCGGCATCGCTCGTACTGGCGGATGGCGTCGGAGTGGCGGCCCAGCAGCACGGCGATGCGCATGATCTTGCGGTGCGCCTCCTCCGACAGCGGGTCGGTCTGGGCCATCTGCTGAGCGTGGGTGAGGGCGTGGTCGTAGTCGCCGCGGGCCATGGCCAGGTCGGTCAGGCGGCCGAGCGCGCCCAGGTACCGCAGCCGCAGCCGGTCCTGGTCGGGGAACAGCCAGTCGTCGTAGAAGCCCGCCAGCAGGTGGCCCCGGTACAGGTCCACGGCCCTGGCGAGCAGGTCGGCCTCCGCCCTGCCGGCGTCGGGCGAGCCGGGGGAGGCCTGCTCGAGGGTCCACTCGAACTCGTCCACGTCGAGCCAGAAGTCGGTGTCGGGGTCGAACCGGACCGAATCGCCGGGCGTGACCAGGCAGTCCTCGTCACCGACGGCGGTGCGGATCTGCCACAGGGCGTGGCTCAGCCGGCGCCGGCCCCGGGACTCGGCCATGTCGGGCCAGAAGGTGCCGATGAGGAGGGCGCGGGTGTGGGCCCGGTCGCGGTGCAGGACCAGGTAGGCCATCAGCGACCGGGCGGCGCGCGACGGCATCGGCGGGAGGACTTCGCCGTCCCGACGGAGTTGGAATCCGCCGAGCAGGCGCAGTTCCAGGGCCCCCATGGCCGACAAGGTACTCGAAACTGGCAGGTTCTCGCAGGGGTATCGTGGCCCGCACCCCATGAACACGCCCCCGTCCTCCCCCCGCCGAATGCTGCCGCTCATCCTCACGATCACCGGCATGGGCGTGCTCGCCTTCTCCGTGATCGTGCCGGCGCTGCCGGATCTCGCCGACGAGCTGGGCGTGTCGCGCGGGTCGATCGGCCTGGTCGGCGCCGCCGTCTCGCTGCCGGGGATCTTCCTCGCGGCCTACATCGGCTACCTCACCGACCGGCTGGGGCGGCGGCAGGTGATCCGGGCCAGCCTCTTCGTGTTCGGCGCCGCCGGCCTGGCCTGCTACTTCGCGCGGTCCTACTGGGCGCTGGTCGCGCTGCGGGCGGCCCAGGGCCTGGGCACGTCGGGCCTGCTGAGCCTCGGGGTGGTGGTGATCGGCGACCTGTTCACCGGCCACGAGCGGCGGTGGGCGATGGGCCTCAACCTGGCGGCCCTCACCGGCATGACCACGATCGCCCCGATCGTCGGCGGGTTGCTCGCCGAAGGCGGGGCCTTCCGGCCGTTCCTGGTGTTCGTGGTGGCCTTCCCGGTGTGGTGGTGGGCCCGGCTGCTCCCGGGGAGGCCCGACGGAGCTCCCGCCGCCCCGCCGCTGCGCCACGCCGGGGCGACGCTCGCCTCGCTGCGCCGCTCGGGCCGGCTCAGCGACTGGCTGGGGATGCTGCCGATGTCGTTCGTCACGATCGGCGTCTTCCTCGGCGTGGCCACCACGGTGACGCCGCTGTTCCTGGAGCACGAGTGGGGCCTGTCGGTGTCCCAGCGCGGTCTGATCGCCGCCGTCGGGTCGGCCGCCAGCAGCACCGCCTCCATCCTGTCGGGTCGCATCGGCCGCCGGTTCCCCCCGTCGCGGGTGCTCCCGGTGGCGTTCGGCCTCATCGTCACCGGGTTCGTGCTGGTCGGCTCGTCCCCTGCGCTGTGGCAGGTGGCGCTGGGCCTGGCCGTCATCGGTTCCGGGACCGGGTCGATCTTCCCGCTGCTGCAGACCTACGCCGCCTCCGCGGTCCCGGCCGAGTACCGGGGCGCGTCGGTGGGCATGTGGGTGACGGCCAACCGCCTCGGGCAGTTCTCCGGGCCCACGGCGGCCACCGCGATCGCCGCCTCGGTCGGCGACCGGGAGACCTACTTCGGGGCGGCGGGGATCATGGCCGTGGTGGCGATGGTGTGGGTGCCGATGCGGCGCTGGGCGCAGCGCCGATCGGCGGCCGGGGACGGCTAGGGACCATCGACCCCCGGCCCGGGGCCGTCCGTACGGAAGCGGTTCCATCCCACCGGGATAGGCTTGGTGGGCGCATCGACACTGGAGGGCGTCGTGGAACGACCAATCGTCACGGTGGACGGCAACGAGGCCTGCGCGACCGTGGCCCACAAGCTGAGCGAGGTCATCGCCATCTACCCGATCACCCCGTCGTCGGGGATGGGGGAGATGGCGGACGCCTGGTCGAGTGCCGGCCGCACCAACCTGTGGCGGAACATCCCCACCGTCATCGAGATGCAGAGCGAAGGGGGCGCCGCCGGCGCGTGCCACGGCGCGATCCAGGCCGGGGCACTGACCACCACGTTCACGGCCTCCCAGGGCCTGCTGCTGATGATCCCCAACATGTACAAGATCGCCGGCGAGTTGTCGTCCGGCGTCATCCACGTGTCGGCCCGCACGATCGCCACCCACGCGCTCTCCATCTTCGGCGACCACAGCGACGTCATGGCGGTGCGTCAGACCGGCTTCGCCATGCTGGCGTCCTCGTCGGTGCAGGAGGCCCAGGACATGGCTGCCATCGCGCACGCCGCCACCATGCCGTCCCGGGTGCCGTTCCTGCACTTCTTCGACGGGTTCCGCACCAGCCACGAGGTGGCCAAGATCGAGCGCCTGCTCGACTCCGACCTCGAGGCGCTCATGGACCGGGACGCCATCGCCGCCCACCGGGCCCGGGCCATGGACCCGGAGCACCCGGTGCTGCGGGGCACCGCCCAGAACCCGGACGTCTTCTTCCAGGCCCGTGAGGCGTCGAACCCCTACCACGACGCCGTGGCCGGGATCGTCCAGGAGAAGATGGATGCGTTCGGCGAACTGACCGGGCGCCGCTACCACCTGTTCGACTACTACGGCGCTCCCGACGCCGAGCGGGTCGTGGTGCTGATGGGCTCGGGCGTCGGCGCCGCCCTCGAGGCCATCCGCCGCCTCACCGCCGACGGCGAGAAGGTGGGCGTCGTGGTGGTGCGCCTCTACCGCCCCTTCGACACCGCAGCCTTCCTGAGCGCGCTGCCGCAGACGGTGAAGAGCATCGCCGTGCTCGACCGCACCAAGGAGCCGGGAGCCAACGGCGAGCCCCTGTACCAGGACGTGCTCACGTCGCTGGTGGAGGCCCACGCCGCGGGGTCGCTCCACCTGACCGCAGGGGTGCCCCGGGTGATCGGCGGGCGGTACGGCCTGTCGTCCAAGGAGTTCACCCCGGCCATGGTGAAGGCCGCGCTCGACGAGGCCGGCAAGGACTCGCCGAAGCCCCACTTCACGCTGGGCATCGTGGACGACGTCACTCACCTCAGCCTGGCCCACGACGAGGAGTGGGACACGGACGGCGAGGGCGTGGTCCGGGCCCTGTTCTTCGGCCTCGGCGCCGACGGCACGGTGGGCGCCAACAAGAACTCGGTGAAGATCATCGGCGAGCACACGCCGATGCACGCCCAGGGCTACTTCGTCTACGACTCCAAGAAGTCGGGGGCGATGACGGTCTCCCACCTCCGCTTCGGAGAGGAGGAGATCCTCAGCACCTACCTCATCGACAAGGCGTCGTTCGTGGCCTGCCACCAGTTCGGTCTCATGGAGAAGGTCGATGTGCTCGGCAGGGCCAGGAAGGGCGCCAAGTTCCTGCTCAACAGCCCCTACGGCGCCGAAGGCACCTGGGATCGCCTCACCCGCGAGGCACAGAGCCAGATCATCGACAAGCAGATCGAGTTCTACGTCGTGGACGGCTACCAGGTGGCCAAGGAGGCCGGCCTGGGCGGACGGATCAACACCGTGCTCCAGACGTGCTTCTTCCACCTGGCGGGCATCCTGCCGCCGGAGGAGGCGAAGGATGCCATCAAGGAGTCGATCCGCAAGACGTACGGCAAGCGGGGCCAGACGGTGCTGGACCGCAACTTCGCCGCGGTGGACGCCGCCGTCGCCAACCTGTACCGCGTGGAGGTGCCGGCCGAGGCCACCTCGTCCAAGCGGCTCCGCCCGGCCGTGCCCGACACCGTGCCGGACTTCGTGGAGCGGGTGACCGCGATGATCATCGACGGCAAGGGCGACCTGCTGCCGGTGAGCGCCATGCCGGTGGACGGCACGTTCCCCACCGCGACCGCCCAGTACGAGAAGCGGTCGATCGCCATGGAGATCCCCATCTGGGACGACGAGGTCTGCATCGACTGCGGCCGGTGCCCGCTGGTGTGCCCGCACGCCGCGATCCGGATCAAGTACTTCGATGCCGAGGAGCTGGAGAAGGCCCCGGAGGGGTTCCTCCACGCCGACCCGCGCGGCAAGGACTTCCCCGGCAAGGTGTTCACCATCCAGGTGGCCCCGGACGACTGCACCGGCTGCGGCGTGTGCGTGAACATCTGCCCTGCCAAGAGCAAGGAAGAGGTGAAGCACAAGGCCATCAACATGGAGCCGAAGGACGACCACCTCGAGCAGGAACGGGCGAACTACGAGTTCTTCCTGTCGATCCCCGAGGTGGACCGCACCACGGTGAACACCTCCACGCTCAAGGGGTCGCAGTCGCTGCGGCCGCTGTTCGAGTATTCGGGGGCGTGTGCGGGGTGCGGCGAGACGCCCTACGTCAAGCTCGTCTCGCAGTTGTTCGGCGACCGCATGATCGTGGCCAACGCCACCGGGTGCTCGTCGATCTACGGCGGCAACCTGCCCACCACGCCGTGGGCGGTGGACGACGCCGGTCGCGGCCCGACGTGGTCGAACTCGCTGTTCGAGGACAACGCCGAGTTCGGGCTCGGCATGCGCCTCGCCGTGGACCAGCGGCACCAGGCGGCGCTGGAGGCCCTCGCCGACGTGGCCGACATCATCGGCGACGACCTGCTGGTGGAGGTGGTCAACGCCGACCAGACCTCCGAGCAGGGCATCGCCGAGCAGCGGGCCCGCGTCGCCCGGCTGCAGGAGATGCTGGAGAAGGAGGGCTCGCCGCGGTCGCGCTGGGCGCTGTCCCTGCTCGATGCGGTCATCCGCAAGAGCGTGTGGATCATGGGCGGCGACGGCTGGGCCTACGACATCGGCTTCGGCGGCCTCGACCACGTGCTGGCCAGCGGCAAGGACGTCAACGTCCTGGTGCTGGACACCGAGGTGTACTCCAACACCGGCGGCCAGGCGTCCAAGGCGACGCCGCGGGCGGCGATCGCCAAGTTCGCCACCGCAGGCAAGGTCACCGGCAAGAAGGACCTCGGCATGATCGCCATGGCGTACGGCAACGTGTACGTCGCCCAGATCGCCATGGGGGCGAACATGAACCAGACGGTCCGGGCGATCAGCGAGGCGGAGTCCTACTCCGGCCCGTCGCTGATCATCGCCTACAGCCCGTGCATCGCCCACGGCATCGACATGGCCGAGCAGATGGACCACCAGAAGGAGGCCGCCGCCAGCGGGTACTGGCCGATGTACCGGTTCGACCCGCGGCTGGCCGCATCCGAAGAGCACCCGTTCGTGCTCGACAGCCGGCCGCCGAGCATGCCGTTCGCCGACTTCGCCAAGAAGGAGGCACGCTTCGCCATGCTGCAGCGGACGAACCCGGAGACGGCGGGCAAGCTGATCGAGGCGGCCCAGGAGGACATCACCGAGCGCAGGCGCCTCTACGAGCAACTGGCGGGCGTCGAGCGAGGACTGCCCGGTGAGGAGGTGGGCCGATGAGCGTGAGCCTGAAGACCACGTACCTGGGCCTGGAGTTGGACAGCCCGCTGATGGCGTCGTCGTCGCCGCTGGGCCGCACCATCGAGGGCCTGCACCGCCTGGCCGAAGCCGGTGCGTCGGCGGTGGTGCTGCCGTCCCTGTTCGAGGAGCAGATCGAGCACGACACCTACCAGATGCACGAGGCCCTGGAGTACGGGGCCGAGACATACGCCGAGCACGCCGGCGGCTTCCTGCCGGAGTTCGAGGCGTACAACACGGGCCCGGAGCGCTACATCGACCTGGTGGCCAAGGCCCGCGAGGAGCTGTCGATCCCGGTGATCGCCAGCCTCAACGGCATCACCACCGGCGGATGGGTGGAGCACGCCCGGCGCCTCGAGCAGGCCGGCGCCTCGGCGCTGGAGTTGAACGTCTACTTCATCGCCGCCGACGCCGACCAGACGGGCGCCGAGGTCGAGCAGCGGTACCTGGACCTGGTCGCCGCGGTGCGCGAGACCATCGAGATCCCGCTGGCGGTGAAGGTGGGTCCCTACTTCTCGTCCACGGCGAACATGGCGCGCCGGCTGACCGAGGCAGGCGCCGACGGCCTGGTGCTGTTCAACCGCTTCTACCAGCCCGACATCGACCTGACAGAGCTCGAGGTGGTGCCGAACGTGGTGTTGAGCACGTCGGCCGAGTTGCGGCTGCCGCTGCGGTGGATCGCCATCCTCAAGGGGCGGGTGGACGCGTCGCTGGCCGCCACCACCGGCGTCCACACCTCCGAGGACGTGCTCAAGCTGCTGCTCGCCGGTGCGGACGTCACGATGATGGCCTCGGCCCTGCTCCGCCACGGGCCGGAGTGGATCGGGACGGTGGCCGACGGCGTGCGCCAGTGGATGGTGGAGCACGAGTACGTGTCGGTGGAGCAACTGAAGGGCTCGATGAGCCAGGCGAGCGCCCCCGACCCCGCCGCCTTCGAGCGGGCCAACTACATGGAGAGCCTGATCACCTACGCGGCACCGGAGGTGTAGCGCCGCCGCACCGGAGGTGGTGCGCCGCCACACCGGAGGTGTGACCCGGCGCTAGATGAACCAGCCGAACGAGGGGCGGGGCAGGCGCAGCGCCTCGTCCAGGTCTGCCAGCAGTCCGGGCGGGGCGGTGAGCCCGTCGGTGATCGCCAGGCTCGATGCCGGCCGCACCCCGAACCAGAGCCGGGTGAAGGCGTTCACGGTGGCCTGCATCACCGGCAGCCCGCCGGCGTGGCCGGGCTCGATCGACGAGGGGTCTCCGACCGTCACCGTGGAGTCGCCAGACAGCCCGCGTCCCCCGTCGAGCCGGTCGAGCGGGTCGTCGAGGACGAGGTCGAAGCGCACCTCGGGGCCGCGCCACCGGTGCGCCCCGACGCAGGCCTCCAGGTCGAGGATGCGGAGCTGGGAGAACGCCGACGAGCGGTTGAGGGTCTCGTGCACCGACTTGATGGACCGGACCCGCTGGCGGAACGGCGTGCGGATCAGGTCCTGCAGCTGGATCTCCGGCGGCTCCATCATCACCACCGACGCCACCTGGTCGGACAGCTCCCGCAGCAGCCGCAGCAGTTCCAGCAACTGGTGGCCGTCGCGATAGGCGGTGAGCCACACCGAGTACGGGCCGCTCTCGCCCTTGGCGACGCCGAACACGAGGTGGGTCAGTTCGCCGTCGTCGTCCCGGTACCCGAGCCCGAACGGGGTCGCCGTCCACAACATCTCCGCCCTGATGGGGTTCGGAGGCTCGAGGGTCAGCGAGCCGTGGGTGCGGGCGCGGCGCCGCATGGCGGCGTGCACGTCCGCCCAGTCGTCGGGGCCGACGCGGATCGGGGTCCGGTAGTCCACCGGCACGTCGAGGGTGGCGGGGTCGAACTGGTACCGGTGCTCGTAGGCGGCGGTGCCGAAGCCGAACCGGTCGTAGAAGCCCTGGTCGAAGATCCCCAGCCCGGCGACGGCCGCCCCCGCCTCGCGTGCCTCGGCCAACGCACGGGTGGTGAGCGCCGTGGCGAACCCCTGCTTGCGGGCGATCCGGCTGGTGGTGACGGCGGTGATGCCGGCGAAGGGGAGCAGCGTGCCGGTGTGGTCGATGTCGCCCGGCGTCCAGTGGACGAAGCACTCGGCCTCGCCGCCCATCAAGGCGACGTTGGCGTGACCGGCCGTGGCGAACGCGGCAAAGCCCTCCTTGTGCTCGTCGCCGGGCTCGAGCCAGCCGACCTCCCGCCAGATGCGGTAGACGGCGTCGAAGTCCTGCTCGTGGTCGTAGGGGCGGATGTCCACGAGGCGCCAGCCTAGGACGGCCGCTACCGTCCCGCGCCCGTCGTGAGGGAGATCGCATGGACTACGACGAGTACCGGGCCCGGTTCTACGCCGACCCGGCGCCGGAGCCGCGCTTCGGGTTCGCCGGGGCGGGAGGCCCGGTCCTGTTCGTCGCTCCCTACGCCGAGGCCGTGGCGTTCTACACCCGGGTGCTGGGCCCGCCCGGCTACGTGGAGGGCGACACCACCAGGGGATGGCGGATCGGGAGCGCGTGGCTGACGCTGTTCCCCGCCCGGGAGGGGGCGCCGTCGAACACGGAGATCGGCATCGTGATGGAGACCCCCGGAGAAGCCGACCGCCTCCATGCCGCCTTCCTGGCGGCCGGAGCCACGGGGGAGGCCCCCACGGACCAGTTGATGTACGAGCCGATCCGTTCCTGTCCCCTCATCGACCCGTTCGGCACCCGGCTGCTGGTCTATGCGCCGCTGGGGGGCAGCGGCTTGGCGTAGATCGCCACGTCGTGGATCTCGAAGCCGCGGCGGCGCAGGGCACGGACCATCCAGTCGGTGCCGGGGAGCATCACCCTGATCTCGTCGGACCCGGCGGCCGCCGCCCTGTCGACCAGCGCCCGCAGCATGGCGTCGGCGTCGTGCTCCTCGGCGGCGATCCACGACACCTCGTACGCGTCGTCCACGGCCTCGCCGATCGCCCATCCCGCCCGTCCCGTGAGCAGCGCCCGGCGGCGGGCAGCGTCGGTGAGGTCCTCGGGGACCAGGCGGCGCATCCGCCACACGCCGATGGGGACGAGGCCCCGGGAGGCCCGCTCCAGGCCGCCTCCCGACCAGGAGAGGAGCGCCGCCCCCGCCTCGGACGAGTGGGCGGGCCGGAGGCCCTCGGCGGCGGCCACCCGCCTGCCGCCGTTGCCCTCCGGGACCGGTGAGTTCTCCCCGACGCCGCGCCCGGCGCGCACCCACTGCCCGATCTCCCGGTAGCCGAGGGCCAGCGACTGGGCCCGGGGAGCCTCGTTCCAGGCTTCGACCATCGAGCGCATCACCAGGGCTCCGGCCGCCGCCGCCCATGCCTCCAGGTGGCGGGCGAGAGCGGAGCCGATGCCGCGCCGCCGATGGCCGGGGTGGATCCGGGTCCCCTGCGCCCACGCCTCCGTGGGCGACAGCAGCGACGCCCTGGACACGCCGACCACCTCGCCGTCCGTCTCGGCGACGGCGACCAGCGAATCCTCGGCCGCCATCCAGTCGGGGAGGGCGTCGGCCACGTAGTCGCCCCACGGGAAGGTGTCGCCGGTCCACGACGCGATCGCGGGCACGTCCTCGGTCCTGCCGGGGCGGATCACCGGGTCCATGAGAGGCAGGTTAGGGGCCCGCCGGAGACCGGCCTCCCTAGAACCTGGCCAGGTCCATCGCCCGCTCCACGATGCCCTCCACGTTCGGCATCACCTGGGACTCGAGGGCCTCGGCGAACGGGAAGGCGGGGACGTCGGGGGCGGCGTAGCGGCGCACCGGGGCGTCGAGCCACTCGAACGACTTGTCGGCGATCTGGGCGGCGATCTCGGCGCCGAACCCGGCGTACTCGTTGTCCTCGTGGACGATGAGGATCTTGCCGGTCCGCTGCACCGCCGCCTCCACCGAGGCCCAGTCGAGCGGCCGGATGGTCCGCAGGTCCAAGACCTCGGCCTCCACCCCCTGCGCCGCCAACTGCGCGGCGGCTTCGAGGGAGAAGTGCGCCATGGCGCCGTAGGCGATGATCGTCAGGTCGTCTCCCTCGCGTCGCAGGGCCGCCTTGCCCAGCGGCACCCGGTAGTCGCCGTCGGGGTACGGGCCCTTGACGAGGCGGTACAGCTTCTTCGGCTCCAGGAACAGCACCGGGTCGGGGTCCTCCACCGCCGACCGCAGCAGCCCCTTGACGTCGGCGGGCGTGGAAGGCACCACCACCTTCAGGCCGGGCACGTGGGCGTAGAAGCCCTCGATCGATTGGCTGTGGTACAGGGCACCGTGGATGCCCCCGCCGTAGGGGGTGCGCACCACCAGCGGGCAGGTCCACCCACCGGCGCTCCGGTAGTGGAGCCGGGCGGCCTCGGACACCAGCTGGTTCCACGCCGGGTGGATGAAGTCGGCGAACTGGATCTCGGCGATGGGGCGGCCTCCCGCCACCGCCATGCCGAAGCCGATGCCGACGATCGAGGACTCGGCGATCGGGGTGTTGAACGCCCGGGGGGCGCCGTACATGTCGGTGAGCCCGACCGTGGCCCGGAACACGCCCCCCTTGGGGTCGGCGACGTCCTCGCCGAACACCGTGGCCGACGGGTCGGCCTCCAGCACCTCGTGGAGCGCCCGGTTGACGGCGGTGACCAGGTTGACCTCGTCGCCTGCCGGCGGCGGCTCCACTCCGGTGGCAGGGGGGGACGGCTCGATCGGGGCGGCGTACACCATGCTCATGGCGTCGGTGGCATCGGGCGCTGCCGATGCCCGCTCGACGGCGGCGGCCACGGCGGAGGACGCCTCCTCGTCGATGGCCTGCTCGGCGGCGTCGTCCAGGAGGCGCGACTCGATGAGGTACTGCCGCAGGATGCCGATCGGGTCCTTGCGGCGCCACTCCTCGACCTCGGCGGCGCTGCGGTACTGCTTGTCGTCGTCGTCGGAGGTGTGCGCGTAGTAGCGGTAGGTGCGGGCCTCGATGAACGTGGGGCCGCCGCCCTCCCTGGCGCGGTCGGCCGCCGTCTTCACGGCCTCGTAGACGTCGAGGATCTGGTTGCCGTCCACCGACACGGACGGGATGCCGTACCCCATGGCCCGGTCCACCAGGTCGCCTGCGATCTGCTCTTCCGACGGCACCGAGATGGAGTACAGGTTGTTCTCGATCAGGAAGATCACCGGCAGGCGCTTCAGGCCGGCGAAGTTCATGCCCTCGTGGAAGTCGCCCTCGGAGGTGGCGCCCTCGCCCCCGGTCGCGAGCACCACGCCCTCCCGGCCGGTCCGCTGCAACTCGTAGGCGATGCCGGCGGCCTGGGGGAACTGGGTGGCGATCACCGAGCCCTGGCTGACGATCCGCAGCCCCGGGTGCGACCAGTGGTTGGGCATCTGGCGCCCTCCGCTGGAGGGGTCGGTGGCCTTGGAGAACACCCCGAGCAGCACGTCCTCGGGGGTCATGCCCAGGCCGAGGACCAGTCCCACGTCGCGGTAGTAGGGCAGAGCCCAGTCGACGCCGCGCCGGAGGGCGAACGCCGCCCCCACCTGGGTCCCCTCGTGCCCTGCGGCGGACACCACGAACGGCGCCCTCCCCTGCCGGTTGAGCGCCCACGTCCGGTCGTCGAGGTGCCGGGTGAGCACCATCGTCCGGTACATCTCGATGACGTCGGCGTCGCTGAGCCCGAGATCCAGGTGGTTGCGCGCCGGATCGATCCCGATGGTCAGAATCAGATCTCCCTTCCCCTCGTCTGCCGTCGCCGGTGCTCGCTACTTCCCGTACTTCGCCCGGCGCCGGAACATCCGCAGCGTGCCGATCTCCTCGACCCTGCGCTCCGCCCAGTCGATGGCAGCGGCGTTGGGGGTGATCCCCTGCTCCTCTGCCGTCTTCAGGACGTGGCACATGTTGGTGTAGATCTTGTCGATACGCGCCGCCGCCCGCTCGACCGTGTAGCCCCGCAACTCCTCGCTGACGTTGATCAGGCCGCCGGCGTTGGCGACGAAGTCGGGAGCGTACAGGATGTCGCGCTCGGCGATGGCGTCGGCGTGGTCTTCCCGCTCCAACTGGTTGTTGGCGGCTCCGACGATCACCTTGCAGGCGAGCCGCGGCACCGTCTCGTCGGTGAAGACGCCTCCGAGCGAGCAGGGGGCCAGGATGTCGGCCTCGACCTCGTAGATGTCGTCGAGGCCCACCGGCGTGACGCCGTACATCTCGACGGCGCGTTCGAGTGCCGGCGGGTACACGTCGGCCGCGTAGATCTTGGCGCCCGCCTCGTGGTAGCGGCGGGCCAGATCGGTGCCGACCTTGCCCACGCCGAGGATGGCGACACTCCGCTGTGAGAGGTCGTCGGTGCCGAAGCGGTACTTGGCGACCGCCCTGGTCGCGGCGATGATGCCGCGCGCCGTGGCGGGAGACGGGTCGCCCGACCCGCCCTCCTCGACCGGCACGCCCACGACCCAGCGGGTCTCGTGGCCGATCAGATCCATGTCCATGGTGTCGGTGCCGACGTCCTCGGCGGTGATGTAGCGGCCCTGGAGGGAGTCGACCACCCGTCCGTAGGCGCGCCACAGGCGCTCGGACTTCATGGTGCGGGGGTCGCCGATGATGACGGCCTTCCCGCCGCCCAGGTCGAGGCCGGCGGCGGCTGCCTTGCGGGTCATGCCCTGGGAGAGACGCAGGACGTCCTCGAGTGCTTCCTCTTCCGTGTCGTACGGATAAAAGCGAGTCCCGCCGAGGGCGGGACCGAGGGCAGTGGAGTGGATCGCGATGATGCTCCGTAGGCCGGATACCGGGTCGTTGCCGAAGACGATCTCGCCGTGGCTCCGATCACCGATGGCACCGAATACACCCAAGGTGGGGCTCCTTTCCGAGGCGGCCGTCCAGGCCGAACGGCTCGCGTTCGATGCTAGCCAAGGGGTCGGACCTGGGTGGGAGGCCCCCCCTGGAGGCGTGCCGCCGCAGCATGCCTACCATCGCGCACATGGCGAAGTCGGCATACCTCCGGGTGTACATGCCCGCCGAGCGGGTGGGGTACTTCCCCGAGCACGTCCGCACCACCTCGCGCCGGGTCCTCCGGCACGGGTCGTTCGGTGTGTGGGACGAGGAGCCCAGCGACGACGCCTTCATCACCAGCTACCAGGGCAGGCGGTATGTCTGCCCCCGATTCCCCCGGTTGCGCATGCTCGAAGGCCTCCTCGCCTTCCGCAACGCGTACCGGGGAGCGACCGCATCGGTGCTGGTGCCCAGGGGGCTCGCCGAGGCGGCCGTGGCCGAACTGCAGAGCATCCAGGCGGCGGGTGCGGCGCGCTCGCACATCCTCACCTCGCCGTGGCACGTGCCGCTGCGGTGGTTCGCGGCCTTTGTGCCTGCGGAACGCGAACTGGTCGAGAAGGACGGGATCGGCCTGTCGATCCGCTACCGGGCCCTGCAGGGCGACGCGGTGCGGCGGGTCCGCCGCGCCGCGGCGGTCCTGGAGGGGGCCGGCCTCGACGACCACGTGGTCGATCAGGTGGGCGACGTCCTCACCTGGCTGGAGGGGTTCCCGCCCGATGCCCTCGTCGAACTGGACTACGACGAGGTGGCCGGCCTGTTCCCCGACGGCGACCTGGTGCTCGACGAGTCGGCCGAAGACCTGGCCGCCTGCCTCCAGGCACTGGCGGATGGTGACTTCGAGCGAGCCGGCGAGGCGTACGCCGCCGCAGCGTCGCGGTGGTCGCACGCCCAGTCGATCACGCATGCCAACTGAGGGGCGCCTTCCCCCCGTCCCCGAGGGCATGGTGGAGCGGCAGATCCGCGAGGCCATGGAGCGCGGCGAGTTCGAGCGGCTGCCCGGGGCCGGCAAGCCGATCGAGGGCCTCGATCGGCCCTACGACCCCGCGTGGTGGACGCGGTCCTGGTTGCGCAGGGAACGGCTGCTGGACGAGGCCCGCGACCTGCGAAGGGGCGCCCTGGCCGAGGACCGCCGCCTCCGGGCGGCCGGCCGCGGCGACGAGGCCGACCGGAGGCTCGCACAGGCGGACGGTGACCTCGCGCGCATCAATCGCATGCTGCCGCCGGCAGATCGCGTCGCCCGGCTCCGCTCCCGGCCCGCGTGACGTCGGCCGCCTGCGCCGGCGCTCGCAGAGAACGGTCGAGTCCGGCCCCCATCCCGCCGATGGAACCCGTATCGGCCGGGCCGCGCCCCGGCCGACCCGATCGGCAATGGAGGACACGACGAAGCGATCGCCCGCCCGGACCGGCCTGTTCGGCCCGCGCCCCCTGCTCGGCATGGCCGCCGGCATGGGGGCCGTTGCCGCGCTCGGGCACGCCTTCCTCCCCGGCGCCGGCCTGCCCGATCCGCCGCTGCGGCTGACGTGGTGGTGGCTGGCGCTGACGTTCGCAGTGTTCGAGGCGGCGGTGGTGGTGGTGCGGGTGCAGCGCAACCCCCACACCGTGACGCTCAGCGACGTGCCGCTGGTGCTGGGCCTCGCCCTGGCCTCGCCGGGGGCCCTGATCGTGGGGCGCCTGCTCGGCGGCCTGGCGGTGTCGGTGGCGCAGCGTCGCGACCCGTGGAAGGTCGTCTTCAACGCCGCCATGCACTACCTGGAGACCGTGGTCGCGGTGCTGGTGCTGCACGCCGTCGCCGGCGGCGCCGGGCCCACCGAGATGCGGCTGTGGCTGGCGCTGCTGGCCGCCCACCTGGTGGGCCTCACCGTCACCGGCCTGATGCTGGCGTGGGGCATCCGCCTCGCCGACCGCCGGCGCCGCTTCGTCGAGACGCTCGTCGCGCTCTCGGCGGGGTTCGCCATCTCGGCGGCCGCCGGCCTCGCCGCGGTGCTGTACCTGCTGGCGCTGTGGGTGACGCCGTTTGCGCTGGTCTTCGTGGCGGCGGCCACCGCCGGCCTGTACGCCATGTTGGTGATGTTCGGCCGCCTCAGCGACAGGCACTCCGAACTGATCTCCGTGCACTCGTTCAGCACCAAGGTGGCGATGAAGGAGTCCGACGAGACCCTGTCGAAGGCGACGCTGCACGACCTCGCCGACACCTTCAACGTGGACCTGGTGGAGGTGGCCGCCTACCACCGCTCGGGCGGGGGCCGCCGCTGGATGTACGCCCGCCTGGAGGGCGGTGCCTTCACCACCGAGCCGGGCGACGCCGCCGCCCTGGAGGCGCTGATCGAGCGCGTGGCGGGGACCGGGGTGGTGCGGGTCTCGTCCCTGGACGGTGCTGCCGCCGGCGCGCTCCGGGACCGGGGATCGGGCGACGGCCTGCTCAACGGGTTCCGGCCCAACGGCCTGGCCGGCTACATCCTGGTCGGCGGCGTCACCGCAGCCGAGCGCTCGCTGTCCCACCTGCTGCCGCTGTTCGGGACGCTGACGGCGTCGATGGTCTCCAATCTGGAGCGGGTGACGCTCATCGACCACCTGCGTGCCGAGGTGGCCGCCAAGGACCACGAGCGGGTCCACGACGCCCTCACCGGCCTCCTGAACCGCGCCGGGTTCGGCGAGGCGCTCCACGAGACGCTGGCCGCCGACGACGGCCGCCTGGCGGTGGCGATCGTGGACCTGGACCGCTTCCAGGACGTCAACGACGTGTTCGGCCCCGACCGGGGCGATGCGGTGCTGGTCGAGGTGGCAGAGCGCCTGCGCGAGGGCATCCGGCGGGACGACCTGCTGGCCCGCGTCGGCGGCGACGAGTTCGCCGTGCTGTTCCGGGAGGTGCGCGCCGACGCCGCGGTGGCGTTGAGCCGGCGCATCAGCGACGCCTTCCTCGACCCGTTCGTGGTCGGCGACGTCCCCATCACCCTGAGCGCCTCCACCGGCATCGCCGTGTACCCCGACCACGGCGACGACGCCGACACCCTGCTGCGGAGGGCCGACATGGCGCGCACCATCGCCAAGGCGGCCCGCCACTCCGTCCAGGTGTTCGATTTCGAGCAGGACCTGGCGGCGGAGCGGCGTCTCATGCTGGCCAACGACCTGCGCCCCGCCATCGAGCGGGGCGAGGTGACCCTGGAGTTCCAACCCAAACTGGAGATGGCCACCGGCCGCACCATCGGCTTCGAGGCGCTGGCCCGCTGGACCCATCCCCAGCTGGGGAGGATCGCCCCGCCCGAGTTCATCGCCATCGCCCAGCAGTCCGGGCTCATCACACCGCTCTCGCTCCTGGTGCTGGACCAGGCGGTCGAGCAGGTGGCGCTGTGGCGGGAGCGGGACCCGGCGATCTCGGTGGCGGTGAACGTCGCCGCCGAGGCTCTGGTCGCAGACGATTTCGCCGATCGGGTGAGGGATGCGCTGGACCGGCGCGGCCTGCCCCCCGACGCGCTCATCCTCGAGGTGACCGAGTCGCAGAGCCTGGCGGAGGATCGCCGCACCCGGGACACGGTGCTGCGCCTGGCGGCCTCCGGCGTGCTGCTGTCCATCGACGACTTCGGCACCCGGTACGCGGCCCTGTCCTACCTGCAGAACCTGCCGGCGGGAGAGGTGAAGATCGACCGGTCGTTCGTGGACCGCATGGCCGAGCACCCGGGCGACCGCGCGATCGTGGAGGGCACCATCAAGCTGCTCCACTCGGTGGGGCTGCGGGTGGTCGCCGAAGGGGTCGAGAGCCGGGAGGTGTGGGACCTGCTCGCCGGCCTCGGCTGCTACGCCGCCCAGGGCTACTGGATGTCGAAGCCGCTGCCGCCTGCCGAGGCGCTCGCCTGGGTGGTGGAGCCGTCGTGGGCACTGGAGGGCGTCCCGCCCGCCTGATGCCGCAGGCCTAGGCGTGCCGGTCGTCGGTGATGGTGCGCTGCGGGAGGCGCGCCGCGGCCAGGAGGCCGATGAGGATGAAGCCGGCGGCGGCCAGCGCCACCACCCGGGTCGACGCCACGAAGGCGTCCTCCACGGCGGCCACGATCGGCGCCGCGTCGACGCCGTCGGGCATCTGCGCCGTCATCTCGGGGATCTGGGGCAGGATCGCCCCGGCGGTCTGGCGCACCACCCCGGCGATGGCCGTCTGCGCCTCGGGGGGGAGGCCATCGACCCGGGCCAGGTTCGATTCGGTGCGGGTGCCGAGGCCCACCACCAGCATCGTGCCGAGGATGGCGATGCCGAGCGCCGAGCCCACCTGGCGGAACGTGCTCTGCAGCCCGGAGGCCTGGCCCGACTGCCGCGGCGGGATGTCGATGAGGATCGCGCTCGTCAACTGGGCGGTGGCGAGGCCCAGGCCGAGGCCGTAGAAGAACAGGGGTGCCGACAGCGCCCACCCGCCGGTGGTGGCCGACAGCAGCGGGACGAGGGCCAGCAAGGACAGCACCTCCACGGCGAAGCCGAGCATCACCACGCGGCGCGCCCCGTAGCGGCCGGCGAGGTGGGCGGCGAGGCCTCCGGCCACGAATGCCCCGCTCGCCAGGGCGACGAACACCCACCCGGTCTGGAGCGCCGAGTAGCCGAGCACCGACTGGACGAACAGCGGCAGGGCGAACAGCAGGCCCAACTCGCCCAGGCTCACCGCCATCGCCGCCAGGTTGCCGTTCAGGAACGACGAGATGGCGAACATCGACAGGTCCACCACGACCGGCTTGCCGACGCGGCTGCGGCGCCGCTCCACGATCACGAAGGCGGCGAGCGCCCCCACCGCGACGGCCAGCGCCACCGGCACGATCGACACCGCCTCGAACGGCCAGTCCACGCCGAAAGCGGAGAACGCCCCGGTGGGCTCCCACCACCCGTGGCGCTGGCTCTCGATGAGGGCGAAGACGAGCGCCCCGAGGCCGAGCGCCGAGGCGAGGACGCCGGTGAGGTCGGTGCCCCGGGGGGCGTCCCGGTCCCGGGTCTCGGGCACCAGGCGCAGTGCGCCGGCGACGGCCAGGGCGCCGACGGGCAGGTTGATGTAGAAGATCCATCGCCACGAGTGATCGGTGGTGAGCCACCCGCCGACCAGCGGCCCGAGGGCGGCCATCCCACCGATCACCGACCCCCACACGCCGAAGGCGATGGCGCGCTCCTTGCCCCGGAACATGGCGTTGACCGACGAGAGCGTGGAGGGCAGGATCATCGCCCCGCCGACGCCCTGCACGAAGCGGGCGGCGATCAACTCGGCGGGCCCGCCGGACCGCCCGGCCCACAGGGACGCAGCCACGAACACGCCCACTCCCGCCAAGAACAGACGCCGCCTGCCGAACAGGTCGCCGGCCCTGCCGACGCTGACCAGCAGGGCGGCGAACACCAGGGAGTAGATGGTGTTCATCCACTCCGCGTCGGGCGCGCTCATGTCGAGGTCGCGGATGATGGTGGGGATCGCCACGTTCACCACGGTGGCGTCCACGATGATCATCGACACCCCCATCGTGAGGACGACGAGTCCCAGCCAGCGTCCCCGGTCGGGTGTGGTGTCCATGAGCGGACAGGCTAGAGCGTGCACGGAACCCCCCGGCCGGCGCCGGGGCGTTCCTCAAGGGGGTTGTCGCGCCGGTCGATGATCCCGCAGGAGCCGGGACGCCGGCCGACGACGAAAGGGATGTGATGCACATCTCCAGGAACGCGTTCACCAACCTGGCCTCGTCGATGATCGGGTTCGGCGTCGTGATCGGGCTGGGGTTCCCGTTCGCCGTGCTCGCCGCGGGTGTGCCCGCATCGGTGGCACTCACCCCCGGGTTCCTGGCCTTCACCGTGGCCGCCGGATGCCTGGTGGGGGGTGTGAACATCCTGCTGGCCCGCCTGCTGGTCCGGCCCAAGCTGCGGCTGATGGCCCACCAGATGCACGAGGTGGAGGAGGGCCTCAAGCACGCCACCTACACCGGCGACTGGACGAACTGCGACCCCGACGAATGTGCCCTGCCGGTGGACAGCGAGGACGAGTTCGGCGAGGCGGCCGCCGCCTTCAACCGTCTGCTGCGGGCCCTCGCCGAGAGCCACACCGTGGAGGAGCGGATCACCGACTTCACCAACGCCATGTCGGCCGAACTGGATGTGCAGGCGATCTGCCGGGCGGCCATCGACTGCTTCCGGCGAGACCTGGGAGCCACGGGCGTCGCCATCATCGGCGGCCTCGGCGGCGGCCTCGAGGTGCTGGCCAGCCACGGCCTCACCGACCCGGGGGCGCTGGTGGAGACCGATCTGGTCCGGCACGCCATCCGCTCGCTCCGAACCGACTCGATGAGCATGCCGGAGCACCTGGTGATCGACGCCGCCGTGGCCCGCCTCAAGCCGCAGCACGTGATCGTCTACCCCCTGGTGCTGGAGTCCACCGCCATCGGCGCGGTGGTGCTGGCCTCCAGCGGCGAGGTGCCCCGCAGCGCCCAGGCGCTGGGCCCGCTGTTCATCCGCACGCTGTCGGTGGCACTGTCGAATGCCCTGTCCCACGAGAGCATGCGCCGGATCGCGGCCATCGACGGCCTCACCGGCCTGCTGAACCGGCGGGTGGGGTTGGACCGGTTGGAGCACGACTACGTCGGCTCCGTCCATCGCGGGCACCCCATCGGGGTGATCATGGTGGACATCGACCACTTCAAGCAGGTCAACGACGACCACGGCCACCTGGCCGGTGACGCCGTCCTGCGCGAGGTGGCGTCGGCCGCGGCGGCGGTGCTGCGGGGCGACGACTACCTGGTCCGCTACGGCGGCGAGGAGTTCCTGGCCGTGTTGCCGGGGGCCGGGTCGGCGCAGATCGCCGAGATCGCCGAGCGGGTCCGCGCCGGGGCCACGGCGCAGCCGGTGACGGTGGACGGCGTCGAGGTGTTCGTCACGGTGAGCGCCGGCTACGCCACCACCGAGGACCAGCGCGTCGACGACGCGATGACCCTGGTGGCGCGCGCCGACGAGGCGCTGCTGTTGGCCAAGCGCAGCGGGCGCAACCGCTCGGTCTCGGCGCTGGCGCTGACCGCCTAGGGCGTCGGGATCAGAGGCGGGCCAGCGCGGCCTTCCCGGCGTCCATGTCGACGCCGAACTTGTCGATGAACACGGCGATGGCCGCGGCCTCGCGGGCGGCGATGTTGTGGGGGCCCTCCCCGGTCGCAGCCGCGATCTTCAGCCCCGTGCCGGTGAGCGAGACGAAGAACCGGTGGTACTCCTCGTTGGACAGTCGCTTCTGGAGGACCTTCCTGGTGGCCTTGAACTCCTTCTCGATGGCGGCTGCGCTGTCGGTCATCGGGCCCATCACCGTGTCGAACGCCACCTTGAACGTGCCCGGCTCGGCGAGGTCGGTGAACGCCGCCCGGTGGAGCGGGTCCTTGTAGGCCCTCCCTTGCTGCAGTTCGCCCACGAAGGTCGCGATCTCTTCCGGCTGCAGTTCGTGGTCGGCGAGCGACACGAAATGGAACATGAGGATCGGGAGCCGCAGGACGGAGTCCCACTCCTTGGCCTTGAAACGGTCCTTCATCGGTACACCCACTCCCTGGTCGTCGGACCGGACGCCGGACCCGGGCCCCGGCACGGGCGCTCCACCCCTCGAGCGCCGGCGCCGCCCGGCCGGCCTGCCCTCGACCCTACCGGAACGCCCTCCGGGCCCGGCCTCAGCCGGCGAGGACCGGTTCGACGATCTCGGTGACGCGGCCGCCGTTCACATACAGCCAGACCCCCAGGCCCTGGGTGGGGTCGTCCTGGTCTGCGGTCCACCCGGCGGTGGTGGGGTTCCGCTCGAGGTACCCGGCGACCCGCTCCACCCACCGGGGGTACGTCGCCGGGTTCGCGGGGCATGCCGCCCACGGGCAGACCACAAGGGCCGACGGGTCCACGGCCACGGTGCGCTCCGTGGGGATCAGGTTGGCGAACTCCCAGCCTCCGTCGGGGATGACGTCGGCCGCCCAGTGGAGGCAGGCCAGGTCGAAGGTGACGTCCCAGGGGGAGGCCGCCCGCACGAACCCGAACCAGACGCCGTCGGGGAGCGGGCCGCTGCCGGGCGAGCACCCGGACCCGTCCCAGCCTTCGCTCCCCTCCAGCGGGCCGGGGCTCTCGCCCTGGACGGCGGTCGAATAGGGGAGCGGCTCGGTGGTCGTGGTGGTGGTGGGCGGGACCGTCGTGGTGGTCGTGGTGGGCGGCAGCGTCGTGGAGGTGGTCGTGGTGGCGGGCGCGGTGGTCGTGGTGGCGGCGGGCGGCGTGGTGGTGGTCGTCGACGCGGCGCCTCCGTTGGTGGCGCCGCCGCAGGAGGCGGCGAGCAGTGACGGCAGCACGACCGCCGCCAGCATGCGCCGTGCCCTCATCGCGGTCTCCCCTCGGGCGGCCGTCGCCTCGCCGCCACGCCCGACCGTAGCGGCGGGGCGCCGCAACGAGTGAAGCCCCCGGCGGTCGGGGGCTCCTGGATGGTGGTCAGGGCCGGCGTCGATCCGGCGACCTCCGGTTTTTCAGACCGGCGCTCTGCCAACTGAGCTACCTGACCGCGCGAGGCCGGGCCTCGCTGGCGGGGACGACGGGATTTGAACCCGCGACCTCCGGCTTGACAGGCCGGCGTGAACTCCAGACTTCACCACGCCCCCAACGCGCCCCCAACGGGATTCGAACCCGTGTTACCGGCTTGAAAGGCCGGCGTCCTAGGCCGCTGGACGATGGGGGCGGAACCGCATGCAGCATAGTTACGCCCCGGAGCATCCATGCCCAGGGAGCGGCGCGATCATAGCGCCTCCGGGCGGGCTCCCCGACCGTGCGCCGGTTCAGATGGTGAACGGGTAGTCGGTGCCGCCGATCTCGACGACGTAGTCGCCGGTCTCGAACGATCCGACGTCGATGGTCACCTCGAACGGCTCGAGCACCTGGGCGCAGGCGAGGTCGGGGTCGGGCACCGACGACCACATGTCGACGACCACCCGGCCGTCGGCGCCGGCGGCGCCGACCGTCCATCCGGGCTCGTGGCAGGGGGTGGGGAGGTCGCCGGTCACGACGGCGCGCACCTGCACCGGGTACGACTCCAGGAACACGAACTCCACGTGTGCGACGTAGACGGGATCGGTGGTGGTGGGCGCGGCGCCGGTGGGCGCGGTGGTGGTGGACGCGGTGGCAGCGGGCGCGTCGTCGCCGCAGGCGGCGAAGAGCAGCACTCCGGTGAGCGCAACGGTGGCGAGGCGGCGCATGGTCGCTCCTTCTGCGGGGTCGATGTCCTCGACCCTAGGACGGCCCGCCGCACCGCCCGGTTCCCCACCACGGCAGAGGGCCCGGTCGGCACGACCGGGCCCTCTGGACGGATCGGGTGGCGGCTACCCGCCGGGCATCGTGGTGACCGGCCCGGTCGGCTCGAAGTCCTCCGGCCTCGGGGCGCCGAACTCCACCAGTTCCATGATCCTCTCCGGTTCGTCGGCGCCTGCCTCCTGGCCCTCGAAGAGCAGGATGAAGCCCATCTCGGAGTCCACGCACTGGCGGACGTAGGCGACGTCGGCCCCCACGGCCAGGGCGGTGGGCGTGTAGGTGAAGCACACGCCGCTCCGGCCCCCGATGGTGGTCGAGTCCTGGTCGACGCTGAAGCCGGGCGTGGAGGTGAAGTCCTCGATGGTCAGCAGGCTGCTGAGCATGGGCCCGAGCATGGCCTGGCCCATGTTCACGCCGCTGTCGTCGGGGAACCCGATGCACTCCTCGCCGGGCGCCCCGCAGATGAGGGTCTGGTCGCCGATGGTGAGGAACTTGCCCTCTTCGCCGTCGGTGCCGATCAGGGTGGCGAACACCGGCGGGTCCTGGCCGGGGTCCTGGGACAGGATGATGATCTGCTCGTCGTCGCCGGAGCCGAACAGGTAGGTGACCCGGAACACGGCGTCCTGGTAGGCGTCGAGCGCCGCCTGCACGTCGCCGGCGCCCGAGGCGGTGCCGCCGCCGGAGGTGGTGGTGGTGGCGTCGGTGCCACCGTCGGTGGTGGTGGCGCCCCCGTCGGCGGTGGTGCCGGGGGCTTCGGTGGTGGCCGCCGAGCCGAGCACGCCGCCGTCGTCGTCGCCGCACGCGGCGGCGAACAGGGCGAGCGCGGTCAGCAGGATCGCGATACGTCGCATGCAGTTCCTCCAGACTGGTGAACGCCCAGCGTACCCCGGCGCGCGCGGTCTGCTCGACCGTGGCGGTCAGGGCCCGAAGTGGACCGCGACGGCGTCGTCGCCGAGCCGGGTGATGGTGATGGCCTCGCCGTCCCCGCTGCGGACCAGTGCGCCTCCGCTGCGGATCTCGTAGCCGGCCTGGGCGGTGAGGGTGATCGGCTGGCTGCCGTTCTCGTAGAAGAGCCCGACGTCGATGAAGCCGGGGATGAGGCCGGGGTCCGGCTCGGGGACCAGGCCGGTGTAGAAGTGCCCGAGGATCTCGGCTGCGGTGGACCCGAGGACGGCCATGGCGTTGGCGCCGTACTGGCTGAGGCCGATCTGGTGTCCCCACCCGTACCCGCGCACCCGTACCTGCCCGTCGGAGCGCAGCTTCATGTCGAAGGTGGGCGAGAGGATCGCCTGCTTCAGGGTCAGGCCGAGCAGCGGCGGCAGGGCATCCTGCAGCGGCCGCGCCTGGCCGGCGGGGTACAGCAACTCGGCTCGCAGGCGGGAGTTGAGCGCCTGCTGGACGGTGGAGACGGGGAGGTCGGTGACGCCCTCCGTGGTGCGGATCCGCACCGTGTACGGCCCATCCCCGGGTTCGGTGACGAACGTGCGCACCTTGGTCACCTGGCCGTCGAGGTCCACGCCCCCCTCGTCCTCGAGCACGTCGACGAGCAGGTCGATCGGCAGCAGGTACCACCAGGTGGCGAAGGGGGAGTCCTGCTCCGGCACGGCGACGGCCTGCAGGTAGGGGAGGGCTGGCGACGAGGTCCACACGTCCTGGATGGACCGGGTCGTCGGGCCGCTGGTGGAGTGGTAGAAGGTGGACGCCGGTTGGCCGTCGTAGCGGACGATGAGGCCGGTGGTGGCCACGACGGCGTCCTCCCACGGCTCCAGCCAGCCGTACTTGGTGCCCTTGTACACCTGGCACAGCGACCAGTCGCAGATGTCGAATCCGTACTCGGCCATCGGTCCGTAGCGGGGGTTCGACACCAGGCTGGCCAGGTAGGTGCGGGCGGCGATCGCCTGGCTCTGCAGGGCGGCCGGCTCCCACGAGTAGGGCATCTCGGCGATGCCCAGCAGGTAGCGCTCCGGGTCGATGCGCTCCACCATCAGCAGGCCGTCCGGCAGGTTGGTGACCGTCAACACCCCCTCGTGGCCCTGCTCGAGGGCGGTGGGGGTGGGCTTCCACAGCATCCACCCGCCGTCCGGCGTGACCTGGATCTCGGTGAAGGCGAAGACGTCGCCCTCGGCATCGGGGTCGCCCTCGGCGAGGTGGGTGTCCTCGGCGCGCAGTTCCCAGACGACGTCGTCGCCGGGCCCGCCGTCGAGGAGGTCGGGGTGCGCCTCTCCCCACAACTCGTCGTCGCCGCCCCCACCCTCGAGGAGGTCGCCGCCCCGGCCGCCCTGGAGGACGTCGGGCCCGGTGCCCCCGTCCAGGGTGTCGTCTCCGCTGCCGGCGAGGAGCACGTCGGCGTCGGCGTTGCCGCTCAGGTCGTCGTCGCCCGGTTGCCCCACGAGGGTGTCGTCGCCGTCGTCACCGATGATCCGGTCGGCGCCGGACCCGCCCTTGAGGGTGTCGTCGCCGTCGCCGCCGCGGAGGAGGTCGTCGCCGGGGCCGCCGAACAGGCGGTCGTCCCCGTCGTTCCCCTTGAGGCGGTCGTTCCCGTCCTCGCCGTCCACGACGTCGACGCCGGTGCTGCCGACCACGGTGTCGTCGCCGTCCCCGGCGCACACCACGTCGTCGCCGCCCCGTGCCCGGATGATGTCGTTCCCCCCGAGGGCCACGATGACGTCGGGGCCGTTGGTGCCGGTGAGGACGTCGTCGCCGTCGGTGCCGACGATGGTCGCCGCCTGCCCGCGGCACGTGGGGGGGTCGTCGGCGGCGGCGGCGGCGGGGACCGGCGCCGCCAGCAGCAGGCCGAGCGTGAGGACGAGCAGGCGATGGGGGGTTCGGGTCATGTCGACACGGGTGGGGTCACTGCGACGGAGGGTACCGCCGCGCCCGGGCTGTGCCGCGGTGCGCCCTCAGGGGGCCATCTGGTAGGCATCGGCGAGGCCGTGGACCGACGCCCACACCCGCTCGAATCGTCCCGGGTCGGCGGCGGGGCGGCGGATCATGGCCAGGCAGTGCTTCGCCTGGTCGTCGCCGGTGGTGGGCTTGCCGTGGAGGATCACGGCGAAGCGGGACCAGTCCCGCACCAGCACGTCGAACACCTGGTCGATCAGGTCGTCGTCGATGCCGGCGATCTCGGCGCTCTCCAGGAACAACTGCCCGTACACGGCCAGCGTGAAGATCTCGCCGATCGCCAGCAGGAAGTCGACGTCGCGGGTCTGGTCGCCGGTGGGGGTCGCCGTGGCGAGCATCGTTTCGAAGGCGGCCATCTGCTCCCGGAACACCGCCACGTTGGGGTGGTCGAAGCGGGCGAACACCGCGTGCGGGTCGTGGAACCGCACCTTGCCGAGGCCCCTGGTGGGGCCCTGGGCGAACAGGAAGGCGTCGTCGGCCGCATCGTCCCTGCGGGGGATCTGCGGCAGGTCTGCCGGGTGGAAGAAGTAGTTCTCCATGAACTTCAGGATCAGCGCGATGTTCACGTGGACGGTCCCCTCCAGTTTGGGGAGGGCCCGGATGTCGCGGGCGGCCATCTCGAAGAAGGTGTCCTTCTCGAAGCCCTTGGCGGCGATCACGTCCCACAGGTGGTTGATGACGTCCTCGCCCTGCGTGGTGACCTTCATCTTCACCACCGGGTTGTACAGCAGGTAGCGCCGGTCCTCGGGCGATGCCGAGCGCATGTAGTCGGACGACCGCTGCGCCACCAGCTTCATGGCGGTCAGCCGGGCGTACGCGTCGGTGAACAGCGCCCTGGCGTGGGGGAAGTCGGTGACCTTCATGCCGTACAACTCACGGTGGGCGGCGTGGTGGATGGCCTCGTAGAAGGCGTGGGTGCAGATGCCGATGGAGGCCCAGCCCAGGTTGAACTTGCCAACGTTCACGGTGTTGAGCGCGGCGTCCCAGGCTTCGTCGCCCCGCGCCAGGATGTCGCCCTCCTCCACCCGGTACCCGTCGAGGCGGTACTCGCCCACGTAGTTCTGGCTGTGCACCACGTTCTGGACGCAGGTGTACCCGCCGGGCCGGTCCGGGTGGACGGCGAAGAACACCCACTCGCCGGTGTCGGCCATCTTCCCGAAGGTGGAGACGATGGCGGCGGCGTTGGCGTTGCCGATGTAGTACTTGGACCCGTCTGCCCGATAGCCGCCGTCCTCCAGCGGCGTCAGGGTCATCTCGGAGGAGTACAGGTCGGCGCCGTGCTGGCGCTCCGACAGGCCGTAGGCGAACACGGCGCCGTCGTCGAGGAGTCCGGCCGCCTCCTGCTTGACGGCCTCGTTGCCGCTCATCCAGATGGGACCGAGTCCCAGCACCGACACCTGCCACGTGTACCAGTAGGGCAGGCCGTAGAAGCCGAGGATCTCGCCGAACTCGCAGTTGCGCCAGGTGTCCCAACGGGTGTCGGGGCCGCCGTAGGCCGCGGGGGTGCACATGGTGGCGAACAGGCGGTGCTCTGCCACGAAGTCGAGGAAGTCCTGGTACCAGACCGCGGCGCGGTCGTCCTCCTTGACGCGGGCCAGGCCCTTTGCCTCGAAGAACTCCACCAGCGAGCGCATCACCTCGGACGTGCGCTCGTCGGGGTAGGCGGTGCGGGTGGTGTGGGGGTGGAAGAGGACCATCGGCCATCCCTGCTCGGCGTCGCCCCGAGACTACGCGGCGCCGATCTCCTCAATCGCCCCGGGCGGCGCGCCGATGGTGCCGGAGGAGGGCCCCGCCGCGGGGGCCGCACATGCAGCCACGTCTCGCCATCGCTCACATCCACAAGACCGCAGGCACCACGTTGTCGGGGGCGTTGAAGGCCGCCCTCGGCGGCCGGTACTGCCTGGTGACCGCTCGCGACCCGCACGCCCCGTTCTTCGACGCGGCCGAGTTGCACGCCATGCGGCGGGTGTATCCCCGCCTCGAGGTGCTGATGGGCCACGACATCCGTCCCTGGGGCGACCTGCACGAGGCGGTCCCCGGCTTGCAGTACGCCACGTTCCTGCGGGATCCGGTGACCCGTTGCGCTTCGCACTATCAGTACGACGTCCAGCGGGGACGGGTGGACCTTCCGTTCGAGGAGTGGATCGCCCACGAGGTGTCGCCCAACCGGCAGGTGCGTCACCTGGCGGGTCCCGGCGCCAGCGGCGACGACGCCGTCGCGCTGGTGGAGGAGCGCGTCGCCTTCGTCGGGTTGCTGGAGCACTTCGACGCCTCGCTGGTGATGATGGCGGCCCGCTTCGGCTTGCCGCCGCTGCACTACGTGCGCAAGTGGTCGGCGCCGGCCGACGACATCAAGCGGCGCCTGCTGGACGACCCGTCGGCGAGGGAGATGCTCGAGGCAGCCAACCGGGAGGACATGATCCTCTACCGCCATGTGGTGGATGAGGTGCTGCCCCGCCAGGAGGCCGCCTACGGGCCGGCGCTCGGCGCCGACGTGGAGCAGTTCCGGGCCGAGATGGAGGGCATGACCCTCGCTCGCCTGCAGCGAACGCCCCGCTACGCCTGGTACGTGGCCAAGTGGCGGCTGGCCTATCAGCCCTGGGTGGATCGTGCCCGGGCGGCCGCTGCGGACCGGGTGCCGGCCGGCCGCTGAAGGGCATCGAACCCGCTTGACCCTCACGTTACGTGAGGCTGTACGGTGCCGGTCATGGAACGATCGACCGTCGGCGAGATCGCCCGCCTCACCGGGGTGAGCGTCCGCACCCTGCACCACTACGACGACATCGGCCTCCTCAGCCCCGCCGGGCGGAGCGACGCCGGGTACCGCTGGTACGGCCCGGCCGAGGTGGCCCGGCTCCAGGAGGTCCTGTTCTTCAAGGAACTGGGGTTCTCCCTCGACGAGATCAAGCGGATCGTCGCCGAACCGGGCTACGACCGGGCGACGGCCCTGCGCCGCCAGCGCCGGATGCTGGAGGGCAAGGCCGAGCACCTGCTGGCGCTCATCGACGCGGTGGATGCCGCGACCCACGCACACGAGAAGGGGACCACCATGAGCAACGAGGACCTGCTGGGCGTGTTCGGAGGCTTCGACCCCGCCGAGTACGAGGAGGAGGCCGAGGAGCGATGGGGCGGCACCGACGCCTACCGCGAGTCGGCCCGGCGCACCGCCCGCTACGCGAAGTCCGACTGGGAGCGGATGGGGCGCGAGAGGGCCGAGATCGAGGCCGCCGCGGCCGATCTGCTGGACCGGGGGGTGCCGCCCGACGGCGCCGAGGCGATGGACGTCGCCGAACGTCACCGGGCCCACATCACCGCGTGGTTCTACGACTGCACGCCGGAGATCCACCGCGGCCTGGGGGAGATGTACGTGGCCGATCCCCGGTTCCGGGCCCACTACGAGCAGGTGCGGGAGGGCCTCGCCGAGTACCTCGCCGCCGCCATCGCCGCCAACGCGGCGCGGTGATGGCCGCCCCCGGTGCTGCGTGCACAAGCGCACGACCGGGGGTACCGTGGCCGTCACTCGGACCGGGAGGGGATCCCATGCAGCGCATCTTCGTGCTCGTGCTCGCACTCGCCCTGATGGCCGCCGCCTGTGGCGACGACGACACGTCGTCCACCACCGCGGCGCCGTCCACCACGGCGGCGGCGACGACCGAGGCACCGTCCAGCACCGAAGCGATGACGACCACCACCGAGGCCGCCACCACGACCGCGGCCGCCATGTCGGGGCCGGAGGCGTTCATCGCCGCCGCCGCAGGCATGGTCGGGGAGTACGAGGGGGAGTGGAGCAACACCACCTTCAACTCCACCGGGGCGCTCTACTTCAACATCGTCGAGGCCAACACCGAGGCGGGGTTCGTCCTCATCCAGGTGGATGCCGACGGCAACGCCTTCGGGGCGGCCGACCCGGACCTGACCGTCATCGAGATCAGCGTCGACGGCGACGCGCTCCACGTGGGGTTCAGCGAGTTCATCGGGCCGTCCACCTTCGAGATCGACGAGATGGGCCACTTCACGCTGACGGCCGAACCGCCGGCCCTGGGGATGACCCTGCAGATCGACGGCACCCTCACCGCCGAGGGCTTCATGGGGACCTACGACATCCCCGGCCTCGCCGAGGGCACCTTCTCCGCCACCCCGGTGGGCTGAGCGGGCGGCGGGGTCAGGGAAGGAGCGCCGCCCCGACGATCTGGCCCTCGACGGGGATCCCGATGAGGGTGCAGGAGAGGCTGTCGCCGTCGTTCAGGCACGCTGAGATTCGCGGCCCCTCCATGTTGCCGACGAACAGCACGTCGAGGTCGCCGTCGCCGTCGAGGTCGGCGACCAGGATCTCGTGGGTCGTCGCGTCCTCCTGGGTGACCTCGGTGCATCTCAGCTCCACTTGGACGGGCTCCTGGGCATCGAGGAGCTCCCCGGCTGCGATGCGGGCGTTCGCCTCCACGCGGCAGGCCTGGTTGCGGGTCCCCGGTACCTCCGTGTTGGATCCGCCGCCGACCAGGATCTCTGCGAGGTCGTCGATCTCCCCGAGGCCGTCGCCGCCCCACAGGTCGGCGGCGGCCGTGGAGAAGTCGTCGGCCCCCGACCCCGCCCGGTAGCAGTCGTAGGGTTCGGAGCCGCCCTGGTACCAGCACATCTGCCGGTCGCCCTGACCGGCGAAGAAGAGCCCCGGCCTCCGCTCCGCGTCGGTGGCGTCGAAGTGCCCGACCGCCACCGCCGTGTACTCGCCGTCGGGCCCGAGGATGGCCCAGCACTCGAACCGGGCCATCGCCGGGTCGGTGTTCATGCAGACGTAGCTCTCGGATCCCATCGCCGTCGTGACGATGTCGAGGTCGCCGTCGCCGTCGAGGTCGCCGACATCGAGGTCGAATGCCCCTCCTTCCAGGAAGGGGGAGCATGCGAAGGTGCCGTCGCCGTTGCCACGGCAGACCTGGGGGAAGAGTTGCTCCTGCCCGATCTCGGTCCCGATCACGAGATCCGGAGTCCCGTCCGAATCCAGGTCGGCGGCTGCGGCGACCGAGGAGATGGTCTCGTCGGCCGAGAGGTCGGAGCACAGCCACCCGCCCATCGCCGCGTCGACGGCGAGGCAGATGCGGTCCCGGGCGCTCACGCCCTCGTAGCCGTCGGCGGGGAGGCCGTTGGCGAAGGCGAGATCGGTGCGGCCGTCGAGATCGAAGTCCGCGGCCGCCACACCCTCCGTGCGGTCCACCTGGTCCTCGACCACCGCGCACGACAGCGCCTCCCCTTCGAGGCTGCACACGTAGTTGGGGCCCGCGCGGTTCGCCAGGGCGATGGTCGCCCGCATCGCTGCGAACGGGTCGGCCTCGGTGGTGGGCACGGCCGTGGTCGGCGCTGTGGTGGTGGCGGGCGCTTCGGTCGTCGACGCGGCGGCCGTCGTGGTGGTGTCCGGCGCGGTGGTGGTCGAGGCCGCCACCGTGGTGTCGGACGATCCGCCGCCCGCCGCCAGCAGGACCGCAACGGTCACCGCCCCGGCGGCGACGATCGCGCCGAGGGTGATCCATGCCGCGACGGGCACCCGGGCCCACAGGGACCGGAGCGCATCCATCGCACCGCGCCGGGCCGTCCCGGAGGGCGCCGGCTCGACCGGGAGGGGATCCTTCGGCTCCGGCACGGGCGCAGGCTCGGGCTCGGG
>JAHLKU010000012.1 GCA_020444505.1 Actinomycetota bacterium | reverse complement strand
GACCACCACCGCGCCGTGGCCGGCGCTCCCGGAAGTCGCCACGGGGTGGGAGGTTCGGCCCGGCGACGTGCTACTCGCCGGACTGGACGGCATCACCATCGTCCGCGACGGCGAGACGGTGGCACAACCGGTCACGGTCCCGGTGCAGACTGCCGTCGGCGACGGGAACGGCGGCATCGTCGCCCTACCCACCGAGACGCCCGAACGGATCGACCCATTCGGCCGGGGAGCCACCGTCCTGTGGCGACTGCACGGCAACGGGACTGCAGAGGCCGTATGCGAGGCTCCCGGCGGCATCAAGCTCTTCGAGCCATTCACCGACGCCGCCTCCACCACCTGGCTGCTGTTCGCCGAGGAACGAGAGGTGGAAGACTGGATGATCGACCATCTCGTGGCAATGCCGCTCCGCCTCGGCGGCCCGGTCACGCTGGTGGAGGGCACGTCGTGGGAGGGCGGATTCTCGGGAGCCGTGTGGATGGAAGGCGCCGTGGTATTCGTCTTCGAAGCCGAGGGCGTCGAGTGGATCGGCGCCACCGGGTTGGACGGCGGCGAAGTCGAGTTGGGGCACAACCCGGCGCCGTTGCTCTTTCAGGGCTACTGCCGTGCCGGCGGTTGCCCCGGGTGGTCAGTCCACCTCCTGGCGACGGTGCCGTACGGCTACCAGATCGCCACCGTCGCCCACCCGGACGGTGCCATCATCGGCCCGGAGACGAGCCTGATGTTGTTCGACCTCGGCACCGGAGAGGAGACCTCCCTGGCGCCGCTCCCCGAGGAATCGGCGCTCGTGTACACCCGCCTGAGCGCCGATGCCGAGCGGATCCTCATCTCGCGGGCCGGTCCGTCGGACGGTGATGACATCGGGCACGCCTCACTCCCCGTGCTCGAGTACGACCTCACCTCCGGCGCCCTCACCGAGACGGGCATGGTCGGCACGGCCGTCATCGTGCGCCGGTGACGGCCCGCGGGAACGTTCGTGCCGGCCGGCCCGTCGGGCCATAATCCCCATGTGAAGCTGCGTCTCCTCCGCCCCCGCGACCTGGCCATCGCCCTGCGCGAGCTGGCGCGGCGCGACCCCAAGGAGGCCGAGGACTACCTCGACACGCACCAGGAGCAATGGGGCGCGCTCGTCGACGCCGACCCCCACGACGCCGCCGACATCCTGGAGGCCATCGACGAGGAGGCGGCCGCCGACCTGATCAGCAGCCTCGAAGCCGGCCTCGCCGCCGAGATCATCGAGGAGATGCAGGACGAGGCGGCCGCCGACGTCCTGGAGGAGCTGGCGCCGGACGCGGCGGCGGCGATGCTCGCCGAGATGCCCGCCGACGAGGCGGCCGACGTCGTCGCAGCCCTGGAGCCGGAGGCGCGGGAGGCGCTGCTCGAGGCGCTGCCCGGCGAGTACCTGGCGCGCGTCGAGCGCCTGCTGGCCTACGCCCCCGATTCGGCGGGCGGCCTGATGAGCACCAACGTCGCCACGCTGCCCTCCGGCATCACCACCGGCGAGGCGATCGAAGCCCTCCGCCGCCTCCACGAGACCTACGAGGACCTCTCCTACGTGTACGTGGTGGACGATGCCCAGCGCCTCGTCGGCGTGGTGTCGTTCCGGGAGCTCGTCTTCGCCCGGCCCGGGCAGGGCCTCGACCAGGTGATGGTGGAGCACCCGGTGGCGGTACGGCCCGACACCGATCGGGAAGAGGTCGCCGACATCATCCAGCGGTACGGGTACTTCTCCCTGCCGGTGGTGGACGAGCGGCGGGCGCTGCTGGGCATGATCGGCGTCGACGACGTCATCGAGGCCGTGCAGCAGGAGGCCACCGAGGACATCGCCGCCATGGTGGGCGCCGGTCCCGACGAGACGCTCTACACGCCGGTGCGGCGGTCCATGCGGGAACGGCTCCCCTGGATCCTCGTCAACATGACGCTCGCCTTCCTGGTGGCCGCCGCCGTCAGCATGTTCGAGCCGGTGATCGAGCGGCTGGCGGTGCTGGCCGCCTACATGCCGGTGGTGGCCACCCTCGGCGGCAACAGCGGCAACCAGAGCCAGGCCGTGGTCATCCGGGCGATGGCCGTCCAGTCGGTGCCGCCGCACCTGGTCCGGCGGGTCATCGCCCGCCAGGCGACCGTCGGCCTCGCCAACGGCCTCGCCGTCGGGGTCGTCTCCGGCGGCATCGCCGCCGCAGCCACCGGGAGCATCCGCATCGGCGCCGTCATCGGCGCGGCCGCCGCCACCAACATGGCCGTCGGCAGCCTGGCCGGCACCGGCATCCCGATCCTGCTCGACCGCCTGGGTCAGGACCCCGCCCTGGCGTCGAACATCTTCCTCACCCTGGTCACCGACATGATGGGATTCGCCGGGTTCCTCGGCATCGCCACGCTGCTGCTGTAGCGCCTACAGGTCGCCGCGGCCGGCCAGGTACGACTCGTAGTCGATGCCCTCCAGCCACGGCCGGAAGTGGACCACGGCGAAGCGGAACTGCATCTCCTCGAACAACTCCGGCGACGGGTCGGTGTCCAGGCCGAAGCGGATGATGTCCAGCGTCGGCTGCCACCCCCGGCTCCCCAGCGCCTCGTCGACGGCGCTGCGCCAGTCGTCCGGCAGCGGCCCGGCATCCGGCCTGCTCCAGAACTCCCCGAGGCGGCGGGCCAGGCGGGCCACCCGGCGGGCCTCCCGGGCCACCCGCTTGTCCACCGGCGGCTCGACCACCTGCAGCGCCTCGCCCACCCAGGAGAGGATGTCCCCGTCCCGCACGCCCGGATCGGCGGCCACCCGCTCGTACACGTGGTCGAGCGCCTCGACGAGCGCCAGGAGCGAACGGCTCACCCGATCTCCTCGGCGACGATCTGCCGGTGGGCCGCCGCCAGCCTGCCGGCCACCGGCCCGTCTGCCAGGGCGGTGTCGCCGACGGAGGCGATCGGCGTCACCTCCTTGGTGGTGGACAGCGCCATCGCCTCGTCGGCCCCGAGCATCCGGGCGAGCGGGTACCTGCCCTCGGCGACCGGCAGGCCCAGCCGGGCGCAGGACTCGAACAGCACTTCGCGGGTGATGGAGGCCAGGATGCCCATCTCCATGCCGGGCGTCTCGACCGCGCCGCCGCGCACCCACGCCACGGTGAAGGTGGGGCCCTCGAGCACGTCGCCGGCGGCCGTGAGGAGCAGGGCGTCGTCGAACCCGTTGCGCCGGGCGGCGTCGGCGGCCGCCATGTTGGGGGCGTACGACAGCCACTTGATGCCGTGGAACGCGGCCCGGTCGGTGCCGGGATGCCAGGACGCCGTCATCGGCTCCAGCCGGAGCCGGTCGGGGACCTCGGCGAGCGGCTCCCAGATGACCACCGTGGACGAGGGGACGTGCTCCAGGGGATCGCGCCCTCCCCCGGTGACGATGACCCGCACCGCCCCGTCGCCGCCCAGTTCGGCGGCGCGGGCCGTCCACCACTCCAGTTCGTTGCGGTCGGGCACGGGGATGTGGAGGGCTTCCAGGCTGCGGGTCAGCCGGTCGAGGTGTCCGCCCGCCCGGAACAGCGCGCCGCCGTAGGACCGGATGACCTCGAACGCCCCGAACCCCCGCTGCAGGCCCCAGTCGAGCACCGACACGCGGGCGTCGGTGCCGGACAACTCCACCCCGTCGATGATCACCCTCATGGCGCCGAGGTTAGCCCCGACCTCCGACGCCACCCCGGCCCCCTACGCTGGCGCCATGCCCACGTCACCGGCGCGTCTCGGCCTGCGGGAGCCGCTGCTGGCGCGCTACACCGCCGCCGGCTGGCTGGACGGCCCCCACCTGAGACCTGCCGCCGCCGCCCTGCTGGCCGAGGCGGCGCGGGGGCCCGACCCGGGCGGCGCCCGGCAGCGGCTGGGCGCGATCCTGGAGGCGGAGCCCTCGATGGCAGCGGACCTGCTGGACGACCCCGCCCTCGGGGCCGCCGCCGTCGCCGTCGCCGGGGCCAGCCGCGCCCTGGCGGAGACGGCGGCGGCCGACCCGGGCGCCCTCCGTGCCGCCGCGGCGGGGCGCATCCCCCGGGTCGGCGCCCCGCCCCCCGGCGCCGACGTGGCGGAGGCGTCCCGCCACCTCCGGAGGAGTGTCCGCGCCGCCCTGCTGGCCGTCGCCGTGGGCGACCTCACCGGGCGGCTGTCGATGCCCGAGGTGGGCGCCGCCCTCGCCGCAGCCGCCGACGACGCCGCAACCGCTGCGGTGGCCGTCGCCGGGGCGGCGCTGGGCCGTACGGCGCCGCCGTTCGCCGTGGTGGCGATGGGCAAGTGGGGCGGCCGGGAACTCAACTACGCCTCCGACATCGACGTGCTGTTCGTGTACGAGGGCGGCGACGAGGCAGGCGCCGCGGCACGGCGCATGGCGGAGACGTTCATCGCCGTCCTCGACGGCAGGGGCGACGGGGCGTTCCGGGTGGACGCCGGGCTCCGTCCCGAGGGCCGCAACGGCCCGCTCGCCCGCTCCCTCGACTCCTACCGGGCCTACTGGGAGCGCTGGGCGGAGACCTGGGAGGCTCAGGCCCTGCTGAAGGCCCGCCACGCCGCCGGGGACGCCCGGCTGGGGGCGGCGTTCGTCGCCGCCGCCGAGCCGTTCGTGTTCCCCGACACCCTCGGCGCAGGCGCCGTGGAGGAGATCCGGGCCATGAAGGGCCGCACCGAGGAGGCGGCGGGCGGGGAGGGGGTCGAGATCAAGCGGGGCGTGGGAGGCATCCGCGACGTGGAGTTCGCCGTGCAGCTGCTGCAACTCGTGCACGGGCGGTCCGACCCGGCGCTGCGGGGGGCCAACACGCTCGATGCCCTCGCCCGCCTCGGCGAAGGCGGCTACGTGCGGGTCGGGGACGCCGAGGCGCTGGCCGGCGCCTACCGCTGGCTGCGGGACGTCGAGCACCGGTTGCAGCTACGTGCCCTCCGCCCCACCCACACGCTGCCCGACGACCCGTCCCGGCGGGAGCGGGTGGCCAGGGCCATGGGCTATCGCGACGGAGGCGGGGCCACCGCACCGGAGGCCTTCGACGCCGATCTCGTGGAGCGGCGGGCCGAGGTGCGCACCATCCACGAACGGCTCTTCTACCGGCCCCTGCTGGAGGCGTTCGCCTCTTCGTCGGCCGTCCGGCTGTCGGAGGACGGGGCCGCTCGCCAGCTCGCCGCCCTCGGGTACGCCGACACCGATGCGGCACGGCGCGCCTTCGCCGACCTCACCGGCGGCCTCAGCCGCCGCAGCCGTCTGATGCAGCAGATGCTGCCGCTGATGCTGGACTGGCTGTCGGAGGCCCCGGACCCCGACCTCGGCCTCGCCCAGCTACGGCTGCTGGTGACCACCACTCCCGACAACGCCGAACTGATCGCCGCGCTGCGGGACAACCCGGTCGCCGCAGAGCGCCTCTGCAGGCTGCTGGGCACCAGCCGGCTCCTCGGGCGCCTCGTGGACCGCATCCCGGCGGCACTCGTCACCGTCGGCGACGACGCACAGTTGGCGGCGTTCCCGGAGCCGGACGCCCTGATCGCCGACGCGGGGCGCAGGACCGGGGTGCGGGAAGGGCGGGACGCCGTGGTGGCGACGCTCCGCCGCTTCGGCCAGCACCACCTGCTCTGGATCGCCGCCTCCGACCTCGCCGGGATGGCCGGCCATCGCGTGGTGGGCGCCCGCCTCACCGCCGTGGCCGACGCCCTCGCCGCCGCCGCCCTCCACCGCGCCGCCGGCGAGGTGGCAGCCACCGGCGCCCCGGTTCCGCCGATGGCGGTGATCGCGATGGGCAAGTGGGGCGGCGGCGAACTGAACTACGCATCCGACCTGGACGCCCTCCTGGTGCACGGCGGCGACGGCGACGGCGCCACCGCGGCGGCACTGGCCGTCGCCGAGCGGTTCGTGACGGTGCTCGACGCCGTGGCCGCCGACGGGCCCGGCAGGGGAGCCGATCTCGACCTGCGGCCGGAGGGCCGCCGGGGGCCCCTGGTCAGGTCCCTGGCGTCCTACCGGGCCTACTGGGAGCGGTGGGCCGAGACGTGGGAGTTCCAGGCGCTGCTGCGCGCCCGTCCGGCCGCCGGCGACCCGGCGCTCGGCGCCGCGTTCCTGGACGCCGCCCACCGCGCCGTGTTCGCCGCGCCGTTCGGGGACGAGGGCCTGCGGGCGGTGCGCGCGATGAAGGCCCGGATCGAGCGGGAGCGGATCCCCTCCGACGAGGATCCCGACTTCCACATGAAGCTGGGACGCGGCGGCCTGTCCGACGTCGAGTGGACCGTCCAGTTGCTGCAACTCGTCCACGGCCGCACCGAACCCGGCCTGCGGCGGCCCGGCACCCTCGACGCGCTGGCGGCCGTGGTGAGCGCCGGCCACCTCGGCCCGGAGGACGGAGGGGTGCTGGAGGCCGCCTACGGGCTGTGCGCCGCCGTTCGCAACCGGCTGTACTTGCAGGCGGGGCGGGCCAGGGACTCGTTGCCGCCCGACCCGCTGGAGGTGACCCGCCTGGCGAGGTCGCTCGGGTACGTCCGCGAGCCCCGAGCGGCGCTCCGGGAGGACTACCGCCGCGTCACCCGCCGGGCCAGGAGGGTGGTGGACGGGGCGTTCTACGGGGCCGGGCGGGGCGGGGAAGGCGTTCTCTAGACTGGCGCCCATCGCGTCGCCGCTCGGCGCCGCCACGGGAGGACGACCATCAGCCAGCTCGACCGGGTCCGCGCCCTCACCGCCGCCGTCGCCGACGAGGCCGTCTCGCTGCGGCGCGCCATCCACCGCAACCCCGAGCTGAGCCACGAGGAGAAGGCCACCACCGCACTCGTGGCCGAGACCCTCGCCGGCGCCGGGCTGCAGCCCCGGATCAGGGAGGCAGGCACCGGCCTGACCGTGGAGGTGGGCGAGGGCGAGCCGCTCGTCGCCTTCCGGGCCGACATCGACGCCCTCCCCCTCGACGAGGCCAACGTGCTCCCGTTCCGCTCGGAGATGCCCGGCGTGATGCACGCCTGCGGCCACGACGCCCACACGGCCATCGGCATCGGGATCGCCAGGGTGCTGGCCGGCCTGGACGGCCTGGAGGGCCGGGTGCGGTTCCTGTTCCAGCCCGCCGAGGAGACGATCCCGGGCGGGGCCGAGGCGATGGTCGCCGAGGGCGTGATGGACGGCGTCCGGGCCATCCTCGCCTTCCACGTGGACCCCTCGATCCCCCCGGGGTCGGTGGGCCTGCGGGCGGACGCCATCACCGGGGCGTCCGACCGGCTCAAGGTGACCCTCGAAGGCCCCGGCGGCCACACCAGCCGGCCCCATCAGACCGTGGACCTGCTGCAGGCCGCAGCCCGCCTCGTCGTCGACCTGCCGGCCCACCTCCGCCGCGTGCACGATCCCCGCAGCGCCCTGGTGGTGGTGTTCGGGTGGATGTCGGGCGGCACCACCGAGAACGTCATCCCGGCCCGGGTGGACCTGGGCGGCACCGTGCGCCTGTTCGACCTCGCGTTCTGGAGGGGGCTGCCGCCGTTGGTGGAGCGCCTCGTGCACGAGATCGTCGCCCCGTTCGGCGCCGCCGCCACCGTCGTCTACGAGCGGGGGGCCCCGCCGGTGGTGAACGACGCCGCCGTCATCGACACGATCACGGAGGCCGCCACCGAGGCGCTGGGCCCCGGCGGTGTGCTGCCCACGCACCAGAGCCTGGGCGCCGAGGACTTCGCCTGGTACCTCGAGGAGGCGCCGGGGGCCCTGATCCGCCTCGGGACCGCACTCCCCGACCGGCGGGTGGACCTGCACTCCGCCACCTTCGATCTCGACGAGCGGGCCATCCCGGTGGGGATCGAGGTGGGCGCCGCCGGCCTGTTGCGTCTGCTCGACGCCCACCGGTCATGAGGGAGACGCCCGGCGACCTCGGCCGCCTCCAGGCGCTGCTGGATCGTTCCTACGCCGCCGCCGGGACCCACCTGGCATCGATCCACACGCCGGAGCGGAGGCCCGACGCCGCCGACCTGGCCGAGCGCCTCCAGGGCATGTGCCTCCTCACCGTCGCCACGACCACCCGGGACGGCCGCCCCCTGGCCCGCCCGGTGGACGGCTTCTTCTACCGGGGTGCCTTCGTGTTCGGCTCGGCCCCGTCGTCGCTGTTGATGCGGCACCTCGCCGAGCGCCCGGCGGTGAGCGCCGTGCACCTGCAGGGGGAGCCGTTCGGCGTCACGGTGCACGGCACGGCAGGGGTCGTCGACGTCGCCGCCCCCGGGTGGGAGGGATTCCGGGAGGTGTGCATCGAGACCTACGGCCCCGAGTGGGAGACCTGGACCGCCGATGCGGTGTATGCCCGCATCGAGGCCGAGCGGATGTTCGCCTTCGTTCTCGAGGAACCGGCCTAGCCGATCACGTCGCGCCCGAGTGCGGCGGCGAGGGCCCGCACCTGATCCATCAGGCCCTCGAATTCGTGCGGAAGGATGGCCTGCGCACCGTCCACGAGCGCCGTCTCCGGCGCCGGGTGGACGTCGATGAGCACGCCGTCGGCGCCCACCGCCACCGCGGCCCTGGTGAGCGGCGCCACCAGGTCGCGGCGCCCGCCGCTGTGGGACGGGTCCACCACCACCGGCAGGTGGCTGAGGCGGTGCAGCACCGGCACGGCGGCGATGTCCAGCGTGTTGCGGGTCTGGTCCTCGAAGGTGCGGATACCGCGCTCACAGAGGACCACCTGATGGTTGCCCTCCTTGTAGACGTACTCGGCGGCGTGCAGCCACTCCTCGATGGTGGCGCTCATGCCCCGTTTCAGCAGCACCGGCTTGTCCTGGCGCCCCACCTCGGCGAGCAGGGTGAAGTTGGCCATGTTGCGGGCGCCGATGCGGATCATGTCGGCGTACTCCGACACCAGGGTCACCCGGCGAGGGTCGAGCACCTCGGCCACGAACGGCATCTCGAACTCCTCGCGGGCCTCGGCGAGCAGTTCGAGGCCCCGCTCCTCCAGGCCCTGGAACGAGTAGGGGGACGTCCTCGGCTTGAAGGCGTCGCCCCGCAGGATGGCGGCGCCGGCCTTCTTCACCGCAGAGGCCGCGGAGAACAACTGCTCCCGGTCCTCGACGGCGCACGGCCCGGCGATCACGGTGACGTGGCCGCCGCCGACCTCCACCCCGCCGACGTCCACCACCGAGTCGGCGGCCTGGAACTCACGGCTGACGAACTTGAACGGCTTGAGCACCGGCACCGTGCGGTCCACCCCGGGGAACGCCTCCCACGGCAGCTGCTGGATCCGGATGCGGTCGCCGACGGCTCCGATGATCGTCCTGGTCTTGCCCCGCGAGACGTGGGCGTCGGCGCCGATCTCCCGCAGGCGCCCGACGATGTGGTCGATGTCCTGGTCGGTGGCGTCGGGGCGAAGGACGATCAGCAAGGAGTCGTCGCCTTTCGGGGTCGCGTGATCCAGCGGGGGCATGGGGCTCCAAGAGGGTGCGGAGGAGACGTTAGTACCCCGGCGGCCGCTCCCAGGGGCCGGTACGGCCTCAGTGACTGACCATCGGGTCCAGTGCGGCGGCGTGGGCCACCCAGCGCTCCACCATGGGGAGGGTCGGCAGGCGCCGCACCAGGCGCTTGCGCCGGTTGAGCTCGGTCATCTTGGCCAGCAGGTTCTCGGGGTTGCGGTTGCGGAGCTCCTTGACGGTGTCCACCCCTGCGGCCTCGAGCAGATCGGAGTACTCCTCACCGATGCCCTTCACCCGCATCAGGTCGGCGCGGTTCACCCACTCGAGGATCTGGGTGGTGGTGAGGCCGGTGGCGGCGGCGATGGCGCGGCGGCCGGCGCGGGTGGCGCCCTTCTTCAACAGCGCCTCGGTGGTGCGGATGCGGTGCTTGCGGAGCCTCGTGGCGTTCTTGACGCCGATCCCCTCGATGGTGTCGATCGATCCCATCGCGTCCTCTCGATTCGCAGCGGCCGGCCACCCGTGGCCCGATGGCGCAGCAGCATACCGGACGTGCCCGAGGCCTCGCCAGGGGGCGGCGGCCGGCTACCTGCCTCCCAGCAGATCGCCCAGATCCTGCTCCGTGTCGATGTCCCGGGGCGCCGGGTGGTCGAACCGCACCTCGTGCACCCACTCGGGGTGCGCCTGCAGCAGCCGGGCGGCGCCGGCGTCGCCCTCGAGGCTCATCAGCCGGGGCCAGAGGAAACGGTCCACCAGCACCGGGTTGCCGCGCTGGTAGCGGTACTTGGGCACCACCGCCGGCTTGCCGGAGCGGTCCATGCCGTCGAGCAGGCCCGGGGGGACGTCGGCGGGGATGAAGGGCTGGTCGGCGAGCACCACGAACGCCCGGCGCAGGTGCGAGTCGCGCCCGATCGCATCGAGCCCCACCCGCAGCGACGAGGCGATCCCCTCCTCCCACTCCGGGTTGACCACCACGATCGCGTCGCCGAACTCCACCGCCCCGAGGATCTCCTCCTCGTGAGCGCCGAGCACGACGGTGACGGCTTCCACCGGCCACGCTGCGGCGGCCTCGACGACCCGCTGCAGCAGCGGCACCCCGTGCCAGTCGATCAACTGCTTGGCGCGGCCGAGCCGGCGCGAGGCGCCGGCGGCGAGGACGAGGGCGACGGTGGCTTCCATCAGGCCGCCACCCTACCGCCCCCGGTCAGCCCTCCTTGGTGATCGCGATCACGCGGGGACGGCCGTCCTCGTAGGAGAAGTGCAGCATCCAGGCCACCTGGTCGAGCCGGGCCCTGCCGGTGAGGTCGGCGCCGATGGAGACGGCGTGCAGGTTGGTGTACTCCACGGGGACCACGGTGGACGGCATCGAGGTCCGGTCCGTCGTCAGCAGCCTCCCCGGCCGGTCCCAGGCCGCCACGATCCCGGCCGCCACCACCTCGGCGAACGTGCCGCGCACATCGGGGTCGGCACCGTGGCGGCCTGCCCAGAGCGCCGTCTGCGGCGACCGGCAGAGGCCCGTCAGACGCTCAGGCGGGAAGTGGACGGGTGCCCCGTGGTGCGACACCCACAGCCCATGGCGGGACACCAACCCGTCGAGGGGCCCGCCGTCCCGCAGCGTGCCCACCAGTTCCTCCAGCAGGGCCACCGGACGCCGGTCGTCGGCGAACGTCTCCCGGTCCAGGTCCTCGGTGAGGTGCACCGCCTCCACCCAGCCGCGTCCGGCAGGAGTCTCCACCTGCGCCCACTCGACACCGTCCACCTCGACGACCTTGCCGGTGCCGGCGATCCCGTCGTCGGTGGCCAGGAAGCGGTGGATCACCTCTCCTCCGCCGGGCTCGGCGTGGGCCGGGACCTTCTGCCCATGGCCGGCCAGCACCACCGCCATCGGGATGGTCGCCCTCCTCGCGATGAACGGCAGGCCTCCCCGGAGCAGCACCGTCAGGTTGAGGGCCCCTCCCAGCAGCAGCGACCAGATCACGGCGCCGCCGAGCAGTGCCAGCGGCATCCGCAGCACGTGGAGGGATTGCACGATGCTCCCGACCACGAGCTGCGCCTCCGCAGGCCGCACGGTGCCGAGCACCGCCGTCGGGCGGGCCTCCTCGGGCGGCGACCACAGCAGGGCGCTCCCTCCGCCGCCGGCCAGCAGGTCGGGCCGGAGCGTCACCGTCACGTCGGCGGTGGCCGTGTTGCCGGGCTCGTCGGCCACCCGGTACGAGAACGTGGCGGTCCCGCTCCAGCCGGACGGCGGGGTGAACCCCACCGCGCCCGCATCGACGATCTCGACCGTGCCCGCGTCCGGCCGGCCGGCCCACACCACCCGCAAGGCCCCACCCTCCGGGTCGATGTCGTTGCCGGTCACCTCGATCACGAGGCGGCCGCCGTCGAGGTCCCCGACGGAGGCCGTGACGACGTCGTCCGCGGCGCGCGGGGGCTCGTCCACGAGGAGGCCCTCGCCCACCGTCCAGGTGAACCCGGCCGACCCGGTGAGGCCGCGGCCGTCGGAGACCGTGACCTCGACATCGAAGACGCCTGCGGCCTCCAGGGTCCCCTGCACCTGCCCCGTCGCCTCCTCCACCGAGATGCCGTCGGGCAAGCCCGACGCCGACCAGGTGAGCACCTCACCGTCGGGCGAGGAGGCGGCGGCCTGGAAGTCGACCTCGTCGCCGACGAGGCCCTCCCGATCGTCGAGCGGCTCCACCACCGGCGCCTCCGGCTGGGCGGCCACGACCGTCCACGTGAACCCGACCGAGGCGCCCAGGTTCGGCGAGCCGTCGTCGGTGGCGGTGATGGTGACGGCGAACACGCCGGGTGTGCCCGCCACACCGGTGATCGCCCCACCGGAGGGGGCGATGGAGACTCCCGGCGGCAGCCCGGTGGCCGACCAGGTGAGGGCGTCGCCGTCGGGGTCGGTGGCCGCGGCCGACGCCACCACCACCGCCCCCTCGTCGTCGGAACGGTCGCCGATCTCGTCGACGATCGGAGCCCGGTTGGTGTCGGCGACCGTCCAGGTGAACACGGCCTGATCGGTCAGGACCGGCTCCCGGTCGTCGGTCACCGCCACCGTCACCGTGTACGGGGACCCCGGCGAGGCGTCGAAGGTGATCGTCCCGGAGATCGCCCCGGTCGCCGGGTCGATCGACACGCCCGGGGGCAGGCCGGCTGCCGACCAGGTGAGCGTGTCGGGGTCGGGGTCGGACGCCTCGAGCACCCAGGAGACGGCTGCTCCCTCGGCCGAGGAGCGGTCGCCGGGCGGGGTGATCGACGGCGGGCGGTTGACGTCGGCCACGTCCCAGGTGAAGGCGGCCTCGGCCCACAGCACCGGCGTCCCGTCGTCGGTGGCCCGCACGGTCACCTCGTACGGCGATGCCTCCGCCGCGTCGAAGCCGATCGTGCCCGCGACCGCGCCGGAGACCGGGTCGACCGACACGCCCGGGGGAAGGCCGGCCGCCGACCAGGTCAGGCCGTGGCCGTCGGGGTCGCTGCCCACGGGCACGACGAGGACCGTCGCGCCCTCGTCGGATGCCCGGTCGGGGATCGGGTCGACGATCGGCGCCCGGTTGGTCTCGGTGACGGTCCAGGTGAACGCCACCTGATCCTCCAGGGCCGGGCTGCCGTCGTCGGTCACCGTCACCACGGTGGCGAAGGGCGAGCCCGCCGCAGCGTCGTAGGAGATCGTCCCCGTGATCTCACCGGTCGCCGGGTCGATCGACAGGCCGTACGGCAGGCCGCTCGCCGACCAGGTGAGGGGGCCGCCGTTGGGATCGGTCGCCGGGTTGTCGAGGGAGATCGCCGCGCCCTCCGCATCGGTGCGATCGGTGCGTTCCAGGTCGAACCGCGGCTCGTGGTTCACCGCATCCGAGGTGGACGACGCTTCGTCGGTGACCTGCTGGTCGCTCGTCACCGTGGCCGTGTTCTCGATGGACAGGATCGATCGATCCAGCGGGTCGTCCACCGCCACGACGACGGTGGCCGTCATCGACTCCCCCGGCAGCAGCGTGAGCCCGGAGGCGAGCGTCGGCGGAGCGCCTCCGGGCGCCGCGGCGGGCACCCGTTCGTCGGCCGTGATCTCGACCCAATCCACCCGCAGTTCGCCCCCGTCGTGGGACGCCAGTGACCGGAACCGGATGGAGGTCGTCGCCGAGAGGTGCTCGGAGATGTCGATGGGCGCCCTGACCTGCCAGACGTCGTTGCCCGGCCCGACGTGGCGGGCGACCTCGGTCCACGACGAACCGTCCCCCGACACCTCCACCACCACGATGTCGCCGGCGTCCTTGAGGTCGTGACGCCGGAACCGATACGACAGCGTCGCTGCGGAGTATCCCGACAGGTCGGCGGTACGGGTGATCCACTTCTCGCCCTGTTCCAGTTCGATGAGCCACACCCCGTCGTGGCGGTGCAGGTGGATCTTGCCGCCGCCCGGCGACCCGTCGTCGTTGGTCTCCACCCACGGACCGAGCCACGGGATGGTCCCGGTCGATCCGCTGTAGTCCTGGGTCTCCCAACCGTCCCCGAGGGTGCCGGTCGCTCCGTCGACGGGTGCCGTCACCTCCGTCGAGACCCAGGTGGTCCCCGCCGGGAGCGGGTCGGCCACCACCACGCCGGTGTGCGCCGCGGGACCGGGGTTGTCGACGGTGACGGTGTAGGTGATCGTCTGGCCCATCGCCGCCGCGCCGCCGGCATCCGACACCTTGGAGACGTCCAGGTCGCCGGCGACCGCCCAGGTGAACCCCACCGTGCCGCTGGCGGGGGGCGTCCCGTCGTCGGTGGCCGACACCTCGGCGGTGAAGACCGAGCCGAACGGGGCGGTCACGGTGCCGGAGACGACGCCGGTGACGGGGTCGATGGAGAGCCCGTCGGGCAGGCCGGTCGCCGACCAGGTGATCGTGCCGCCCTCCGGGTCGACGGCCGTGAGCGCCAGGGTCACGGCCTCGCCGGTGCTGGACACTTGCGGGCCGGGGTCGGCGACCGATGGGGCGAGGTTCACGTCGGTCACGGTCCAGGCGAAGACCACCTGACCGGCCTGGGCCGGGGTCCCGTCGTCGGCTGCGGTGACGGTCACCGTGTAGGGGGATCCCACCGAAGCGTCGTACGTGATGTCACCGGTGATCTGGCCCGTCACGGGGTCGATCGCCAGCCCCGGGGGAAGGCCGGCGGCGGACCAGCCGAGTCCGTCACCGTCGGGGTCGGTAGCGGACACCGCCAGCACCACCATCTCACCCTCGGCGGTGATCTGCGCTCCGGGATCGGAGACCGCCGGCGGCCGGTTGACGTCGGCCACGTCCCAGGTGAACGTCTCCTCGTCGTAGAGGTTGCCGGCGCCGTCGTCGGTGGCGCGCACGGTGACCGGGTAGAGGCCGGCGCCCTCGTACGTGATCGTCCCCGAGATCTGCCCGGTGGCCGGGTCGATGGACAGGCCGGGCGGCAGGCCGGCCGCCGACCACGTGAGACCGTCGCCGTCGGGATCGGAGCCGGCCATCGCGAGCGAGACGACCGCACCCTCGTCGTCGGCCTGATCGCCCGGCGAGGTGACGGCGGGCGGCCGGTTGGCGTCGTCCACGGTCCAGGTGAAGGAGACGTCGGAGGACTGCACCGGAGTGCCGGCGTCGGTGGCGGTCACGATCACGCCGTAGGGGGACCCGGCGGCGGCATCGAAGGTGAGGACCCCCGAGATCGTGCCCGAGTCCGGGTCGATCGACAGGCCGTCCGGCAGACCGCTCGCCGACCAGGCGATGGCGTCACCATCGGGGTCGGAGCCGGTGATCGGCAGCACCACGAGGTCGCCTTCGACGTCGGTCCGGTCGCCCGGGGCGGCCACCACCGGGGGCCGGTTGGTGTCGGCGACCGTCCACGGGACCACGACGGCCCCGGCCTGCGCAGGCGACCCGTCGTCGGTGGCGGTGATGGTGGACGTGAACGGCGACGACGGCGAGGCGTCGAAGCCGACCGTGCCCGAGACCTCCCCGGTCGATGGGTCGATCGACAGGCCGTCCGGCAGGCCGGCCGCCGACCAGGTGATCCCGTCGCCGTCGGGATCAACGGCGGTGACGACGAGGGAGACGGCGGCGCCCTCCGAGACCGATTGCGCGCCGGGGTCGGCCACCACCGGGGCACGGTTCACGTTCTCGACGTCCCACGTGAACGCGACCTCGTCCCACAACCCGGGGGCGCCGTCGTCGGTGGCGCGCACCGTCACCGCGTGAACGCCCTGGGAGGCGTAGGACAGGGTGCCCGACACGACTCCGGTGCCGGGATCGATCGAGAGGCCGTCGGGCAGGCCGGTGGCCGTCCAGGTGAGCGTGTCGCCGTCGGGGTCGGAGCCGCCGACCGCGAACGTGACCGGATCGCCCTCGGTGTTGGAGCGGTCGCCCGGGTTCGCCACCGAGGGCGGTCGGTTGAGGTCCTGCACCGTCCAGGTGAACGTGTCGGTGGACGCTGCGCCGTACTCGTCGGTGGCGGTGATCTGCACCGCCAGCGGCGACCCGGCCGCAGCGTCGAAGGTGATGGTCCCGGTGATCAGTCCCGTCCCGGTGTCGATGGCCAGGCCGTCCGGCAGGCCGGTTGCCGCGTAGACGACGGCGTGGCCCTCGGGATCGGACGCCGCCGCCGACAGGTTCACCGTCGTGCCCTCCGGGTCGGTGCGGTCGCCGAGGTCCTGGCCGAACACCGGGGCCGCGTTGGGGGTGAACGACACGACCAGCCGGGGGCGCTGCGACACGGTGACGTACTCCGAGGAACTGAACTGCCACCCGGTGGGGCTGCTCGGGTACAGCACCCAGCCGCGGTTGATCGAGCCGTCGGCCCACGCCTGGACGGAGGCGGCGAGGCCGGTGATCGACACCTGCCCCGGGGTGGACGTGTCGATGAACACCGCATCGGCAGCGACGGCGCCCTCGGCGCCGTCGGCCTGGATGCCGGCCCCGAGCGAGTTCCAGGTGGACGCCTCGCTCCACGGGGCCAGGACCCGGTGGAGGGCCACCTCCCCGGGGCTGGTGTTGGTCACGAACACCTGGAGCGTGGCCGCCCCGATGGTGGAGCCGGGGGGGATCTGCCCGGGGCCGGTGCCCACCAACCCTCCGAAGCGGATCAACCCCTGGGTGGCGCCGCCGCCGGGTGTCACCCAGTCGGCGTCCACCCGGACGTAGTCCTCGGCGCCGTACGCCGTGGTGGGGGCGCCCTCGTAGACCAGGGTGTCCTCGTTCCCGGTGTACCCGTCCGTCCCCTGCTGGAAGGTGACCACGCCCTCGAGCACCGACCAGGAGAAGGCATCGGTGACGAACAGGCCGGCCGGGTCCTCGACGCGCACTTCCGCCGGGTAGGGCGACCCCGCCGAGGAGCCGGCAGCGACCGTGCCGGAGATCACGCCGGTGCCCGGGTCGATCACCAGACCGGGGGGCAGGCCCGCGGCCGACCAGGTCAGGGAGTCCCCATCGGGATCGGACGCCGGCGTCGGCAGCCACACCACGCCGCCCTCCACGTCGACTCGATCGGAGAGGTCGTACCCGAAGGACGGCGGGCGGTTGGTGTCTGCCACCGACCAGGAGAAGGTGACGGACCCGGCGGCGGGAGGCGATCCGTCGTCCGTGGCGGTCACCTCGACGGTGAACGGCGAGCCCGCAGCCGCGTCGTAGCCGATGGTGCCGGAGACCTCACCCGATGCCGGGTCGATCCCGAGGCCGTCGGGCAGGCCAATCGCAGACCAGGTGAGGCCGTCGCCGTCGGGATCGGTGGCGGCCACCACCACCGACACGACATCGCCCTCCGCTCCCGACTGCGCGCCGGGGTCGTCGACGGATGGCACGCCGTTGACGTCGGTGACCGCCCAGGTGAACGCGTCGGTGTCGGCGGCTCCGGCGGGGTCCTCGACCCGGATCTCCACCGTGTACGGCGACCCCCCGGACGCCGTGTACGGGATCGTCCCCGACACGAGGCCGCTGCCGGGGTCGATCGACAGGCCCGGCGGCAGGCCGGTGGCCGACCAGGTGAGCGGGTCGCCGTCCAGGTCGGTCGCAGGGTTGGCCAGCGAGACGGCGGCTCCTTCGGCGTCGGTGCGGTCCCCGTGGTCCTGGTCGAGCGACGGCGGGTGGTTGCCGTCGACGTACACCGCGTCGAGCGCGTTCGAGATGCCGACGTCGGAGCCGTCGAACAGCAGGTCGGCGGTGGTGGTGGCCGGCCCGGACCCGGTGACGTGGAGCACGGCCACGTCGGAGGCCTGCACCGGCAGCACGTCGCCGGACCCGATCGAGTCGGATGCGTCGAGGGTCACGACCAGCGAACCGGCGGTCAGGGACCCCCCGGAACCCTCCTCGATCAGGTCGAGACCGTGGAGTTGCGCCTGGATGCCCATCTCCTCGCCCGTCAGGAGCACCGACCAGGCTCCGGACGTCGTCCCCTCCCCGGTCCCCGTCGGGACGTAGCGGTACACGTCCTCGTCCTCGGACCCGCCGGCGCGGGCGAGGAGGAACTCCCCCGCAGCCAGCGGGACGTCGCCGACCGTGGTCCCCACCTCGACCAGGGTGAGGCCGCGCAGTTCGGCGCCGAGCGGATCGTCCAGCAGCACCGACAGGGTCCCCGATGTGTAGTCGCCGGGGGTGGCCGGGCGCAGCAGCACCACGTCGTTGCGCTGGACCGTGACGGTGGTGAGGCTGGTCAGCGTGCGGTCGCCGTCGAGCGAGAACAGAAGGTCGCCGGGCTGCAGGGCCACCGACGGCGCCGACCCCACCGTGACCGTCCTGGTGACCAGGTGCACCCCTGCGACGTCGTCGGCGCCGAGCGTCTCCAGGTCGGTGCCGAGGCCGAACGTGCCCGCGGTGAGCGGCGGGTCCCACTGCGCCCCCGGCTCCCCGAACATGAGCACCGAGCCGTCGTTCCAGGAAGCGAGGCCGGGGATGCCGCTCGACCCGACGTCGTCCCTGGTCGAGAACAGCATGACGGCGTCCGGCACGGACAGGGCCTCCGAGGCCCGCATCAGGAACGGCGCCATCACGACCCCGGCGGCCACCAGCAACCCCGCGGCCGCGGCGAGCAGGCGGCCCGGCCGGGAGTGGCGGCGTCGGCGCGCGGCGACGCCGCGGCGATACTGCTCGAACGGCCGGTTCCCCGCTGCACCCATGGTCGTGTCATCGGCACCGACGCGCGGGGAGGGCGTGATGGTTCCGCGAGCCACGGGAGGACTCGTCACCCCCCGATTCACAGCCCCGTCGCGCCTGCCTGAAGGGGCGTGCGGGGGACGCGCGCGTCGTCCCATCATCCCCGGACCATCGGAAGGTTGCGGCCGCGGCTTGCGCGGTTCTGCGAGGAGATCGGCACGAATCGACCGCCGGCGCGGTGCGCCGCGGCGCTCACCGCTTGCGGGCACCCAGACGGCGGAGTTGCTCCGCCGCGGCGAAGGCCCCGAGGCCGGCGTCGGCGCCGCTCAGGGCGGGGATCGGAGGCGGCTCGGGTGCGGCGCCTGCGGGAACCGCCGCGACGGGGTCCTCCACACCACCCGGGCTCTGCAGGCGGGCGCGGGAGCGCGTCAGATCGGCCTCGCGGAACCGGCTCTCGGAGCGGGCCTTCGCCAGCGGCACCCGCACCACGAACTTGGTCCAGCCGCCGTCACGCTCGTACCAGACCGCTCCGCCCATGCCTTCGGCGAGGGCCTGGACGATCGACAGTCCCAGGCCCACACTCCCCAGTACCAGCGGCACGTCGCCGTGGTGCAGGAAGCGCTGGAACAGGCGGCTCTCGATCTCGGTGGGGACGCCCTCGCCGTCGTCGGCGACGACCAGTTCGTACCAGCCGGATTCCACCCGGCCGATGAGCCGGATGTCGGCACCGCCGTACTTGGCCGCGTTGGAGAGCAGGTTGCGGATCACCTGGCGCAGCCGCAGCCGGTCCGCCCGCACCACGGCGGGGTGCACGTCCACCCCCAGTTCGGTGCCGGCTCTCGCCATGGGGTCCACCACCTCCCGCACCTCTTCCAGCACCCCGATGTCCTCGAACTGGAAATGGAGGGCCCCGGCGTCGAGGCGGGCCGTGGTGAGCAGGTCGTCCACCATGCGGGACAGGTCGTGGGTCTCGCTGATGATCATGCCGACCATCTCGGACGCGGTCTCCGAAGCCGCCACCTCCGGGTCCTCCTCCAGGATGTGGGCGAGGCCGAAGACGGCGGTGAGCGGCGTGCGCAGCTCGTGGCTGGCGTTGGCGACGAACTCGTCCCTGGCCTTCCCCAGCTCCTGCTCGGACCTCAGGCGCACCTCCAGTTCCGACTGGCGCTGCTGGCGCTGCGACAGCTCCCGGTACAGCAGGATCACGGCGGTCGGCACCAGGAACGCCACCAGGAAGCGCACCAGGTCGCCGACCCGGCCCATGGTCTGGTTGGCGGCCGCCACCTGCGACGCCTGATAGTCGCGCTCCACCACCACCGCCCCGGTGAGCACCCGGAAGGCCTCGTCGAGGGAGGCGCCGTAGGCCTCGGCGGCGTCCACGTCGGCGCCGACCACGGCGGTGGTGATACCGGCGACGGAGTCCGAGAAGTCGGCGGCGGCGGCGGCGAGCCTCCCGTCGAGCCCGCCGGTCTGTCCGTCCAACTCGTCGAGGCTGGCCTGGAGGTCGAAAACGGCGGTGTTGGCCTCGCCGAGGGCGATGTCGATGCCCTCGGCCGCGTCGAAGCCGAAACCCTCCTGGAGGATGATCAGGTGGGCGGCCATCCCGGCCTGGGCGCGGGCGACGGTGGCGGCGCGGAGCGCCTCGTCGGCGCTGTGGAGCGCCTCGGCATGGGCGGAGACCTTGCGGGTGCCGAAGGCGATCGAGAACACCAGGGCGAACACCAGCACCATGACCACACCCGAGCCGAGCGCGATGGCGGCCAGCCGGGTCCGTCGGGAGCGGGGCCGCCCGGAGCGCGGCCTGCCCACTCTGGTGGAGCGCGTGAACATCGATGTTGTATCGACCGGCGGCCGCCGGCCATTGAACGATTCGACGGGCTCACCGGCCCACGGTCACCTCGAACCTGAGACGGGCGCCCACCTGGTCGTCCTGCAGCGGGGTGTCACCCAGCGCGTACACCACCTCGCCCCCGTCGGAGCGGACACGCTCGGCCATCCGGTCGATCAGGTCCGGCACCACGACGGTCGCCTCGCCGCAGTAGCCGCACAGGCCGCCGCGCCGTCCCAGCCAGCCGCACTCGGAGCACGCCACGCCGGGAGTGGTCCCGGTCGCGGCGACCACCAGCAGGGCGACGGCCCGCTGGTTGACGGCGGCGAGCACCCCTTCGATGCCGGTGACGGCCCGCCCTCCGGCCGCCGCAGTGTCGAGGAGCGACGCCACCTCGGCGGCCGCCGCGGCACGCTCGTAGGCCTCGGTGGTCTCGGTGCAGCGGGCCAGCACGTCCGCCGGCGTCGCCGTGCCCGGATCCAGCGTGAACGTCCCGGCCAGGACCGACCGCACCTCCGGAGCCAGTTCGGCCTCCAGGCCCCGGACGTTGGCCGGGTTCCCGCCGAGCACCACCAGGTCGAAGCGCCCGTCCCGCAGCAGGCCGGCGAGGCGGTCGGCGGTGGACCGGAACAGCCGCCTGGCCACCGTCTCGGCCCGGGCCCGGACGGCCTGCTCCTCGCGCCCGTCGAAGCCCCCGTAGTTGTCCTTGCGAACCTCCTCCTCGCCCAGTTGCTCCCACGCCCGCAGCCGGCCCTGGGAGAAGCGGTAGATGGAGGCGATCCGGCGGTCCACCACCACCGCGCAGTACCGCCGGTAGTGGGCCAGCATCGCCTCGATCGGGCCCAGGTACGGCGCCCGGTCGGCCACCGCCCGGTCGCGCACCGGTCCCGGCAGCGGCACGGCCTCTGCCAGCCCGGCCTCCCCGCAGACGAACAGCGCCAGCGACCCGCCCCGTGCCTCGGGCGCCCGTTCGAGCAGCAGGGCAACGGCGTCGAGGTCGGCCTCCAGTGCAGCCATCGCCCCGGCGTCGAACCATCCGGCGGCGAGCTGCTCCCTCACCGGGCGGAGCGCCGCCTTCAATCGAGCGGGGAGCCCCCGGAAGGCAGCCACGTCGGTGGGCACGCCGAGGTAGACGGACAGGACGGGGGCGCCGGCGGTGTCGGCCGAGCGGAGGCGGTCGACGGTGGAGCGGTCGAGCACGCAATCCCTCCCTTCGGAGTCCACCCCGAGCCTAGGGACGGCGCCTCAGATGCGCTCGGAGAGCGCGGCCACCAGGCCCTCCTGCAGATAGCCGAGCACCCGCAGCACGGTCATCTCCACCAGGTCCTGCTCGCCGGCATCGTCCTCCCAGCCGTCCTCCTCGATGCCGAGCCGGGCCGCCACCAGCAGCCGGGCCTCGCCGATGGCGCGCATCCAGCACTCCGCCGACGCGGTGTCCAGCACCTCGTCGTCGAGGGTCTCCTCGAAGCGGTCGAGGTCGTCGGCCTGGGCACCGGCGAGCATCCCGGCCGTGAGGTCGGCGAAGCGGGCAGCGGCCTCGGGGTCGTCGAGGTGGCCCGCAGCGCGGAGCCGGGCCCACGCCGGGGCGCCGTCGGCGTCTCCGGAGCGGCTCCGCAGCAGGATCGGGACCGCCAGCAGCACCTCCCGCTCGGCGGGGGCGAGCAGCACGGCGACGCCGCCGGCCACGTTGGCGAACGGGTAGGTCACAGCCGCTCCAGCGTGGCCCAGAGGCCGTGGTGATGGAGCCGGTGGCAATCGGACTCGGCCTTCTCGAGCGGACCGTGCGCCACGACCGCCCGCCCCTCGTGGTGCACGGCCAGCATCAGCCGGGTGGCTTCCTCGAGCGAGTGCCCGAAGAGCTTGCGGAGCACGTACACCACGTACGACATCAGGTTCACCGGGTCGTTCCAGACCACCACCTGCCACCCGCGGTCGGTGGCGGGGGCGTCGCCCGTGTCGGGCCGGTGGATGCGGTCGGGTGCCAGCGGCACGGTCAGTGCCCGGGAGCCCGGCGGGTCGTGCTGCGGGAGCGCTCGTCGTTCAGCCAGTCCTCGAAGTCGGCCGCCGCCACGCGCCACTCCCTGCCCATCTTGATGCCGGGCAGGTCGCCGGAACGGAGGAGGCGCGTGACCACGAAGGTCGACACGGCCATGTAGTCGCAGATGTCGGCGACCGACAGCCATTCCCTCCCGAGGTCCACGGTGATCCGCTCCACACCGACAGGGTATGGAAGGGCCCGCCGGCAAGCAAGGGCACCGCCCGGCTCACGTACACTGTGGTCCTCATGGCTCAGCAGAAGAAGAAGCGCCGCCGCAACCGCCACGATCCCGACCGCGCCAGGGTCGCCGCCCAGCGCGAGGAGGCACGCCGCCGCCAGCGCGAGGAGCGCCGCCGTGCCGCCATGGCCCAGCAACGCAAGGACCAGCGCATGTCCCTCGTGAAGCGCTGGTCGCGCATGGCCCTGGTCGGGGCCGGCGTGACGGCGGCCGCACTGTGGTTCTTCTGGCCGGACTCCGAGGTGGAGGGGGTCACGGTGGTGCCGGAGATCCGTGCCGTCCCGCTGGCCGAGGGCCAGACGGTGGAGTACGGCACCTCCACGCCCACCAGCGGCGAGTACCGCGAGGACGCCCAGGCGTGCGGCGTCTTCGACGAGGAGATCACCACCGAAGCCGCCGCCACGGCCGTCTACTACGGCGCGGTCGTGCTGTGGTACTCCCCCGACCTGCCCGCCGCCGACCGGGAGGCGCTGATCGCCGCAGCCTCGGCCTACGACTCCCATGTGGTGGTGAGCCCCCAGGAGGGCCTCGAGGCGCCGATCGTGGCCACCGCATGGCGGCGCCTGATGGCCTACGACACCGCCGCGGGCGTCGACGAGTTCATCGACACGTACCGCATGCGGTCGCCCGGCGACGGCGACTGCCCCATAGGCGGCTAGCGCCCCTCCGCACGGAAAGGCTCAAGGAACGCCGCCGCGCGGCCGAGAATCACACCAATGGGATTCATGGGCAGGGAGACGACCGGGGCGGACGGGGCGGCACCGCGCACCGCCCCCGAGCCGGGCGGCTGCGGCCGCTCCCCCTTCCTCGTCACCATGGCCGCCGCCGCGGCGGCGGCCGCCGTCGTCGCCGCCGACGCCACCGCCGGGCGGGCCGTGTTCCTGTCGGCTCTCGCCGTGTTCCCGGTGGCCGTCACCGGGTGGTGCGCCCCCGTCGCCCACGCCGTCGCCCTGGCCGTCGCTGCGGCAGGGGGCGCATTCGCCGTCCGGCCCGACGCCGCCGGGGCGTGGAGCGCGCTCGCCCTGCTGGCGGTGCTCCTGGCCGCCGCCGTCCTGCCGGGCCGGGCGCGGGCCGCACTGGCCGGCCATGCCGAGGCGGCGGCCACCGACCCGCTCACCGGGGCGCTCAACCGCCGCGCCTTCCAGGAGGCCGCCGAACGGGAACGGCTGCGTGCCGAGCGGCGCGGAGAGCCGATCAGCGTGGCCTACCTCGATCTGGACGGATTCAAGGAGCTCAACGACCGGCGGGGCCATCAGGCGGGAGACCGGATCCTGGAGGAACTGGCCGCCCGGGTGATGCGGACCATCCGGGGCACCGACCTGTTCTGCCGCATCGGGGGCGACGAGTTCGCCCTGCTGCTCCCCGACACCGACGCCCGGGAGGCGGCGGCGGTGCTGCAGCGCGCCAGGCGGACCCTGGGCGACGAGGAGACCCCGGTCACCTCGTCCATCGGCATCGCCACGTTCCGCATCGTGCCCACCACCGTCGGCGCCATGGTGGATGCGGCCGACGAGTTGATGTACCGGGCCAAGCGGCTCGGCAAGGACCGGATCGTCGGCTCCGTCATCGCCGGGCCGTGGCTGCGGTGGGACGGCGTCGGGAGCGACGGCGCGGTGGACGCGGTCACCGTGGACGTGGAGATCGTGCCCGCCCGGACGGCCGGCTGAGCGGGCCGCCTCTCGCAGGCGGTTCGTATACTCCGCACGGCGATCGACCCGGAGGGACCGTGAAGGGCGACATCATCATCGTCGAGGAGCACCACCGGCGGGCGGCCGAGATGATCGTGGAGCGGCTGGTTGCCGAGATCCGCGACCGGGCCCGCCGCACCACCCTGACGGTTGCGGGCGAGTCGGGCAGCGGGAAGTCGGAGACCGCCAAGGCCATCGCCGAGGCGTTGGAGCCGCTCGGCATCGAGGCGGCGATCCTGCAGCAGGACGACTACTTCGTCCACCCCCCGAAGACCAACGATCGGACCCGGCGGGCCAACCTGTGCTGGGTGGGCCCCACCGAGGTCCGCCTCGACCTGCTCGACGAGCACCTCGCCGCGGCCCGGGAGGGCGCCGCCTCCATGGTGAAGCCGCTCGTGATCTACGAAGAGGACCGCATCACCGAGGAACGGCTCGAGTTCGGAGACGCCCGCGTGGTGATCGCCGAGGGCACCTACACCAGCCTGCTGTCCAACGTGGACCGCCGGGTGTTCATCGCTCGCAATCGGCTGGACACCATGGAGCACCGCCAGAAGCGGGCGCGTGAGGACTTCGACCCGTTCATCGAGGAGGTGCTCGAGATCGAGCACCGCATCATCTCCGAGCACAAGACCCGCGCCGACGTGCTGATCAGCCGCGACTACGAGGTGGGCTTCCTGCGGATCTGAGCGGGCGCCTCAACGGGGAGGGCCGGTGGTCTTCCTCACCACCAGTTCCACCGGCAGCGCCACGCCCTCCACCTCGGCGCCGGCGTCGTCCAGCAGATGCAGCAGCATCTCGGCGGCGAGGCGGCCCGAGTGGTACAGCGGCTGCCGCACGGTGGTGAGGCCCAGGTACGCCGACACGTCGATGTCGTCGAAGCCCATCACCGACAGGTCGCCGGGCACGTCGAGCCCGCGCTCCCTGGCGGCCTCGATCACACCGAAGGCCTGCAGGTCGGACACCGCGAACACCGCCGTCGGCGGCTCGGGACGGTCCAGGAGGTCGGCGGTGAGGCGGTGGGCCGCCTCCCGGCTGGGCGGGCCGGTCCGCACCAGCGTCGGGTCCAGCGGTGCGCCTGCCGCCTCCAGCGCCTCCCGGTAGCCGGCCAGGCGGTCGTCGCTGCTGGTGAACCCGAAGCCCGCCTCGTCGTCGTCCCCGACGAACGCCACCCTCCGATGGCCGAGCCCCAGCAGGTGCTCGGCGGCCATGCGGCCCCCGGCGTGGTCGTCGATGTGCACGTCGGGCAGTCCCTCGACGTGCCGGTCCAGGAACACGGCGGGCACCGAGGCCCCGGCGAGGCGTCCCACCTCATCGGGGTCCGCCGACAACGACACGATCACCAGCCCCGCCGCCCGGTCGGCCTGAGCGGCCATCGAGAACCGCTGCTCGCGCTGGTCGGAGGTCTCCACGTCGAAGAGCACCAGGTCGTAGTCGCTCTCCTTGATCACGTCCGCCAGGCCCCGCAGCCGCTCCACGGCGGAGGGCCGGGTGAAGTGCGGGACGATGACGGCGACGGTGGCCGATCTCCCCAGGGAGAGCGCCCTCGCCAGAGACGACGGCCGGTACCCCAGTTCGTCGATGACCCCCTGGACCCTGGCCCGGGTGGTGTCGCTGACGAGCGGGCTGCCGTTGAGCACCCGGGACACCGTGCCCACGCCCACGCCGGCGGCGCGGGCGACGTCCTGGATGGTGGCCACCGGGGCCCTCCCGTGCTCGACCCAGGCTGGAACTGGTTCCAGCCGGTACCTGGCCGAGCCTACCCGAGCCGCGCGCGGGGCGGCAGGGGCCCCCCTCAGCACGGCAACGAGCCGTCGGGCCCCTCTGCCGACCGCTCAGGCGGCCTCGTCGCGGGCGGGGAGCGGAGGGGCGAGCAGCCTGAACACGATGGGGGCCAGGGTGGCTGTCACCGCGGCGAGGACGATGATGCTGGCCTCCAGCGTCCGGTCGATCACCTCGAGCCGCACCCCCAGTTCGGCCACGGCGATGATCAGGCTCAGCCGCGCCGACAGCAGCGCCCCGGCCGCCAGCGACTCTCGCAGGCTCAGCCGGCGGAACAGCAGCACCAGCGCCGGGAGCAGTTTCACCGCCACGGCGGCGCCCACCAGCACCAGCATGCCGGTGACCGCCCCCGGCTCCCGGAGGGCGTGCATGTCGAAGTGCAGGCCCACGTTGATGAAGAAGATGGGGATGAGGAAGCCGTAGGAGAAGCCGTTCAGCTGCCGCGCCAGCGCCGTCCGGTTGCGGAACACCATGGCGAACACCGTGCCGGCCAGGAAGGCGCCGAGGATCTTCTCGATCCCGAAGGCGATCGACACCGCCACGAACACCAGCATCAGCGCCAGCGACGCCCGGGTGCCGATCTCCTCGGGGTCGTCGATCTCGAACAGGCGGTCGAACCACTCCGGCCGCCACCACACCACCCACTTCAACAGCAGCAGCACCAGGGCCGCCACCCCGAAGAACCCGGGGATGGCGAGCAGGTGGAAGCCGGCGCCCCGATCGACCCACAGCGCGTACGCGGTCACACCCAGCAGCGTCAGGAAGTCGGCCAGCAGCGCCGACACCAGGATCGACTGGCCGAGCCGGGTCTGCATCCGCCGGGTGCTGCGGAGGGTCGGCACCACCAGCCCCACCGAGGTGGTGGCCAGCACGAAGGCCACGAACACCCCGTGCCCCAGCACCTCGGCGGCGAGCACCGCCCCGCCCATGGTGAGGGCGAACACCACCAGGCCGGTCACCACCTGGTCGCGGCCCCGCCTGGAGAAGGTGCGGACGTCGATCTCGAAGCCGGCGAGGAACATCAGCAGGAAGAACCCCAGCTCGGCCAGGCGATCGAGGAACTCGGCCCCCTCCACCCAGCCGAACACCGGGCCGACGAGCACGCCGAAGAGGATCTCCAGCACCACGGCGGGCACCCGCGCCCGGCGGCCGACCAGCGGCAGCAGGAACGCCGCCGCCACGATGAACACCAGGGCGAGGGCGGCCTGATCGGAGGCGGATTGGCCGCTCACGGCTCCACCGGGACCACCAGCACCGAGCCCGCCGCCCGCCGGGCCAGGTGGCCGGTGATGCCGGGGGCGAGCGTGCGGAAGCGGCGGCCGCTCAGGCCCAGCACCAGCAGGCTGGTGCGATCGACGTGCCGCTCGAGCACCCGCACCGGGTTGCCCTGCTCGATCACCGGCCGGACCGAGACCCCCTGCACGGCCGCCTCGTCCTGCAGGCGGGCGGCGGCCCGCGCCGCCTCGCCCCTGGCCTCGTCGCCTGCGATGAACAGCGGCGGCACCACCGCGACCGCCGTCAGCGGCAGCCCGGTGTGGGAGCCCAGGTCGATGGCCGCCCTCGCCGCCGCCCAGCCGGCGCCGGTGTCGCGGGCGGGCACCACGATCCGCCGGTAGCGGGTGGCTCCGCGGGAGAACAGCACCGGCCGCCGCCTGCGGGTGGCCGCACGGCACACGGCGGCGACCCGGCGTCGGCCGACCGGCCCCCGCTTGCCGCGGGACGGCACCACCACCAGCCCGATCGCCCCGTCCCGGGGCCACCCCAGCAGGGCGTCGCCGGGATCGCCCGTGACGGCCCTGGTCCGCACCGGGAGGTCGGTGTCCCACCCGATCACGGTGCGGATCAACTCCTGCGCCGGGCCGTCCTCTCCCGGCGGGGCGGCCTCGTGCACCAGCGTCACCGACTCGGCGGCGCTGGTGGCTGCGAGGCCGGCGGCCTCGGCCACCGCGGCCTCGAGGTCGGCGGCCGAGCGGAGCGCGACGCCCACCGACGTCCCGACGTCGGTGGGGAACCGTGCCACCCCCGAGGTGAAGGAGGCGACGATGGCCGGGTACGCCTCCACCGAGCCGATCACCGTCACCAGGTCGCCGGTCTCCAGCACCGTGCCCCCGTGGGGGACGATCATCCGCCCGTCCCGGACCACCGACACGACCAGCCAGTCGTGGGCCGTCACGTCTCGCAGCGGCTGGCCCCGCACCGGCGAATCGGCCACCACCCGGACGTCGAGGCCCTCGGCGAGGCCGCCGGCGATGGAGGCGGAGAACTCGGTGCGATGCTCCAGCAGGGACTGCACCCGGCGGGCGGCGAGGCGGTCGGGAGAGAAGGCGTGAGCGCCCAGCAAGCGGTAGTCGTCGAGGCGCTCCGGCTCGGCGGCCACGGCGGCGGCGACGATCGCCTTGTCGCCTGCCACCCGGCACACCTCGAGGTTGGCGTCGTCGTCGTCGAGGGCGGCCACCACGGCGGCGGCCCCGGCGAGGCCGGCCTCGTCGAGCACCTCCCGCCGGCTGCCGTCGCCCAGAAGGGTCTGCACCCGGCGGACGGCGGCGATCCGGCGCAGGCGCCCGGCGTCCGGGTCGACCACCACCACCTCCCACACCTCGCCGATCCGGCGCAGCAGGGCCCGGGCGGCCCCTCCGGCGCCGACCACGATCAGCTTCATGTGGGAACCCTCTCCGCGCCCGCGCTCCGGCGGCCGTCTGCGGCCATTCTCGCGGGGGGTGGGCCGGCCGTCAGGCCCCGGCGGCGACGCGGGCCTCGGCGACGCGCCGGGCGGCCAGGTCGAGGTAGCCCTGCACCGTGTCGAAGCCGACGAAGTGGCGACCGGTCTCCACCGCGGCCACCGCCGCAGAGCCGGATCCCATGAACGGGTCCAGCACCAGGTCGCCCCGGAACGTGTACAGCTCGATCAGGCGCCGGGGCAACTCCACCGGGAACGGGGCGGGGTGGCCCACCCGTCGGGCGGAGGCGGGCGGGATGTTCCACACCGACAGCGTGGCGGCGAGGAACTCGTCCCGGTCGATGCTGTCCTCCCCGATGCGCATCCGCCGGTAGCTGCCCTTGCTGGCCACCAGCACGTACTCGTGGACGTCGCGCAGCGTGGGGTTCTTGGCCGACTGCCACGACCCCCAGGCGCACGAACCGCCGGCGCCCTGTGCCTTCTGCCACACGATCTCGCCCCGCAGCAGGAAGCCCAGGTCGCGCAGCAGGCCGGCCACCATGTGATTGAGCGGCAGGTAGGGCTTGCGGCCCAGGTTGGCGACGTTCACCGCCACCCTGCCGCCGGGCTCCAGGACCCGGTGGGTCTCCTCCAGCACCCTGGCGAGCAGCCCCAGGTACTCGTCCTGGCTCAGGTCGTCGTCGTACTCCTTGCCCACGTTGTACGGCGGCGACGTGACCATGAGCGCCACGGTGTTGTCGGGGAGGACGCCCATGTCCTCCGACGAGGCGCAGTGGAACGTGTCGAGGACGTCCTCGGGGGGTGACGCCGGCTCGCCCAGCGGGGCAGGCTCGGCGGCGGTGTGCAGGCGCCGTCGATAGAAGGCAGAGGCGTCGTGCCCCTCCCGTTTGCCCGCGCCGAAACTCGCGGTCTCTGTCGCCACGTCGCGTGACCTCCGGTGACTCTGCGTCACGCTAGCCAGAGGGCCCTGCCGCCCCGGGCATTTCCGGAGGCGCTCCGGCGCATTGCGGGTACCATCCCCCCGTTCCCGGGCGATCGCACCCGGATGCCCGCGACCGACCAGGGAGGCCGCAATGCAACGCACGACCGCAGGGGCCGCGCTCCTCGCCTTCGCCCTCCTCGCCGCCGCGTGCAGCAGCGGGGAGTCCGCCGAGCCCACCACCACGGTCCCGGACGCCACCACCACCACGGCCGTCCCGGCGACCAGCTCCACCACCGCCGCACCCACGACCACCACCACGACCACCGCACCGATCCCCCCGCTCGTGGTGTGGGCCGACGCCCGCCTCGCCGGCGTCCTGGAGGGGTACGCCGCAGACTTCGAGGTGGCGACCGGCATCCCGGTGCAGATCGAGGTGCAGGACCTCGACGCCATCACCCCGGCGGCGGCCGAGGCCATCGCCGGCGGCGCAGGCCCGGACGTCTTCTACGGCAGCCACCGCGCCGCCGCGACGCTGGCCGCCGACGGCGCCGTAGTGGCGGTCCCCATCCCCGACCCCGAGGCGTACGTGGCCGGTGCGCTGGAAGCCTTCACCCCCGACGGCGACCTGGTGGGCCTCCCGTTCGAGATCGTCTCCCCCGGCCTGTACGCCAACACCGCGCTCGTCCCCGAGGAGGCGCTGGAGGGCACCGACCTGGACCGCATCTGCGAGGACGCGGAGCACGACGGGCAGTGCCTGGCGCTGCCGTCCGACCCGGTGACCGCGCTCGCGGTCGTGAGGTCCTTCGGCGGGTACGGGTACGCCCACAGCGAGGAGGGGTGGGACACCGCCGACGTCGGCCTCGACTCCGCCGGCGCCCTCGCCGCCGCCGACTACCTGGACGCCAGGGCCCTGCTGGGCTCGCTGGTGCCGGCCGCCGATGCCGAGGCCGCCTTCGCCTCGGGCCAGACCGCCTTCCTGGTCGGCCCGCCGTCGGCCGACCCCGGGCCTTCCGAGTGGGCGGCCGTGCCGTTCTACCCGTCCGGGTCCGACGCCGTGGCCGCGGCAGCCGAGGTGTACGGGTTCATGGTCTCCTCGGCGTCCGACCAACCGGTGGCGGCGAGGGTGTTCCTGACCGAGTTCGCCGGGCGGGACGCCCCCATGTTCGACCTGTTCCTGGAGGGCTTCACCGTACCGGCCCGGCTCGCCCCCTACGACGACGCCGTCGCCACCGACCCGCGGATCGCCGCGTTCGCCCCCGCCGGGGCCGCCAGCGTGCTGCCGTGGGACCCGGAGGCCGGCGATCTCCTCGACGCGCTGGGCGGAGCGGTCGCCGCGATCGCATCCGACGGCACCGCCGACGCCCGGGCGGCGTTCTCCGCCGCAGCCGCCTCGCTCCGGCCCGACGAGGGCTGAGGGGGGACGAGGGCCCGGCAGCAGGCCCCCGGGGCCGGGGCGACACGCGCCGGGCCGCGTCGGAGCCGCCGGAGATCATCGACGGGATCCCGACACGTCGCGCGCCGGGGATGCGGCCCGGCGGGTACGGGGTCTAGGAGAAGGGGTCGGCGGGAGGCGCCGGCGCGGCCGCCTGCGGGGGCGGCGGCGGGGGGGCCGCCGCGGCCCGGCGCACGGGCACGCCCTGCACCGACCTGGCGACGTCCACCCAGTCGGCGCGGAGCGCACACCGGCCGCAGAGGTAGGCGTCGCCGCGCTGGGAGACGGCGCTCTCGCCACAGAGTTCGCACTGCATGCCTGCCATGTCGGCATCGGGCAGGCGCTCCTTGAGCGGCGCCGGTGTCAGTCGTCGAGGCCCTCGGCGAGCAGCATGGCGATGTCCTTGACGGCCACCTCCTCCTCCACCCCGAGTTCCCGCACCCCGTCGTCCAGCATCACGTAGCAGAACGGGCACCCGGTCGCGATCTGCTCCGCGCCGGTGGCGACGGCCTCCTCGGTGCGCTCCATGCTGATCTTCTTGCCGTCGTGCTCCTCCATCCACATCTGGGCGCCGCCGGCGCCACAGCAGAAGGCGTCGGCCCCGCTGCGGCCCATCTCCACCACCTCGCCGGCCACGGAGCGGAGGACGCCGCGCGGGGCATCGAACTCGTCGTTGTGGCGTCCCAGGTAGCAGGGGTCGTGGTAGGTGGCCTTCGCCCCGTTCGGCCTGGGGGTGATCCGCCCCTCCTCGAGCAGGCCCATCAGCATCTGGCTGTGGTGGATCACCTCGTACTCGCCGCCGAACTGCGGGTACTCGTTCATCAGGGTGTTGAAGCAGTGCGGGCACTGGGTGATCACCTTGGTGACCCCGGCCTCGGCCAGCGTCGCGATGTTCTGCAGCGCCAGTTGCTGGAACACGTACTCGTTGCCGGCCCGCCGGGCCGGGTCACCGGTGCACAGCTCCCTGGGGCCGAGGATGCCGAAGTCCACGCCGGCCTCGTGGAGCAGGCGGGCGGTGGCCACGGTCACCTTGCGGTTCCGGTCGTCGAACGACCCGGCGCACCCCACCCAGTACAGGTACTCGGCCGTCACGCCGGGCTCGCCGAGCACCTTCACCTCGAAGTCCAGCTCCTTCGTCCAGGCGGCCCGGTCCTGCTGGCTCATGCCGTAGGGGTTGGACGAGTTCTCCATGGAGATGAACGCCGACCCGAGCTGCTCGGGGAAGTCGGCCTCCATCAGCGCCAGGTAGCGGCGCATGTCGAGGATCTTGTCCACGATCTCGATGTCCACCGGGCAGACCTCGTCGCAGGCCCGGCAGGTGGTGCAGGCCCACAACTCGGCGGCGGTGATCCGCTCGAACACCGAGTCGGAGGTCACCGTGATCTCCCGGTCGGCGCCGACCGTCGGGGACACCACCGGCGTCCCGCTGGCGGCGGCCACCTCGCCCAGCTTGAGGACGATCTCGCGGGGATCGAGCGGCTTGCCGGTGTGGTTGGCAGGGCACACCGAGGTGCACCTCCCGCAGACCGTGCAGGCGTCCGTGTCGAGCAGCTGCTTCCAGGTGAACTCCGCCACCCGGGAGGCCCCGACCGTCTCGATGTCGGTGGCCTCCAGCAGATTCGGCATCTCCCGCATCGCCCCCTTGGGGCGGTCCCGCAGCGCCAGCGCCATGTTGGTCGGCGAGGTGAGGGCATGGCGGAGCTTGGTGGTCGGCAGCATCACCAGGAAGGCCACGAACGTCAGGGCGTGGGAGATCCAAGCCACCTGATGGGCGCCGGCGGCGACGCTGCTCGGGAACAGGTACGAGAGGCCGTACCCGGCGAACGACCACACCTCGAAATCGGGCCGCCCCTCGAGCGCGATGCGCGCCGCCTCGGTGGCCAGGCCGGTCGCTCCGATGAGCCCCAGGACCAGCAGGATCCAGGCGTCCTCGGGCTTCGTCTTGCCGCGCAGCCGCCACGGCCTCGCCACCCACCGGCGGACGGCCGCCCACAGCACGCCCACGAGCAGGGCCACCGCGGCGGCGTCGAGGACGGCGGAGAAGGCCTGATAGAAGCCGCCTTCGACGAACTTGAGGTTGCCGGGCAGCAGGTGGTCGATCTCCACGATGATCGTGCCGATGAACAGGAGGACGAATCCGTAGTAGATCAGGCTGTGCATCACACCGGCCGCCCGCTCCTCCAGCACGGACTGCATGCTGAGGCCGCGCCACAACTCCCTGGCGCGAGCGGCCCATCGCCCGGTCCGCGCTTCGGAGGAGCCCCGCTCCCAGTTGCGGGCTCGCAGGGCGAACAGGTAGAAGGCGAGCCCCAGGAACACGGCGGCCCCGATGTAGAAGAGGGCCACCACCAGGTCCGGCACGTGCCCGAACACCGTCCGGCCGATCTCGGGGTGGTAGTGGTCGGGCAGCGAGCCCAACCACCAGAGGGCCATCGTGCCGAGGGGAGCCGCCACCGCCAGGCCGATCAGCACCTTCGAGACCGTGATCCGCCGGCGGGGTTCCATGACGCTCCTTCGGATGGGCTGTCGTCAGGCTACCCCCGGGGTCCCGGGCCGGCCCGGGACGATCGGCCCCAATTGGCCGCCGATCAGGCCGCGCTCCGGGGAGCGGTGCCCACCGCCATGCCGCGTCCAATCGGCCCGGGCATCAGGAACTCGGCGTCGAGTCCGGCCGCGCCGATCGCCGCCGTGTACTCATCCGGCGTGAAGAGGCCCATCACGTGCTCCTCGGTGAACGTCTGCGACCCCTCTTCGGTGGTCACCAGGTAGGCGAACTCCATGTGGGTGGCCCCGCCGCGCACCCTGGTGCGGGTGGTCCGGGCGATGACCAGGTCCTCGGCTTCGGCGGTCTGGACGCGCACCAGCGGTGGCGTGATCATGTCGGGCCACAGCCACGGCTCCACGACCAGCACACCCCCCGGACCGAGGTGAGCGGCCATCGCCCGCACCGCGGCGCGCATCCGCTCCGACGTGGCGGCGTACCCGATGGACGAGAACATGCAGATCACGGCGTCGAAGGTCCTGCCGAGGTCGAGGGTCTCCATGTCGGCGACGTGCAGCGGCACCTCCGGCAGCCGTTCCCGGGCGATCTCCAGCATCGCGGGATCGATGTCGGCGCCCTCACAGTGTTCGAACGTCCGCTCCAGTGTCTCGAGGTGGCGCCCCGTCCCACAGGCCACATCGAGCAGCGAGGCCGCGCCGGGACAGCGCTCCCGTACGGTTTCCGCCACCGTTGTCGCCGCCGCCTCGTAGTCGAGGTGGGCATAGAAAGCGTCGTAGAGGTGAGCGGTGGGATGGAACGGCCCGGTCATCGGAGCGACCTCCTGGAAAAGACGAGGCGCCGCACCCAGCACGGTGCGGCGCCTCCTGGAGTCGTGGGAGGGGGCTAGCCCTCGATCCCCAACTCCGCCTTGAGCTCCTCGAGCTTGGCATCGGCCTGTGCCAGCGACACGGCCTCACGCAACTCGATCTCGGCGCCTTCCGGCGTGGCCTCGCGCAACTCGGCGCGGGCCATGGCCTCGGCCTTGCGGGACTCGATCTTGTCCTCGACCTTGTCGAGGCTGACGCCCTCGTCGCCCATCGTGGCCGACACGGCCTCGACCGCCTCGTTGACGGACTCCTGCATCTTGGCCGCCTCGAGCGTGCCGAGCAGCTCCATCTTCTTGGCGGTCAGCTCCTGCAGGCGCATGGCGTTCTGCTGGACGGCCGTCTTGGCCTCCTCGGCCTGCTGGACGGCGGTCTCGTACTGGCTGCGCATCTCGGCCAGCGTGTTCTCGCTCGCCTGCAGCTTCATGGCCAGGCCCTGCGCCGAACGGGTCCACTTGTCGGCGGCGGCGGCGTCGCCGCCGGCGGTGGCCTCCTGGGCCTTCATCAGCGCCTGCTTGGCCAGTTCGCGGGCCTCGCCGACGTCCTCGGCAGCCCGCTCGATCTTGCTCTCCAGCTCGTGGCGGTGAGCGACGACCTTGGCCGCCTGGTTGCGCAGGTCCTGATCGCGCTTGCGCGCCTCGTCGATCGCCTGCTTGATCTCGATCTCGGGGTCCATCATGTCCTCCGCCTTGCTGCGGAAGAGCGCCTTGATGTAGCCCCAGAGCCGCTTCAGAAAGCCCATGGGTCGGTCCTTTGGTCGCGTCGATGTGATCCGGGCGCCAATCCTAGGTCCGGCCGGGCGCCCACGGAGGCCGCTCAGCGACGCCGGCGCCCGCCGCCCCTGCGGGTGCCGCCGGCGCGGCTCCTGCTGCGGGACGACGAGGAACGGGACGACCCGCCCGACGAACGCCCCCTCGACGTGCCGCCTCCCGAGCGGAACAGCCCGCCGCTGCTGCTGCGCGAGCGCGACCAGTCGTACGAACGCTGCTGGCCCATGCCGCCCACCAGCACCGAGAACAGCCCGAGCCAGTCCATGCCGCCCCCGCCGTGGGAGCGGGGGGCCATGGGCGCGGGCACATTGCGGCCGGCCACGCGGATCATGCGCGGCTCCGGCTGCTGGCCCCGACGCAGCTTCTCGGCGTCGTCCTTGCACACCCGCACCTTCTTGGTGCCGGCCGACGTGGTGATCTCGGCGATCTCGGTGGCCTCGGGGTGGTTGGGGTCGAAGAAGCACTGGTGGCGGACTTCCTTCTCCGGCTTCGGCGGGACCTCCCGCCCCCAGGCCACCGCAGCCGCGGCGTCGAGCTGCCAGCGGGCCTCGTCGAGCCGGTCGGCCATCTCCTCCAGAGCCTTCAGGTCCAGCGCCTGGTCGAACTCCTCCAGGGCCGTGCGGTAGGTGACGCCGCCCAGCTCCAGGTACTCGTTGTCCTGTTTGGTGTCGGTCGCCGACACCCGGTCGCTGATCTCCAGGATCGTGTTCGCCATGGCGTCCAGCTGCGCCCTGATCTCGGCCCTGGCCTCGTCGATCAGGCGTTGCGCCGACCGCTCAGAGGCGGTCCGCTGGCGGCGGATGGCCCACCACACCAGCAGCACCAGGGCGGCGACGATGCCCAGGATCACGAACAGCCCGGTCTTCGATCCGCCGCCGGACGACGAGGCGCCGCCGACGGTGGTGACCGTGGTGGCGTCGGCGTAGAGCGCCGACGCCACCGCCGCGGCGAAGGCGGCGTCGCCGGAGTCCTGGTCGTTGCCACGCTCGAGGGCCGCGCGGATCTCCTCCTCGGAGAAGTCGAAGCTCTCCATGCCGTACTGGTTCTCGGACAGCACCAGCACCGTGCCCGACCCGAGGCGGGTCAGGACCGACCCGGCGAACGTCGTGGCACCGCCGGCGGGGTCGTCGAGCAGCAGGATCACGTAGAACTCGTCGCCGGCGTCGCGTACCGCGCGGACGACGTCGGAGATCGCGTCCTCGTCCACGTCCAGACCGGGCTCGACGTAGTAGCCCTGGTCGGCGGCCACGGATGCCGCCTCGTCGGGCGAGGCCTGGGCCGCCGCCGGCGCAGCCGACAACAGGACGAGTGCCGCAACGGCGGCGAGCAGGAAGGGGTGGTGGCGCTTCATCACGCCAGAACTCTAGGGCGGCGGCCGCAACTGGCGCCTGCGGGCGGTCAGCGCCCCAGCAGCGCCCGGAGGAAGAACCACAGGTTGGCGGGGCGCTCCGCCATCCTGCGGGTGAGGTACGGGTACCAGGAGTCGCCGTAGGGCACGTACAGCCGGAGCGGGTGGCCGTCGGCGACCAGTGCCTCCTGCATGGTGCCCCGCACGCCGTAGAGCATCTGGAACTCCCACGGCTCAGACCGGCCTGCGGCGGCCTCGGCCACCGGCGTGATCCTGGCCTCGTCGTGGGTGGCGATGGCCGGCACCGTCCCCGCCGCCGCCATCAGCGTGGCGGCGAGCCGATCGAACGCCCGATTCACCTCTCCCTTGTCGCGCATCGCCACGGTGTCCGGTTCGTCGTAGGCGCCCTTGCACAACCGGATGTGACCGCCGAGGGGGATCACCCGCTCCAGATCGCCCGGGGTGCGGTGCAGGTAGGCCTGCAGGGCGACCCCCAGGTTGCCGTGGGCCCGCTGCGCCGCCTCGTACAGGTCGAGCGTGAGCCCGGTGACGGCGCTCTCCTCCATGTCCACCGTCACCGTGGTGCCGGCGGCGGCGGCGGCGCGGGCGAGTGCCCCCAGCGACTCGGCGGCGAGGGCGTCGTCGAGGCCCATCCCGAGTTGGCTCAGCTTCACCGACACGTTGGCGCCCAGGCCCTCGGCGGCGATCGCGGCGATGCACTCCAGGTAGTCGTCTCTCGCCCGGATCGCCTCGTCGCGGGTGGTGACGTGCTCGCCCAGGTGGTCGAGGGACACCGCCATGCCCCGCTCGTTGAGCGCCCGGGTGGCCGCCACGGCGTCGGACAGCGTCTCCCCCGCCACGAAGCGCATGGCCATGCGGCGGCCGAAGCGCCTGGTGAACAGCGAGCGGACCCACCCCCACCCGGTCACGCGGAGGACGAGACGCGACAGCAGGCTCATCCGCCGCCCATCTCGCGGGCACGGGAGGCGGCGGCGCGCACCGCGTCCTCCACCAGGGCGCGGAAACCGCGCTCCTCGAGCACGTGGACGGCCGCCGCCGTGGTGCCGCCGGGAGAGGTGACCTGGGCCCGCAGGTAGCGCGGGCCCTCGTCGACGGCCGTGAGCAGCATGCCGGCGCCGCGCATGGTGTGGCGGACCAGGCGCTCGGCGGCGTGCCGGGGCAGGCCTTCCCGGATGGCCGCCTCCGTGAGCGCCTCCGCCAGCAGGAACAGGTAGGCGGGCCCGGTGCCGGACACCGCGGTGACCGCGTCGAGGTGGTGCTCGTCGAGGCGGATGGTCGACCCCACCGCCGAGAGCACCCGCTCGGCCAGCACGAGGGAGTCCTCGGTGGCATGGGCGCCGCCGCACAGCGCGGTGATGGCCTGGTCGATCTGCGCCGGGGTGTTGGGCATGGCCCGGACCACCGGCACGCCGGGCAGGGCATCCTCGAAACGGGTCGTGGGGACGCCGGCCGCCATCGACAGCACGGTTTGCGAACCGGTGACGGCACCGGCCACCTGGCCGAGCAGGGTGGGGACGTCGGCCGGTTTCACGGCCACCACCACCACGTCGCGCCCGGCGGCGGCCCCGGCGGCGTCGAGGGTGGCGGTCACGCCCAGCGTCTCCTCCACCTCGGCGCGGCGCTCTTCGCGGCGGGCGGCGAGCACGAGGTCGTCGGGCCGCCAACCGGCCCGCAGCAGGCCGCCGACGAGCACCTCGCCCATCGCTCCGGCGCCGAGGACGGCCACAGAGGGGTGTTCCATCGGCTTGAGTATATGGCCGGGAGGCCCCGCCGACGGCGGGCGCCGCAGCAGCCACGGGAGGCCGCCATGCCGGGCACACCGCAGCCGATCCCCCCGATCGACGACGTCATCACGTTCCTCTCCGTGGAGGACCTGGCCCGCAGCGACGCCTTCTACGGGTCGGTGCTCGGCCTGCCCCTGGTGGTGGACCAGGGGTCGTGCCGCATCTACCGGGCGGCCGGCGGGTACCTGGGGGTGTGTGAGCGCCCCGGCGCCGCGTCGCCGGACGGAGTGATCGTGACGCTGGTGGCCGCCGACGTCGACGGGTGGCACGACCGCCTCGCCGGGGTCGGGGTGCCGGTCGAACAGGCGCCCCGCCGCAACGACACCTACGGCGTCTACCACGCCTTCTACCGCGACCCCGACGGGTACCTGCTCGAGATCCAGCGGTTCCTCGACCCGCAGTGGTCGGCCCCCGCCGGCTAGCGGCCGCGCTTGGTGCCGGTGGCGAGCTTGGCCCGGGTCTCCCGGACGGCGATCGCCGGCAGGGCGCCCGCCTCCGCGTCGAGGAACCCGGCCACCTCCGGGGCGGTGTGGCGGGTGTGCTCCCGCAGTACCCAGGAGATCGCCTTGGGGATGCCGGCCTCCCGGTCGGCGGCCAACCGCACCACGATGCCGGCGACGGCCGGCCACCACTCGCCCGCTGCCGCGGGATCCCGAGCGGTGCCGATGCAGCCCACCAGGGCCAGGCGCCTGGCCCACGGGTTGCGGCGGCCCGCCAGCGACTCGAGCATCGGGTAGCGCCGGGCAGGCTCGTCTGCGGTGGCAGGGGCCGCCAGCCAGGCGCCCACGGCGTCGCCGGTCTCCCAGTTGTCCACGGCAGCCGCCCAGCGGTCGGCGCGGCGCAACCCGAACACCGAGCGGCTCCGGGCGTCCCGGCCGTGCAGCAGCGCCGCCACCACCATCTCCTCCCGCACGTGCGCCGACCAGAGCGCGTCGGCGAGGGCCGCCACCCGGTGCGGGTCGGCGCCCGGGTGGTCGCGGTGCCACCGGATGGCGACCTTCCGCAGGTCGCCGACCCTCACGCCGTAGAAGGGCAGGGCGGTGCGGATGATCGGCGACGGGTCGACCGGCGTCGAGGAGAGCCCGCGGAGCAGGGCGGAGATGCGCCCGGCCTCGGCAGCGGTGTCCCACATGCTGCGGATTCTCGCGGATCGAAGCGTTCAGGTCGGGGCCGGGCGAGCCGATACAGCCGCCATGCAGACGCTCGTATGTCGTGCCTGCGGCGGAGTGCTCCAGTTCGGGGCCGACGGCTGGCAGCACCGCGACCAGATCCGCCGCTGCGACCGGGTGGTCGTCGCCTGGCCTCCCCCGGGTCGGGAGGACGACGACGACGAGGAACCCCGGGCCGCCGCCGCCGGCTGAGCCTCAGCCGCGCTCCCGCTCCGTCCGGTACGGGGTGAACCCCGCCCATTGCAGGAGCAGGATGCGGCGCGGGTCGTCCCGATTGGTGGAGCGGACCCACACCCGCTGCGGCCCGTGGCCCCACGCCGTCTCCACCGCCTGCGACAGCACGTACTTGTCGAGGCCCCGGCCGTCGAAGCCGTCGAGGACGCCGAACGACACCAGTTCCGCCTCGTCGGGCGTGCGGCGGTCCAGTTCGAAGACGGCCGCAGGCACCCCGCCGAGGAACAGCACGTACACGTCGTAGTCGTCGTCGGTCATCCGCTCGACGAGCGCCTCGTCGCCGGCGTCGGCCTCCAGGCCGCGGCGACCGGCCAGGTAGCGGTAGAAGGCGGGATCGGGCTCGGACAGGCGCAACTGCATGCCCGCCCGGTGCGGCGGGGTCACCTGGAGTTGCAGCGGCTCCCGCATCTCCAGGTAGGTGGTGATGACCTCGGCTTCCCCGGCCACGACTCCCCCGTTCGGGCCCATCCTCGTCGCAGGCCGGCCGGTCCTCAACCGGCGGCGGCCACGGTCACCAGAAGCGGCCGATGCGCCGACCCGAACGACGGTCCGGTGCGCCGCTCCACCAGCACCAGGCCCCCCGAGTGCAGGGCGTGGTCGATGGGGATCATCGCCGGTCCCCACCCGGCCGGCCACGACGGCTGGAAGCCGGATCCGTGCGAGGTGTCGGCCAGCATGGCCGTCCACCGGAACGACCGGTAGGCGCTCGACCAGGGCGTGGCGTTGAGGTCGCCGATCACCAGCACCGGCCCCTCGACGCCTCGTACCCACTCGGCGGCAGCCGCCATCACCTCGTCGCGGCGGGCGGCGCGCTCGCCGTTCGTCGGCGACGGCGGGTGCAGGCCCAGCACCGTCAGGCGCTCGCCCCCGAGGGTGGCCTCCACGGCGATGGCCTCGCCCGGGTCGGCGAAGCCTGCCGGGATCACCCGGGCCCCGAGGGACGGGTCGGCCATCACGGTGATCCCCGAGACCCTTCCCCGGGGGACGATGGCCAGCGTGGCGAGCGGCGGCCCCTGCCGCTCGAGGGCGTCCTCCCACTCGAAGCTGCTCTCGATGACGAACAGCAGGCCGGGCTCCTCGGCTGCGAGGTACCGGGCGATGTCGTCCCGTGCCGGGTTGCTGACCCCCACGTTGAAGGAGACCACCGTCAGCCGCTCGCCGGCGGCGTCCGGATCGGCCCCGCTCCCCAGGAACAGCGGGGCGACGATCGCGGCGTTGATCAGCGCCGCCGCGAGCAGCCACACCCCCGACGCCGGGCTGCGGAGCGCCAGGTGGACCAGGGCGGCGGCGGCCAGCACCACCAGGTACTGGGGGTGGAACGACGAGAGCAGGTCGAGCGGCCACCACAGGCCCCCGGAGAGGCCGCCGAGCGTGGCGAGCGCGGCGACGGCGCCGGCGGCGCCGGTGGCGCCCAGCACGAGCGTGGTGAAGGTGGAGCGGCTCCGGGCGGTGCCGGTCATCTCGGTGCTCCCGGGTGGTCGCAGCGGGCCGACCCTACCGCTGCAGGCGGGCCACCCGGCGGCACCGCACGCGAGACGGGCCCGCCCACGAGTAGGCGGGCCCGTTCGGGATCGGCTCCGGGGCTAGAAGGCCTCGTCGGAGAGTTGCATCAGGTCGGCCTGTTCCTTCTCGGCCAGGACCCGGCGGACGTGCGCCTTGGGCAGCACGTTGGCGGCGAACCACCTGGCGGCCGCCACCTTGCCCTCGTAGAAGACGGTGTCCGCCTCGTTGGCCCCGTCGAGCGCAGCCATGGCGATCTCGGCCTGACGGATGAGCAGCCAGCCCATGAGCAGCTCGGCCAGCGACTCCATCAGCGAGTTGGCGTGCAGGGCCGGCTTGTACAGCTCGGTCGGCTCGGCCTGGGAGGCCATCATCGCCCCCACCATCACGCCGAGCTGGCCCTGCACGTCCTCGGCGGCCTTGCCGAGCAGCTCCCGCTCGATGGCCAGCGGGTCGTCACCTCCGCCGCCCTTGACCGTCTCCAGCACTTCGCCGCTGAGGCGCATGAGCGTCTGGCCCTGGTCACGGGCGATCTTGCGGAACAGCAGGTCGAGCGCCTGGATGCCGGTGGTGCCCTCGTAGATCGAGTCGATCTTCACGTCGCGGATGTACTGCTCGATCGGGTAGTCCTGGGTGTACCCGGACCCGCCGAACACCTGCATGGTCTGCTGGAGCAGTTCGAAGGCACGCTCGGGGCCGTACCCCTTGATCATCGGCAGCAGCAGGTCGCTGAGCTTGGCCCAGTACGGGTCGTCGGGGTGCAGGACCGCCTGGTCCTGGGCCCGCGCCGCCAGGAACACCAGCGCCCGCAGCCCCTCGACGTGGGCCTTCTGCATCATCAGCATCCGGCGGACGTCGGGGTGGTTGATGATGGTCACCTTGGGCGCCTCGGGGTCGCGCGTGGCCAGGATGTCGGGGCTCTGCACCCGCTCCCTGGCGTACTCCAGGGCGTTCAGGTAGCCGGTGGACAGCGTGGCGATGGCCTTCTGCGACACCGACATCCTGGCTTCCTCGATCACGTAGAACATCTGCTTGATGCCCTCGTGGACCCCGCCGACCAGATAGCCGACGGCCGGCCGGTCCATGCCGAAGGTCAGCTCGCAGGTGGTGGACCCGCGGATGCCCATCTTGTGCTCGATGTTGGTGGCGACCACGCCGTTGCGCTCGCCCAGCGTGCCGTCGGGGTTCAGCAGGAACTTGGGCACGATGAACATCGACAGGCCCTTCGTGCCCGGCCGGCCCCCGTCGGGGCGGGCGAGCACCAGGTGCACGATGTTCTCGAAGTAGTCGGCCTCGCCGCTGGTGATGAAGCGCTTCACGCCCTCGAGGTGGTAGACGCCCTCCTCGTCGGTGGGGTGCGCCTTGGTGGTGCCCGCCCCGACGTCGCTGCCGGCGTCCGGCTCGGTGAGCACCATGGTGGCGCCCCAGCGGCGCTCCAGGATGGGCTCCACCCACGTCTCCACCTGCTCCTGGGTGCCGGTCTTGATGAGGATCTCCGTCATCAGCGGCCCGGACAGGAACAGGTGCGCGGCGGGGTTGGCGCCGGCGAGCAGTTCGTTGACGGCCCACCGCAGCGAGGGCGGGGCGCCGACCCCGCCGAACTCCTCGGAGAGGGCGAAGCGGTGCCAGCCGCCGTCGTAGAAGGCGTCGAGGCTCTTCTTGAGGCCGGGGGCGAGTTCGATCTCGCCGTCCCGCAGCTCCAGGGTCACCCGGTCGGCCTCCTCGAACGACTCGGCGAAGTCCTCGATCGCCAGGCGCTCGATCTCGCGCAGGATGGCCTTGGCGGTGTCGACGTCGAGGGCCGAGAAGGGCCCGGAGCCGAGCAGGTCGCCGAGGTCGCCCACCTCGTACAGGTTGAACTCGATGTCCCGGAGGTTGGTCTTGTAGTGCGTCATGACGTACCTCTCTCCCCCCGGCCACCGGGAGGGTCAATCTCCTGTCTTGAGTCTACATACAAATTTGAATGTCTGTTCAGGTATCATGGAACGGACGAAGGAGCGCCATGGGCCGGTACCGCGCTGGGATGGAGACCAGGAGCCGCATCATCGAAGCCACCCGGGACCTGCTCGCCGAGGTGGGGATCGATGGCACCACGATCAAGGCCATCTGCCAGCGCGCCGGCATCCTGCCCGGCTCCTTCTACAACCTGTTCACCTCCAAGGAGGAGGCGCTGGTGACGGTGGTGCGCCAGGCCATCGCCGCCGTAGACCCCGACAAGGACGGCGAGGGCACCGACACCATCGACGACCTGGTCGAGGCATGGGTGGAGTTCGTGGAGGGACAACCCGAACTGGCTCGCATCTACCTGCAGATCGCCGTCACCGGCAACGGCAGCGACCGGCACCTCGCCGGGCGGCTGCTGCGCCACCACCACTACCGCATCGAGCGGTTCGCCGACGCCATCGCCAGGGGCGACGCGTCACTGTCGGAGGCCGAGGCCCACGAACGGGCCCAGCACCTCATCGCCACCCTCAACGGGTTCCTGGTCACCAAACTGCTGGAGCCGGGCTTCGACCTCGCCAGCCGGGCGCGCGCCCAGGTGACCGCCGGGGCACCCACGCCCCGCTGATCGGCGGGAGACGGATCAGCCGGCGGCGCGGCGGATGAGCCGGGCCGTGAACTCGACGGCCCGGTCGGCGTCGGCGATCGGGAACCGCTCCCCCGTCCCGTGGATGCGGGTCATGTCGGCGGGGGTCGCCGAGAACGGGGCGAAGCGGTACACCTGGTCGGCCAGGGGTGCGAAGTGCCGGGAGTCGGTGGCCGCCATCAGGATCCACGGCGCCACCACCACCCCCGGGTAGACGTCCTGGATGGCGTCGGCCACCGCGTCGAAGGCCGGGGAGCGGGTGTCCGACATGGCACTCGGCTCGGCGGTGAACGTGCCGTCGAGCGGGAGGGCGCTCACGTCGGGGCCGATCACCCGCCGGACGTGGGCCAGGACGCTCTGAGGCGTGTCACCCGGCATGATGCGGAAGTTGATCACCGCCCGGGCCTGCTGCGGCAGCACGTTGGGCTTCACGCCGCCTTCGACGATGGTGACGGCCGCCGTGGTGCGGATGAGGGCGTTGGTGGTGGGCGAGGCGCCCAGGCGCCGCTCCAGCAGCGGTCCCAGCCGGTCGGCGTGCCGCAGCGCGAATGCCAGCTTGGACGGCAGCACCGGGACGATCGCGTCGAAGAACTCCCGCTGCACGTCGAGGCGCGCCGGCATCGGCTGCCGCTCCAGGGCGGCGACCGCGGCGGCGACCATCCCCACCGCGGTGGACGGCGGCGGCATCGACGAGTGGCCGCCTCCTCCCGCGGCGGTGAGTTCCACGTTCAGGTAGCCCTTCTCGGCGACGCCGAGCAGGGCGACGGGGTCCTCCACGCCGGGGAGCATGTCCAGGGCGACGGCGCCGCCCTCGTCGAGCACGAAGTCGAGGCGGACGCCCCGCTCGGCGAGCAGGGCGGCGACGGCGGCGGCACCTTCGCCGCCGCCGGTCTCCTCGTCGTGGCCGATCGAGAGGTAGACGGTCCGCGTCGGCGTGAAGCCGTCGGCGAGCAGCGACTCGACTCCTTCGAACACGCTGATGACGGCGCACTTGTCGTCGAGGGCGCCCCGCCCCCACAGGTACCCGCCGGAGCGGACCCCGGAGAACGGCTCCTGCTGCCAGGACGCCTCGGTGCCGGGCTCCACCGGCACCACGTCGATGTGGGCCATCAGCAGGATGGGCGCCGCGGCCGGGTCCAAGCCCTCCCACGTGTAGAGGGCGGAGTGGCCGGCGACGGTCTCCCGGGCCAGGTGCTGGTGGGTGAGCGGGTACGACTCGGCCAGGAAGGCGTGCATGCGGTCCAGTTGCGAGGTGTCCACCAGTGATCGGTCCTCGTGGCCGACCGTGGGGATGCGGATGGCCTCCGCGAGCCGGTCGAGGAACCGCTCCCCGGCGGCCGTGGCGGCCCGGTCGGGGCCCAGCGGCTCGGCCTGCTCGTCCTCGCCGCGGCCCCAGCGCCGCCGCAACGCGGCGGCGGCCGCCGCCCCCATGCCCGCGCCGGCGATCCACCCGATCTGCGTCGTCTTCTTCGGCATCGCTCCCTCGCCTCGCTCTGGTCCCGATGCTACGACCCGCCGCACCGCCCCGGGGTTGCAGGACGCCCGGCGGCCTAACCTGCCCCGATGCAGTGGCTCGACCGGGTCTCGGCGGCGATGCTCGCCCGCACCCCTCCGCAGCGGCAGGTGTTCCGCGACGGGTGGGGCGACCCCGATGTCCTCGACTGGTACGCGTCCATCGTGCGAGAGCCCCCCGAGATCCCCGAGGTGGCCCTGCGTGCCGGCGCCCGGCACCGCCTCGACGGCCTGGTGGCCACCGACCTCACCTTCGACACCCCGGCGCTCCACCTCCCCGCAGCCGCCCACCCGGGACGGGCGCGGGTGATCGAGCCGCCGGACGGCGCCGAGCGGGCCTGCGTCCTGATGGCGGCCTGGAACGAGCACGGCTACGACGCCCGCACCAGGCTGGCCCGGCTGCTGGCACCCCACGGCATCGCCTCGGTGATCCTGGAGAACCCGCACTACGGGGCCCGGAGGGCCGATCCCGGCGACGACCGCCCGCTCGCCACCGTCGCAGACTTCGCGGTCATGGGCAGGGCTGCGGTCGTCGAGGGCCTGACCGTGCTGGCGGCCGTCCGCCGGGAGGGCAGGACGCCGGGCGTAGCCGGCTTCAGCATGGGCGGCAACATGGCCGCCTTCGTCGGGGCGATGGCTCCGTTCCCGACTGCGATCTCCCCCGCCGCCGGGTCGCACTCCCCGGCGCCGCCGTTCCTGCAGGGTGTCATCCGCACGGCGATCGCCTGGGACGCCCTCGGCGGCGACGACCCCGACACCCGCGAGCGGCTCCGGGGGTTCTTCCGGTCGGCCAGCGTGCTCGACCACGACCCACCACCGCACACCGCCGCCGCCGTGATGGTGGCAGGCACCATCGACGGGTTCGTCCCCACCAGCGCCGTCCTGGCGCTCCACCGCCACTGGCCGGGATCGAAGATGGAGTGGGTCAACGCCGGGCACGCCACCCTGCTGTGGCGCAACAAGGACCGCATGGCCGACGGCATCGTGCAGTCGTTCGACCGCCTCGCCGCCCTCGATGGTGCGTGAGGCGCGGCGCGCGGCGCCGCTGGCCCTCCCCGCCGCCTTCGCCGCCGCCTGGGTGACGGCGCTGGCGGCCGTGGGGGTCCCGGAGGCGATCGACTGGCGGATCGTGGCGATGGTCGTGGGCCTCACGTCCGCCGTCGCCGTGCTCGAGGCCCTGCCGCTGGTGGACGTGCGGTTCCGGGAGTGGGGCATCGGCGCCGCCATCCTCGCCCTGGTGCTGGCGCCGCTCGGCGGATCGGTGACGCTGCTCTCCCTGTTCGCCTACGCCGCAGGCGACCTGGCCCCGGGGTGGCGGGCGTCGTCGTCCGTCGTGCCGGCGCTCGCGATCCAGGCGCTGGCCGTCGTCGCGATCGGCGCCGGCCTCGCCATGCAGCGCACCGCCCGGGGCGAGGCATCGGCGCGGCGCGGCAGGTGGGCCGTCCTGGCCGGCACCCTGGTCGGCGCCACCGCGCTCTCCGCCCACCTGCTGGTGGTGGCGCACGACGCCCTGGTGCAGGCGGAGCGGGGCGGGCCGGGCCATAATCCGGCGGCGATGGCCGCAACCGAGACCCACCTGGACGCAGCCGGGCGCACCGTCCGCCTCAGCAGCCCCGACAAGGTGCTGTTCCCCGAGCGCGGCTGGACCAAGCTCGACGTGGCGCGCCACTACCTGGGCTGCGCCGAGGGCGCGGTCCGCGGCGTGCTGCGCCGCCCGTGCTCGCTGAAGCGCTGGCCCAACGGGGTGGGCGCCGACTTCTTCTTCACCAAGCGGGCGCCGTCCACCATCCGGGAGGCGGTCCCGGTGCAGTTCCCCTCGGCCCGGCCGGGGAGGATGGCGGTGGTCTCCGACGTCTCCGACATCGTCGACCAGGTGCAACTGGGCGTGCTCGACCTCAACCCGTGGAACAGCAGGGCCGAGGCGCTCGACCACCCCGACGAGTTGCGCCTCGACCTCGACCCCACCGAGGGTTTCTCGTTCGATGACTGCCGGGAGGTCGCCGACGCCTGCCGGGCGCTCCTGGAGGAGAAGGGGCTGACGGGATGGCCGAAGACCTCCGGTTCCCGCGGCATCCACGTGTACGCGCGGCTCTGGCCCCGGTGGTCGTTCGGGGAGGTCCGCCGCGCCGCCCTGGCCGTCGGGCGCGAGTTGGAGCGGCGCCTCCCCGGCCTCGCCACCACCGCCTGGTGGAAGGAGGAGCGGCGGGGCGTGTTCCTCGACTACAACCAGAACGCCAGGGACCGCACCATCGCCAGCGCCTACAGCGTGCGCCAGACCGGGCTGGTCTCCACACCGTTCTCCTGGGACGAGGTGCGGTCCATCGACCCCACCGAGATGACGCTCGATGCCTTCCCTGCTCGCTGGGCGGCGGTGGGCGACCTCACGGCGGGCATCGACGAGGCGGCCGGGTCGCTGGAGCCGCTGCTCGCCATGGTCGCCGCCGACGAGCAGCGGGGCCTGGGCGACGCCCCCTGGCCGCCCCACTACCGCAAGCAGCCCGGCGAGCCGCCCCGGGTGCAGCCCTCGAAGCGGAAGACGGAGGGCTAGCGCGCCGGCGAGCTCGGACCTGCCTCCGGCATGCGCAGGATCACCGGTGCCTCCGGATCGTCGTTCCCCACCAGCACGTCGGCGCGCTCCTCGGGATGGGCGGCCGCCCGATAGCGCGCCTGGCCAGGCAGATACCGCTCCCGATACCGGCGCTCGATCTCGTCGGGAGCGCCGAACAGGTGCCGATCCCTTCGGCGGGCCCGCTCCACGGTCGCCTCCGGCTGCACCTTCAGGTAGATGGACAGGTCCCAGCAGGCCGTCGTCTCCGGCCGCAACAGGAACACGCCGTCGAACACCAGCACCGACCCGGGTGGAACCTCCTCAGGAGGGTCGTCGACCGGCGAGTCGATCCGGTAGTCGAACACCCGCCGGCGGATCACCCGGTCGCCGGAGGGCCCAAGCGGGCCGAGCAGCACGTGGCGCAACGACTCGTAGTCGAAGGAGTCTTCGTAGTACGACGCGGCCGGATCGCGCCCCGCCCTGCGGTGACGGTCCGCGGCGGGCCGATGGAACCCGTCGATGGATGCCCGCACCACGACGACGCCCCGCTCCGACAGCATCACCGCCAACCCATCGGCCAGCGTGGTCTTCCCCGCGGCGTCGGGCCCATCGATGCCCACCCGCACGCAGCCCGTGCCCAACTTGGACTCGATCGAGACTGCCAACCGGCGCAGCAACTCGACCCTGGCGACCCGCCGAGCCACTGCTACGCCGTCGGGTCGAGGACCCGCCCGAGGAAGAGGATCTCGCCGCTCGCGGTGTCCTGGATCGCGAACAGGAACGGCCGGTCGATCTCCAGTTCCACGGTGTCGCCCGGCATGGCGGCCCGCAGGTCCATGATCACCGCGGTGGCGGCCGCTGCCTCGGTGCCGGCCTCGTCCACGCTGATGAAGGCCTCGTGGAGGACGTCGCTGACGAACAGGTCGCGAGCGCCGGTCATCGGGGTGAAGTCGGCCAGCGCCGGGTCGAAGGCGTCGGTCATGCCGAGCGCCTGCAGCACCGGGACCAGCCCGGCCTGGGTGCGGAACTCCCACGACGGCAGCCCCAACGCGACGTCGGTGCGGGACGCGTCGTCGCGGGCCTCGTCGAGCACGGCGGCCAGCGACCCCTCCACCTCGGCGAAGCGCCCGACGTCGGGGACCAGCACCAGCATGGCGAGCTCGCCGCCGACGTAGGGGATCTCCACCGCCTGCCAGCCGTCGCCGGCGGCGTACGGCATCGCCTCGGAGGCGTGCATCGTCGGGGCGGTGACCACCGATCCGTCGAGGAGCGTGAAGGGCCCGTCGGCGGTGAGGGCGTCGTCGAAGGGGCGGTCCCACGAGGCGTTGAAGTACACCGTGTTGGTGAGCACCAGGCGGGTGAGGTCGCTCAGGACCCCCGCGGGGATCAGCTCGGGGATCCGGTCGCTGGTCATGTCGGCCACCCAGCCGTTGATCTGGACGCGAGCCGCCTCGGCATCGGCCACGAAGTCCACCAGGCGCATCCCGGCGCCGTAGTCCCGGGCCAGCGTGTCGAGGAAGCCCGGCAGGAACGTGAAGCCGGCCTGGCCCCACAGGGCGTTGGCGATGGTGAGCACCACCGTGCGCTCGGCTCCGTCGGGCCCCGGAGGCTCCTCCCGGTTGCGGGACGCCAGCAGGGCGTCGACCGCATTGAGGGCGGCGTGCATGTCGTCGGGCGCCAGGTCGAAGTGGAGGGCGGCCGCCATCTGCTCGGCCGTGGCCCCGTCGGCGCCGGCCCAGGTCATCGCCAGGGCGAGGCGGATGCTGGCCGGCGAGAACACCAGATTGCCGTCGGCCGTCGGGGTGAGGACGGCGTAGGCGTCGGCGGCGAACGCCCGGTTGCCGGCGACGGCGGCGGCCACATCGGGCGCGGGGGCGTCGGCGGCGGCGCGGGCCACGTCGGAGGCGGCGAGGCCGGCCTGCGACTCGCCGGCGGATGCCGAGCCGCCGGCGTCGCAGGCGGCGGCGACCACCGCCAGGGTCAGGAACAACGGTACGAGTCTGGATCGCATGAGTGGGAACCTCCATCGGTGGGACGCCGGGCAGGCACCGACCGGTTCCCGCTCACCGGGCCGACACGACCCCGGAGAACCCGGGGCCGTCGGGCCGGGCCAACTGGTCGGTGGTGCAGTCGGCGGCGTCCTTGTCCGGCCGCCACCGCTCGAACCGGGTGGCGTGGCGGAAGCGGCCGCCCGTCAACTGGTCGTAGGACACCTCCACCACCACGCCGGGGACCACCGGCACCCACGACAGGTCCTTGCCGCCCGACCAGCGGCTCTCGGCGCCGGGTCGGCGCACCCCGTCGCCGAAGGAGTCCTCTGCGCGGATCTCCTCGAAACGGCGCAGCATCCCGACCCGGTCGTGCTCGGAGAACCCCGAGCAGTGCCCGAGGAAGGCCAGTTCGCCGCCCTGGTAGAGGCCGAGGAGGATCGAGCCGATCTTGTCGCCGTCCTTGTGCACCCGGTAGCCGCCGACCACGCAGTCCACGGTGCGCCGGTGCTTGATCTTCAGCATCTCCCGCTTGCCCTCCACGTACCGGCCGTCGAGGGGCTTGGCCACGATGCCGTCGCACCCCGCGGCCTCGAACTCCTCGAACCACCGCCCGGCGACGGCCGGGTCGGTGGTGGACGGGGTCAGGTGCCACGGCGCCGGCAGCGACCCGGCCAGGCCCTCGAGGGCGGCCCGGCGCTCCTCGAAGGGCGCCTGCCGCAGGTCCTCACCCTCCAGCGCCAGCAGATCAAACGCCACGAGCGCGGCGGGGGTCTGCTCTGCGAGCGCGGCCACCCTCGACTCGGCCGGGTGCAGCCGGTTCGCCAGGACGTCGAACTGGAGGACGTCGTCGAGCACCACCACCACCTCGCCGTCGACCACCGTGCCGTGCGGGAGGGCGCCGAGGGCGGGCCGCAACTCGGGGAAGTAGCGGAGCAGCGGCTTGCGGTTGCGGCTGTCGAGGCGCGGCTCTCCGCTCCAGGCCAGGGCCCGGAAGCCGTCCCACTTGGGCTCGTAGGCATAGCGGCCGGCCGGGATGGCGTCGCGGACCTTCGCCTCCATGGTGGAGATCGGCGGGTCGAACGGCCATGCGGTCATGGCGGGGAGCGTAGGGCGCCGCCGCGCCGGATGCGGCACCCCGGGACGCGGAGAAGGGCCCGTTGCCGGGCCCTTCAGCGCTTCAACCAATAGGGAGGAGTCTGGTTGCCATGTCGGTCAACGCTCCCGCCTCCTGAAGGGTTCCCTGAAACGGTCGTGAGGCCGAGAACGGGGCGAAGTCCTCTTGGCGCGCCGTCCGTCGGACGGTCGAATGGAGGAACGGCCCCGAGGAGGTACCGATGTCCCGACGGAAGCCCGTTCTGGCGGCCCTGCTGGCAGTCGCCCTCTCCGCCTGCGGAGGTGGCGGCCTCACCGATGAGGGATTCGCCGAGGAGGCGGCTCCGATCTGCGCGGCGTTCGCCGACGACCTCGCCGCCTCGCGCGCCGACAGTGCGCTCCCGACCATCTTCGACCACGGCCCCGAGTACCGGACCGCCCACGCCGGTCTCGCCGCTCTCGACTACACCGAGGCATCCGCCCCGGGAGGCGCGGCACTCGCCGACGCCATGCTGCGCGCCGCCGACGCCTGGGACGCCTTCAGTGCGGCGATCCGGCCGGAGATCGAGGCGATCGACGCCCCGATGATGACCTTCATGTTCCTGGAGAGCGGAGGGGTCGTCATCGTGCCGAACGGCAACCTGGCCGAGATGGTCGAAGCCGACATCGACGAGAGCCTCCTGCTGACGGCACAGCAGGCCGAGGCCGAGGTCGCCGAGGCCGCCGCCGGCCTCTCGTTGGACGACTGCGTTCCCCCCGCCCAGGGCTAGCCGGCCGGACGGCGCCGGGCGGGCCGGTACGCTCCCGTCGATGACGACCTCCCGCACCAGCGCGAGCCCTCGATGATCGGCCTCTTCGACTCGGGGGTCGGCGGCCTGTCGGTGCTGCGCGAGGTGCGGGCGCTGCTGCCCGGCGCCGACCTGGTGTACCTGGCAGACCAGGCCCACCACCCCTACGGCGAGCGGAGCCTGGAGGAGGTCCGCGGACTGGCGGAACAGGCCTCCGACCTCCTGCTCGCCCGGGGAGCGGAGGCCATCGTGGTCGCCTGCAACACCGCGTCGGCCGCCGCCCTCCGTGCGCTGCGGGACCGCCACCCCGGCGTGCCGTTCGTCGGCATGGAGCCGGCCGTGAAGCCCGCCGCCGCCGCCACCCGCACCCGGGTGGTCGGCGTCCTCGCCACTCCGACCACCTTCCAGGCGGAGGTGTTCGACGACCTGGTGGGCCGTTTCGCTGCCGGCATCGAGGTGCTGGCCCACCCCTGCCCGGGATGGGCGGACCTGGTCGAGCGCGACGGCGGCGGCGTCGACCCGGAGGTGATCGCCCGCCACGTCCGGCCGGTGGTGGAGGCCGGGGCCGACACGCTGGTGCTGGCCTGCACCCATTACTCGTTCGTGGCGCCCCAGATCGCCGCAGCCGCAGGCGACGGCGTAGCCCTGATCGACCCTGCGGCTGCGGTGGCCCGCCAGGTGGCCCGGGTGGCGGACGGGTCGGGCTCGGGGACGACGGCCTTCCTCACCACCGGCGACCCGGTGCGCTTCGCCGGCCAGGTGCGCCGCCTCCTGGGGATCGACGCAGCCGTCGAGGGCGCCGCCCCCGCCTAGCCTCCCCCCATGGACGGCACCCGGCCCGACGACGAGGTCCTCGCCCACTACCAGGAGCGGTACGACGAAGCCCGGCGCCTGGCACCGGGCGGGGACGGGACCGGTGCCATCGAGGCGATCCGCACCCTGGAACTGCTGGCCCGGCATCTGCCCCCTCCGCCGGGACGGGTGCTGGACGTGGGAGGCGGGCCCGGCTTCTACGCGCGCCGGCTCACCGCCGGCGGCTACGAAGTGCACCTGCTGGACCCCGTCCCCCGCCACGTGGAGGCCGCCGCCCGGCCCGACGGGGGCCTCCCGGCCCCCGTCTCGGCTGCGCTCGGCGACGCCCGGGCCCTCGACCATTCCGATGCCTCGTTCGACGCCGCGCTGCTGCTGGGGCCGCTCTACCACCTGACCGGTCACGACCACCGTGTGGCCGCCCTCCGTGAGGCCCGGCGCGTGGTGCGGCCGGGCGGCGTGGTCGCCGCCGCCGCCATCACGAGGTTCGCCTCGGCGATCGACGGGCTCGACAGCGGCTTCGTCGACGATCCCGCCTTCGTCGAGATCCTCCGCCGCGATCTCGACGAAGGGCAGCACCGCAACCCGTCGGGCCACCCCGCCTACTTCACCACCGCCTTCCTGCACCATCCCGAGGAGTTGCGGGAGGAGATGGCGGAGGCCGGGTTCGGGGACATCGTCGTCTACGCCGTCGAAGGGATCTCCTGGGCGGCGTCCGACCTGTCCGAGCGCCTCGAAGACCCCGAGCGGCGGGAGATCGTCCTCGAGATCGTGCGGGCCACCGAGACCGACCCGGCACTGCTCGGCGCCAGCCCGCACCTGCTGGGGATCGGGCGGGCGTGAGCCCTAGGGCATGAGGTGCTCTTCCCACGGGTAGTCCTCACCCGTGTCGGTGGCGATGCCGTTGGAGTAGGCGTCCTCCCAATCGGAGGCGTAGAGCCCGGTCGCCACGTCCCACGAGGCCAGCCCGTAGTAGGAGACACGGAACCTGGCGGTGCCCGCGATCACCTCGCCCGGCTCCAGCGTCCAGGGCGGCCCCGCGGGCGTCCAGTTCTCGCCGGGCAGGTCGAGGTTCCAGAAGTGGATGCCCTCGATGGTCTCGCCGCTCACGTTCTCGATGGAGAAGGTCACCAGGTCGTGGCCGTCGGCCAGTTCCTCGTAGGCCCAGGTGAGCCGCAGCGGTTCGGCGGGGCGCCCGGCGGCGATGGTCGTGGTGGTCGCCGTGGTCGTCGTGGACGCCGGCACCTCGGGGACGCCGACGTACAGGACGATCTCGTCCCACGCCGGGTTGTCGAACGGGTCCTCGGGCGGGCCGGGGATGATCTCGGACTCGTCGAGCGCGAGGAGCGCCGCGATGGCGGCTTCCTCGACCGCCGCCTCGTCGTGCGCCGGGTCGGTGGCCTGCACCGCGTTCTTGGCGGCCCGCACCTTCGCCTCCACCACGGCCACGTCGATCGGGTCGAGGTCCTGGAGGTCGGAGATCCCCTGGACGAGCGTCGGGTCGGTGGGGGTGTACGCGTTCACGGCCGTGCCGCCCAGTTCCAGGTAGCCCTTCACGTCCCAGGCCGCCTTGACGGCCTCGACGACGGCGCCGCCCTGCAGCGGTATCAGCAGGGCGTCCCCGGCGTTCCCCACCACATCGGACACCAGCCGGTCGGTGGCCTGGTCGTCGAGCAGGTTGGCGACCTCGGTCATCCGGCGGGCCCGGTCCTGCAGTCCCGCGCCCTCCGCACCGCCGACATCCTCGCCGGCGTCGCGGAGGCCGTCGGCCACGTGGCGCAGATGGCCGGTCGCCTCGTGGGTGATCTCGCGGTCGTACACCGACGCTGCCGTCTTCGACCCGCCGACGATGATCGCCGAGGCGATGCCGGTGATCAGCAGGATGGTGCAGATGGCGAAGCCCCGGTCGTCGCGCCACCTCATTCGCCCACCTCCACCGGCGCGGTCTCGACGGACACGATCACCCCGTCCACGAAGCCGACGGCCACGACGTCGTTCCATACGGCCACCACGAACTCACCGGCGATCTCGGGCACCACCTCGGCCCCCGAGGTGGGCATGCCGCCGAGGAGTCCGGCCACGTCGTCGAGCGTCATCCCCGCCGCAAACCACCCGGGAGCGACGGCCGGGTAGTCGTACCCCGGTCCCAGCAGCGGGATGGTGCGGGTGCCCATCACGGCCCCGTCCCGGAAGACGAACCGGACCCCCATGTCGTGGTAGTCCCAGTACTCGAACCGGTGGTCCTCAGCGTCGTCGAGCACCCCCTCGGGGTCCTGGCCGAAGACGATGGTGAACACGGAGGGCAACCCGAACTCCTCGACGACCCGCACCTGGTCGTCGCCGGAGACCCACTCGGGCGGGACCGCGTCGAACGCCTCCACCGGCACCGCCCGCAACGTCCCCGACGGGGTCGTGGGTGCGGGCCCGCCTGCGGCGTCCGTCGTGACGGTGGTGGTGGAGGAAGCGGCCACCGTCGCGGCGCTCTCCCCGGGTGATCCGCCGTCCTTCAGCAGCCACCACGTGGTGAACCCGCCTGCGCCCAGGATGGCGGCGACGCCGACGGCCACCACCCACCGGCCGGCGCCGCCGGCGCGGGACGGGTCGGGTGCGGCAGGGGAGGGCGGCGGAGGGGGTGACGGGGCGGCACCGGCAGGGGCGCCGCAGGCAGAGCAGAAGGCGCGGCCCTCCGCAACGGCTGCCCCACACGCCCCACACATCGCCATGGGTGCACAGTGATGACCCGGGGCCACATCGCCTAGAGCCGAAAGTCAGGATCGCTGCACAACTTCGAGCCACCGGGAATTGATAACGTCTGACTCAAGTTATAACTTGTGTACAGACTGAGAAACGACCACACTTGACGAGAACCGCAACCGGATTCCGCAGGAAGCAGCGAGGAGCATCATGAGCCGAGCAGTAGGCATCGACCTGGGGACGACCAACAGCGTCGTCGCCGTCTTCGAGGGCGGCGAGCCCACCGTCGTGGCCAATGCCGAAGGGCACCGCACCACCCCCTCCGTCGTCGCCTTCTCCAAGGGGGGCGAGGTGCTGGTGGGCGAGGTCGCCAAGCGGCAGGCCATCACCAACCCGGACCGCACCGTGCGCTCCGTGAAGCGCCACATGGGCACCGACTGGTCGATCACCATCGACGACAAGCCGTACACCGCCCAGGAGATCAGCGCCCGCATCCTGCAGAAGCTGAAGCGGGACGCCGAGGCGTACCTGGGCGCCGAGGTGACCCAGGCGGTCATCACCGTCCCCGCCTACTTCGGCGACGCCCAGCGCCAGGCCACCAAGGAAGCCGGCCAGATCGCCGGCCTCGAGGTGCTGCGGATCATCAACGAGCCCACCGCCGCCTCCCTCGCCTACGGCCTCGACAAGGAGGCCCACGACCAGACGATCCTCGTGTACGACCTCGGCGGCGGCACCTTCGACGTGTCGGTCCTCGAGATCGGCGAAGGCGTGTTCGAGGTGAAGAGCACCAGCGGCAACACGTCGCTGGGCGGCGACGACTTCGACCAGCGGGTCATCGACTGGATGGTCAAGGAGTTCAAGAACGATCACGGTGTCGACCTGGCCGCCGACCCCATGGCGCTGCAGCGCCTCAAGGAGGCCGCCGAGAAGGCCAAGATCGAGTTGTCGCAGGTCACCGAGACCGAGATCAACCTGCCGTTCGTCACGGCGACGGCCGAGGGCCCGCTCCACCTGCTCATGCACCTGAGCCGGGCCAAGTTCGAGGACCTGACCGGCGACCTGGTGGAGGCCACCAGGGCGCCGTTCCTGCAGGCCGTGAAGGACGCCGGCATCGAGGTGTCCGACATCGACCACGTCATCATGGTCGGCGGCTCCACCCGGATGCCTGCGGTCCAGGCGCTGATCCGCGACCTCACCGGCCGGGAGTCCCACAAGGGCGTCAACCCCGACGAGGTGGTCGCCGCCGGCGCCGCGCTGCAGGCCGGCGTGCTGAAGGGTGACGTCAAGGACATCCTGCTGCTCGACGTCACCCCGCTCACCCTCGGCATCGAGACGATGGGCGGCGTGATGACCAAGATGATCGAGCGCAACACCACCATCCCCACCCGCCGCGCCGAGGTGTTCACCACCGCCGCCGACGGGCAGCCGGAAGTGGAGGTGCACGTGCTGCAGGGCGAGCGCGGCATGGCGAGCGACAACAAGTCGCTCGGCAAGTTCAATCTCACCGGCATCCCGCCGGCGCCCCGCGGCGTGCCCCAGATCGAGGTGACGTTCGACATCGACGCCAACGGCATCGTGTCGGTGTCCGCCAAGGACCTCGGCACCGGCAAGCAGCAGCAGATCACCATCACCGGCGGCACCGCCCTGCCCAAGGACGAGATCGACGCCATGGTGAAGGGCGCCGAGGCCCACGCCGCCGAGGACACCCAGCGCCGGGAGCGGGCCGAGGCCCGCAACCAGGCCGACCACGTCGCCTACCAGACGGCCAAGACGCTCGGCGAGTACGGCGACAAGCTGACCGACGACGAGCGCAAGGCCATCGACGACAAGGTCGACGAGTTGAAGAAGGCCCTCGAGGACCAGGACGCCTCCGCCGAGCGGCTCCGCAGCGCCACCGACGCCGTCCTCACGGCGTCGCAGGTGCTCGGCCAGAAGGTGTACGAGGCGAGCCAGGCTGCAGCCGGCGCCGGTGAGCCCGGCGGCGACGACGACGTCGTGGACGCCGAGATCGTCGACGAGGGCGAGGAGTCGTGACGCCCGAGGAACTGCAGCCGGGCGACGGCCTCCCCGGCGACGAGGCGGCCGGACGGGAGGAGGCGGCGGACACGCCGGCCGCTCCCCCGCCCGACCTGCCCGACGACCCGGCCGAAGCGGTGCCGGTGCTGATCGAAGCGCTGATGGAGTCGCGGGCTGCGCTCGAGTCCCGCACCGACGACCTGCAGCGTGTCGCCGCCGAGTTCGACAACTTCCGCAAGCGCTCGGCCCGCGAGCGCGACGACCTGGTCGCCCGGGCCACGCAGCGCCTCGTCGAGGCGCTGCTGCCGGTGCTCGATTCCTTCGACGGGGCGCTCGCCCACGAGGCGGGCACCCCGGGTGAGGAGGCGATGCTGGGCGGCATGCAGGGCACGTACCAGCAGTTGATGACCGTGCTGGCGGCAGAGGGCCTCGCCGTGGTGCCGTCGGTGGGCGAGCCGTTCGATCCCGCCGTCCACGAGGCCGTCATGGGCGGCGGCGACGGCCACCTGGTGGTGACCGCCGAGATGCGGCGCGGCTACACCCTGGGCGGGAGGGTGATCCGCCCCGCCATGGTGCAGGTCGCCGACGAGGACGAAGCCTGATGTCGATGCGCCGGGAGTGGCTCGAGAAGGACTACTACCAGACCCTCGGGGTCGACCCCGGCGCGTCCGACAAGGAGATCAAGCAGGCCTACCGGCGCCTCGCCCAGCAGTACCACCCCGACAACAACCCGGGCGACGCCGACGCCGAGGCGAAGTTCAAGGAGGTCAGCGAGGCGTACGGCACGCTGTCCCACGCAGAGGACCGAAAGCAGTACGACGCCGCCCGCGACGCGGTGCGGCGGGGCACCTTCACCGGAGGGCCGGGCGGCGGCGCCCAGTACGTGCGCATCGACGACCTCGGCGACCTGGGCGACCTGTTCGGGGGAGGCATGTTCGGCGGCCTCGGCGACCTGTTCGGCTTCAGCGGCCGCACGGGCCGGCCCGCCCCGCAGCGGGGCGGCGACCGGGAGGCCGAGGTCTCGCTGACCTTCCACGAGGCCGTGTCCGGCGCCACCAAGGCCATCGAGGCCGACGGCCGCCGGGTGACGGTGAAGATCCCCCCCGGCGTGGAGGACGGCGCCCGCATCAGGGTGCGCGGCAAGGGATGGCCGGGCGGCGCCGGCGGGCCCGCCGGCGACCTGTACGTGCGGGTGCACGCGGCGCGCCATCCCATCTTCGACCGCTCCGGCGCCGACCTGCGGGTCGAGGTGCCGGTGTCCTACACCGAGGCCGCCCTCGGCGCCGATGTGACCGCCCCCACCCTCGACGGCAAGGTGACCCTCCGCATCCCGCCCGGCACCCCGAGCGGCAAGACGTTCCGGGTGAAGGGCCGCGGCATCGCCACCCCGAAGCGCACCGGCGACCTGCTGGTGACGGTCGAGGTGCAGGTGCCCGACCACCTCGACGACGACGCCCGCGCGCTGCTCGAGCGCCTGCGCGACCTGGAAGCCCCCCGCAACCCGCGAGCCCACCTAGGAGTGTGAGCCATGGCCCGTGAACCCGGCGATGCCGTCTACATCATCTCGGTGGCCGCCGAGTTGGCAGGCGTCCACCCCCAGACGCTGCGCATCTACGAGCGGCGCGGCCTCATCAGCCCGCACCGCACCCCCGGCGGCACCCGCCGCTACTCCGAGGACGACCTGGAGCGCCTCGGCATGATCCAGGAACTGACCGCCGACGGCGTCAACCTGGAGGGCGTCCGCCGCATCATGGAGATGCGCGACGAGATCGAACGGCTGCAGCACCAGGTGTCGCGCCTGCGCCGCCTGCTGGGCGAGGCCGAGCAGCGCTACCAGGCCGGCTCCGCCCCCAGGGTGGGCTATGCCACCACCCGCCGCCGCCACCTTCCCGACGTCAACCGCCCCGACCTCGGGGGCATGGCCGACCGGT
>JAHLKU010000090.1 GCA_020444505.1 Actinomycetota bacterium | reverse complement strand
GGGCCGGTCACCGAGATCACCTCTTCCCTGGAGCGGAGCGAGGCGATGATGTCGGCCATGGACTCCCGCCCGACGCCGACCAGTTCGCAGCTCATGCGGCGGGTGCCCTCGGTCTCGACCATCGAGATCTGATGCACCTGGGCACCGAGCGCGTTCAGGGTCTCGAACAGCGGCGTGAGGGTGCCGTGACCGGCGTGGTACTCGATCTCGAGCGGCTGGACCCTGCCCCTTCGGAGGTAGGTGCGGACCGGGGCGAAGCCGATCATCGCCGCCAGGGCGACGGCCGCCGTCGTCACCGCGACCCAGTAGAGACCGAACCCCGTCGCCACTCCCACGGCCGCCGAGAGCCACAGGGTGGCGGCCGTGGTGATCCCGGTCATCGTGAAGCCGGTCTTGATCATCCCGCCCGCCCCGATGAAGCCGATGCCGACCACCACCTGCGCCGCGATGCGGGTCAGGTCGGTGCCGTCGGCGGTGACCGAGGCGCCGGCTACGGTGAACAACGCCGCCCCGGCGGCGACCAGCGTGTGGGTTCGCAGGCCGGCCGTCTTGTGCTGCATCTCGCGTTCGATGCCGAGGCCCGCGCCCAGCACCGCTGCGAGCACCACCCGCAGGATCATGTCCAACTGCGATATCTCCACGACATCGCCTCCTGACTCGAGAGACGGCCCGGGCACTCCCCGTCGGCCGCAGCAGCCCAGGGTATCGCAGCCCGGCACGATCGAACGCGACGGCGCCCGGCGCGGAGGCCTCGCCCACCCGCCTGCGTACCCTTGCCGGCATGCCGGACGAACCACGACCCCCCAGCACCGCCCGGGCGATGCTCGACGCGGCCCGGGACCGCATCCAACGCGCCACCCCCGAGCAGGCAGAACGAGCCGCCTCGGGCGGCGCGCTGCTCGTCGATCTCCGCTGCCCCGGCGAGCGGGAGCGGACCGGGATGATTCCCAACAGCATCGCCATCGGCCGGTCGGTGCTCGAGTGGCGCGCCGACCCCGCCTCCCCGTGGCGGGACGAGCGCCTGGCGCAGCCGGAGCAACGGGTGCTGCTCGTGTGTGAAGACGGGTGGTCGTCCAGCCTGGCTGCGGCGTCGCTGCGGGATCTCGGCTTCCGCCGGGCCGGCGACGTGGACGGCGGCATGACGCGCTGGCTCGCCGAGGGGCGCCCGGTGGTCCCCCCCGGCGACGCCGGCTGACGCCCGGCGCCCGGCACCCTCCGGATCTGTGCGATCCTGTGCCCTTCCGGGCATCCGACCGCCCGGGAGGGAGCGGCCGTGAGCGAGACGACGAGCCACGGCCGGGTGGCGTTCCGCTCCCCGGCCTTCCGCCACTACTTCGCGCTGCGCGTCCTGGCCCGCCTCGGCATCGACATGCTCATCACCGCCGTCGGGTGGCAGGTGTACCAACTGACCGGCGAGGCGCTCAGCCTGGGGATCGTCGGCCTCGCTCAGTTCGCCCCGTTCCTGCTGCTGTTCCTGGCGGCCGGCGAGGTGTCCGACCGGTTCTCCCGCATCCGCATCCTCACCGTGACGCTCGGCATGCAGGCGCTCGGCGCCGCCGTGTTCCTGGCCCTCACCCTGACGGGCCGGGAGTCGTTCGGGGCGATCGTGGTGATCCTGATCGGCTTCGGCGTGTCCCGGGCGTTCCAGACGCCGGCCGCCGCCGCCATCGTCCCGCTGCTGGTGCCGCCCGAGCACTTCGGCAACGCCGTCGCCTGGTCCACCATGGGGTTCTCGGCGGCGCGGATCGCGGGGCCGGCCCTGGCCGGCGGGTTGCTGGTGGCGGGCGAGGGCGTGGTCTACGGCACCGTCACCGTCATCCTGACCGTCGCCGTGGTCCTGACGCTGTTCGTCCACCCCGCCCGGCAGGAGACCAGCCACGGCAAGGTGACGCTCGACCGGGTGCTGGCCGGGTTCCGGTTCATCTGGTCCCGCGAGATCGTCCTCGGCGCCATCACGCTCGACCTGTTCGCCGTGCTGCTCGGCGGGGCGACCGCCCTGCTGCCGATCTTCGCCACCGACATCCTCGGCGTGGGCGAGGTGGGGTTCGGGGTGCTGCGCGCCTCCGTGGTGGTCGGCTCGGTTGCGGGGGCGGCCGCGCTCACCCGCTGGCCGATCCGCCGCCACGCCGGGCCCCGGCTGCTCGTGGCCGTCGCCGTCTTCGGCCTCGCCATCTGCGGGTTCGGGCTGTCCACCTCGTTCTGGCTGTCGGTGGCCGCCCTCTTCGTGATGGGCGCCGCCGACTCGGTCTCCATGTACGTGCGCCAGAACCTGGTGCAGGTGATCACGCCCGACGAGATGCGGGGCCGGGTGAGCGCCGTCAACGGCATCTTCATCGGGGCCTCGAACGAGTTGGGCGAGTTCGAGTCGGGCGTCACGGCTGCCTGGTGGGGCGTGGTGCCGGCGGTGCTGGTCGGCGGCATCGGCACGATCGTGGTCGCCGCCGCCTCGCTGGTGGTGTTCCCCCGCCTCCGCACCGTCGATTCGCTCGACCCCGACGAACTGGTGCGCAACTACCGCGGCGGGGGCTGACGCCGCGCCGCGCCCCCTTCGCCTCGCCTACGCTCCGGGCATGGCACGGCGTCGCTCCTGGGTGCGGCTGCTGCGGGACGACCCGCTGCCCTGGCTGCTGGAGGACGGCGACCCCGCGGTGCAGGCGGCCACGCTCACCCGCCTGCTGGGACGGCCCGACGACGACCGCGAGGTGGCCGCAGCGAGGCGCAGGGCGATGGCATCCGACCCGATCGCCGGCATCCTCGCCGCCCAGGACCCGGAGGGATGGTGGGAGAAGCCCGGCCCGGGGTACGCCCCGAAGTACCGGGGCACCGTGTGGAACGTCGTCTTCCTGGAGCAACTGGGCGCCGACCCGTCGCACCCCGGCATCCGGCGCGCCGCCGAGTACGTGCTGCAGTGGACCCCGACGGCCGCCGGGGGCCTGGGGTGCTCGGGCGGCACCCGGGTGCCGCCGCCGTCGTCGGTGCTCCACTGCCTCAACGGCAACCTGCTCCGATCGCTGATCCGCTTCGGGTTCCTGGACGACCCCAGGGTGCGGGCGGCGATCGACTGGGAGGCCAGGGCCGTCACCGGCGAGGGCGTCGAGCGGTGGTACGCCTCCGGCACCAGCGGGCCCGGGTTCGCGTGCGGCATCAACGACGGGCGCCCCTGCGCCTGGGGCGCCGTCAAGGCGCTGCGGGCGCTGGCCGCCATCCCTCCCCGGCGGCGGACCGCCCGGGTGCGGAGGGCCATCGACCTCGGGGTGGACTTCCTGTTCTCCCGCGACCCGGCCGAGGCCGACTACCCGATGCCGGCCGGCGACACCGCACCGTCGCACATCTGGTTCAAGCCGGGCTTCCCCTCCGGGTACTCCGCCGACGTGGTGCAGGTGCTCGAGGTGCTGGCCGAACTGGGGCACGCCCGGGACGCCCGCCTCGGGCCCGCCTACGAGTGGCTGCTCGACCGCCAGGACGACCGGGGGCGCTGGGCCAACCGCTACGCCTACGCCCGCAAGACGACGGTGCCGATCGACAAGCAGGGCGCGCCGTCGAAGTGGGTGACGCTGCGGGCGTGCACAGTGCTGGCCGCCGCCGGGGGCATCCCCGCCTGAGACGCCGGTTCCCGGCGGGCGGGGCACCGCCCTACCCTTGGGGCCGCCGGACGCCGGGCGGCCGACCACACCTGGATGCGACCACGAAGGGAGGGAGCCGATGACCGACACCCGGTTCCTCCGCGTCGTCGGCGCCCCCGAGCTGTACCTCAAGTCGAGGGTCACCCGCGACCGATTCGTGAGGATGCTCGTCGACAACGTCCGCAGCGCCCTCGAGGCCGCCGGCACCGGGGCCACCGCCGCCCGCACCGGCATCCAGGAGCTGCGGGTGGACGCCCCCGACCTCGACGAGGCCGCCGGCGTCGTCGCCACCGTGTTCGGCATCGGCCGCATCAGCCTGGTGGAGGAAGTGCCCTTCGACGGCCTCGACGGCCTGGCCCGCCTGGTCGCCGGGCGCGCGCAGGACCGGGTGGCCGGCAGGACGTTCGCCGTCCGGGTGCAGCGCATCGGTGAGCACGCCTGGTCGTCCAAGGACGCCGAGCGGGAGATCGGGACGCTGCTGCTGGACGCCAGCGCCGGCGTAGACCTCGGCTCCCCGGAGGTGACCGTACGGGTGCGCGTGGAAGGCGACCGGGCGCTGCTGGTGGAGGCGGAGCCGGAGCCGGCGTTCGGCCTCCCGATGGGGTCACAGGAGCCGGCGCTGGCCCTGCTGTCGGGCGGCATCGACTCACCGGTCGCGGCCTGGATGATGATGCGCACCGGCTGCCCGGTGGACTTCCTGCACCTCGAGATGGAGTGCAGCGTCACCGACCAGGCCCTCGCCGTCGGCCACGAACTGGTGAGCCGCTGGGCCCACGGCTCCCGCCCCCGGTTCCACGTGCTCGACTTCCAACCGGTGAAGGCGGCCCTCCGTGCGCGCGTCGACCCGCGCCTGCGCCAGGTGGTGCTGAAGCAGATGATGCTGCGGGCCGCCGAGCGGGTCGCCGCCGGCCGGGAGACCCCGATGCTCGTCACCGGTGACGCCCTGGGCCAGGTGTCGTCGCAGACCGCCGCCCACCTGGTGCAGATGGACCGCAGCGTCGACATCCCTGTCCTCCGCCCCCTGGTGGCGATGCGCAAGGAGGAGATCGTCTCGCTCGCCCGCCGGATCGGCACCTTCGACCTGTCCATCCGCACCCGCGAGGTGTGCGACCTCTCCGACGGCGGCAGGGTGGCCACCCGGGCCTCGTCGGCCGACCTCGACCGCGCCGCCGCCCGCCTCGACGACGGCCTGCTCGACGAGGTGGCGGCTACGCTGCGTACCGTCCCCGCCCGCGACTGGTCCCCCGGGATGCCGATCGAGCCCGCCGCATGACACCCCGCCGCCGTCTCGCCGCCGTCCTCGTCGCAGCCCTGGCCGCCGGCGTGCTGCCGGCCGCCGCCGGGGCCGACACCCCCGACGTCGTCGAAGACGACCTGCTGCAGATCGCCGTGGATCGGGT
>JAHLKU010000011.1 GCA_020444505.1 Actinomycetota bacterium | reverse complement strand
TTGGTGGTGGAGATCGAGGGGGCCACGTCGGAGAACGACACCGTCGCCGAGTCGAAGCCCGTGGCGGTGTTGCCCTCACCGTCGCCGGCTCCGGCGGTGACGGTGTCCACGTGGTCCGGCCCTCCGGCATCGCCGGACAGCGCGGCGTCGAACGAGCACGCGAAGGTGCCGCCCACCCCGATCACCGTGCCCTGGTCGTCGCAGGTGTTGGCGGTGACGGCCGGGTTGGCGCCGTCGAGCAGATCGCCGAACACGTCGTCCGACAACGACGCCAGCGTGAGCGGCTCGGCCGAGGTGTTGGCCACCTCCACCGAGAAGGTCACGGTGCCGCCGGTTTCGGGCACCGAGCCCACCGAAGGCGTCTTTGCGACCGTGATCGAGGGGAGGCTGTCGCCGAAGGCGACCGTCGCCGACCCGTCGTCGGTGGCGGTGTTGCCGTCGCCGTCTTCTGCGGCAGCGGTGACGGTGTTCACGTGGTCGGGGTCGCCGGCCAGGCCGCTCAAGGCGGCGTCGAACGAGCAGGAGAACGTCCCGCCCACGGCGATCGACACCGGCTGGTCGTCACAGGTGTTGGCGGACACGGCCGGGTTGGCGCCGTCCAGCAGATCGCCGAACACATCGTCCGACAACGACGTCAGCGTCACCGCCTCCACCGAGGTGTTGGCCACCTCCACCGTGAACGTCACCGTGCCGCCCGGCTCGGGCACCGAACCGGCGGACGGGGTCTTGGTGGTCGAGATGGTGGGTGCCACGTCGGTGAAGGCGACGGTGGCCGAGCCATCGTCGGAGGCCGCGTTGCCCTCGTCGTCCTCTGCAACGGCGGTGACGGTGTCCACGTGATCCGGCCCGGCGGAGAAGCCGGTGACGGCGGCATCGAACGAACAGGAGAATGTGCCCCCGGTGGGGATCGCCGTGGCCTGGTCGTCACAGGTGTTGGCGGAGACCGCCGGGTTGGCGCCGTCCAGCAGGTCGCCGAACACGTCATCCGACAACGACGTCAGCGTCACCGGCTCGCCGGACGTGTTGGCCACCTCCACCGTGAACGTCACCGTGCCGCCCGGCTCGGGCACCGAACCGGCGGACGGGGTCTTGGTGGTCGAGATGGTGGGTGCCACGTCGGTGAAGGCGACGGTGGCCGAGCCATCGTCGGAGGCCGCGTTGCCCTCGTCGTCCTCTGCAACGGCGGTGACGGTGTCCACGTGATCCGGCCCGGCGGAGAAGCCGGTGACGGCGGCATCGAACGAACAGGAGAATGTGCCCCCGGTGGGGATCGCCGTGGCCTGGTCGTCACAGGTGTTGGCGGAGACCGCCGGGTTGGCGCCGTCCAGCAGGTCGCCGAACACGTCGTCGCCGAGCGACGTCAGCGTCACCGCCTCCACCGACGTGTTGGCCACCTCCACCGCGAACGTCACCGTGGCACCCGTCTCCGGCACCGAGCCCGCCGACGGCGTCTTGGACACCGACACGGTGGGCGGCACGTCGCCGAACGCCACCGTGGCGGAGTCGTGGTCGGTGGGCGTGTTGCCCTCGCCGTCGGTGGCCGCAGCGGTGACCGTGTCCACATGGTCCGGGTCGTTCGCATGGCCGGCCAGCGCGGCGTCGAACGAACAGGAGAACGTCCCGCCAGCGGGGATCGCCGTCGCCTGGTCGTCGCAGGTGTTGTTCGACACGGCCGGGTTGGCGCCGTCCAGCAGGTCGCCGAACACGTCGTCGACGAGCGACGTGAGGGTCAGCGCCTCGGCGGAGGGGTTGGCGACGTCCACCGAGAACGTGACCGTGCCACCGGGCTCGGGCACGGACCCCGTCGACGGCGTCTTGGCCACGGTCAGCGACGGCTCCGCCTCGACCGGAGTCACCTCGGTGTCGTCGTCGTTGGCCGGGTTCGGATCGGGCGTCGGCGAGGACACGACGGCCACGTTGGTGAGCGACCCGACGAACCCGCCGTCCACGTCCACCACGACGTCGAACGAGGTGGACGCACCGGCGGCCAGGTCGCCCAGCGAGCAGGTGACGGTGCCGGCGGGCGCTTCGGCGCACGCCGGGTCGGACAGGCCGCCGTCGAAGGTCACGTCGGGGGGCAGGGTGTCCACCACGGTCACCGCGGACGCGTCGTCCGGCCCGTCGTTGCCCACCGTCAGCGTGTACGTGAGCAGATCGCCCGAGTCCAGCGGCACGGCCGTGTTGTCGTCCTTCAGCACCCACAGGTCGGCCTGCGGGTCGGCCGGATCGGTGGCGTCGGCGGAGATCGGGGTCGGCGCCTGATCGCTGGCCGCCGACGCGATGTTGGCGAACTCGGTGATCCCGGCCGGGAGCGGGGCGGCCGCCTCTGCGGTGAAGGTGATGGTGAGCAACTGGCCCTGCGTCATCGTGAGGCCCGAGATCATCGCCGGCGGGGCGGAGACGGCCACCGGCGTGCCGTCCACGTCGGCGGCGATGGTCCCCGCCACGTAGGAGAGCCCGGGCGGCAGGCCGTCGGTGACGGCCACACCCGTCTGCGGGGCGGCGTCCACGGCGTACACCCGGATGGTGTAGTCCACCGTGTCGCCCGCGCCCACCGGGGTCTCCGACGGTGCCGAGGACTTGTCGATCTGCAGCGGCGGCACGTCCACCGGGTCGGTGACCGAGGCCGTAGACGGGCCGTAGTTGGTGGTCATCACGGCCACGTTCTCGATCTCCGACACCCCGAGCGGCACCGGGTCGTCCACCATGACGTCGAACACGGCGACCCGGGTGGAGCCGGCGGGGAGGGTGCCCACGGCCAGGCCGCCGGCGGGCGAGTCTGCGTCGAGGGGCGACGCCGAGTACGGCAGGCCGTCGTCGGACTGCGGGACCGCGTCGAGGGTGGTGCTGCCGGCCACGTAGGTGGTGTGGTCGGGGGTCTCGTCGGTCAGCACCACCGAGCCCACGTCCACGATGCCCAGGTTCTCCATGGACATCGTGTACCTGATGACGTCGCCGGCGTCGGCCACGCCGTCCTCGTCGACGTCCACCGCCAGCACCGAGGTCTTGGCGATGGTGATGGTGGGGAACGGCAGGATCGTGGTGCCCATGTCGAGCGCAGGATCGGCCGGCACGTAGTCCGGCCGCTGGCCCCACGCCGAGGAGAGGCGGGCGCCGGTGAGCGAGTAGAGACGGGCGCCCGTCATGTCGCGGCCGCCGCCCGTGGCGTTGGCGTCTTCGCTGGGGCGGTAGCACCGGTACTGGCCGTCGTCGTAGGCGTTCCACGACTCGAAGGCGTTCACGTCGCAGTGGTAGTCGTACCGGCCGCCCTCGGGGTCGGTGCGCGGGCCGGTGGTGTCGTCGCCGTCCAGGTCCACGTACACGCGGGTGTCGGCGTCGGCGGCGAACCAGACCGGGCTGTAGTTGTGGGTGCCTCCATTGCTGCCGATGCCGTACGGCACGATGACCGACGGGGTCACCGCGTCGTCCGGGATGAGGGTGAAGCCCCAGTCCCACGCCGAGGTGCTGGTGCCCTCCGACGTGATCATCTGCATGCCGTAGAACGGCTCGCCGTTGCGGCTGGAGAAGCGGGCGCCCTGGTTCATGGGCAGGACGAACGAACCCTGGCCCCCCGGCCCGACCGTGAGCGTGGCGGTGCTGCCCGATCCGGTGACCACGTCGATGGTGATGTTGCCGCCGCTCGGGTTGAAGAAGAACGCCCGGGTGCGGCCGTCGCCGAAATCGTGCGAACCGACGGGGCTCACCATGGCGTCGGACCAGATGGCTGTCGGGTACAACTCCACGAACCGGCCCTCGTAGGTGGCGCCGATGTCGCCGCTGGCCAAATAGACGGCCACCGGCAGGTCTGCGAGCACCACGCCCCCCAGGTCGATGCCGCCGTCGACGACGTAGACCTCGCCCTCGTCGATGGATGCCGTGGTCTCGTACGACCCGTCGGCGTCGGCGTCGATCTGCAGGGTGGTGCCGTCGTGGGTGGCGACGACGACCGCCCCCACGTAGTCGAACAGTTCGTTGAAGTTGGCGTCCACGCCGATCGGGATGTCGAAGCGGAGCCCGGACTTGTCCACGTCGAGCACCTGGACCGCGCCGGCGTGGACGGTGCCCGGGTCGGTGGCGAATCCGCTCTGGGTGACGGCGATGGGCGCAGTGGCGACGATCCTGTCCCGGCCGTCGTAGTAGTTGCCGGCCCCCCGCCCGGGCTGGTCGATGGGGACGGTGCTGGTCTGGGTCCAGACGTCGCCGGCGTCCAGCGACAGGGTCACGGTGGAGCCCTGCACCGGGTCGAACGGGTCCTCCTCGTAGCCGTCCTCGAAGTGGTCGTACACCACGATGTTGCCGCCGGCCCCCGAGGTCACCGACACCGTGGACTGCACCGATGTGGAGCAGCATCCCGGGTCGCCGGAGATGCCGCGCAGCACATCCACGAACTGCTGTGCCTCGAACGGCGTGTAGTAGGTCTGGGCGATCGACATCGAGGCGCGGGCGAACCGGGTGCTCAGATCGCTGAGCCCCGTGATCACGCCCATCAGCAGCAGGATCGCCAGCACGGCGTGGAAGGCGCGCGAACGGCGCAGACGCCGCGACCCCGCATGGGGAAGCCTCGAGAATCGACGGTACATGCCCGTGTCTTCGGCGGTTTCCGGGGGCTCCTGAAGCATTCGGTGGAGCCATCTCCATGGTCCGTTCGCGCTAGTCCCCGGGCGGATTCCCCCTGGTCAGGGCGCTGCGGGGCGGCCGGGGCGGCCGAGAGGGGAGGATGCGCCGGCGGCGGGCACCTCCGGGCTTCGCTACTGCCCGAACCTGCGCTGACGGTGCGTGAAGTCGCGCAGTGCCCGCAGGAAGTCCACCCGGCGGAACGCCGGCCAGTAGACGTCGGCGAACGAGTACTCGGCGTAGGCCGCCTGCCACAGCAGGAAGCCGGACAGCCGGGACTCGCCGCTGGTGCGGATGACCAGGTCGGGGTCGGGGAGGTCTGCGGTGTACAGGTGCGCCGCCAGGGCGTCGGCGTCGATGTGCCCGGCCATCTCCCCGGCCGGCACGCCCCGTTCGGCCAGATCCCCGACCAGGTCCCGGCAGGCGTCCACGATCTCCTGGCGCCCGGCGTACGCCACCGCGATGGTGAGGCGCCGCCCGCCCCCGTTGCTGCGCTCCACCATCCGCTCCACCGACGCCTGCAGGTCGTCGGGCAGCAGGTCGAGGCTGCCGATGGCCTTGATGCGCACCCCGGCGGCGCCGGGGGCGTCGGGCAGGCGGTCGAACAGGCCCCCCAGCACGTCGAAGTAGGGCACGAGCTCGGATGCGGGCCGGCTCAGGTTCTCCTTGGAAAGCAGCCAGCAGGTCACCGCCGGCACATCCAGTTCGCCGCACCAGTCGATGAACTCCACGAACTTGTCCATGCCCGCCCGGTACCCGGCCGTGTAGTCGGGCAGTCCGTGCGCCCGGCTGAATCGGCGGTGTCCGTCGTGGATCACCCCGATGTGCTGCGGGAGCCGCTCACGGTCGAGCCCGGCCAGCAGCCGCCGCTCGTAGGCGCGGTACAGGGGGCGGGTGAGGACGTCGCGGAGGCTCATGGTGTCGCCGGACGATGATACGACGCCGCCGGCCCGCTCATCCCGAGTACGCCAGGCAGGCGGCGGCGCCGCCGAAGAACCCGTCCTGGAAGGCGTCGAAGCGCTCGAAGGCGGTGCCCGACTCCCGGGAGAGCTCCGGGCCGCCGAAGGCGAGGAAGCCGGCCACCGCCTCATCCAGGTCTCCTGCCGACAGCACGATGGTCTGCTCCCCGCCGTCCACCGTGATCGGGATGCCGGCCGCCATCGCCCGGGTCCACGACCCGGCGAGGCAGTCGGCCTGCAGGCTGGCGGCGAGGCCGGTCGAGGGGAGGCCGGCCCTGGCTTGCACCCCGGCGGCCCACTCGTGGGCCAGCACCATGCCGACCGCCAGGTCGCCGATCTCCTGCCAGAGGGCCGGGAACAGCCCCTCGTCGTCCCAGGCCACGTAGTCGCCGTCGGGGCAGTAGAAGGCGTTGCCCGCGTAGTCGCCGGGGCCGAGGCCGTCGCACGCCGGCAGGTCGCCGGTGGACGGGTAGTAGGGGCCGAAGCCGCCGATCGGCGCGTAGTCCCCGCCGAACACCGCCGGGTAGGCCGACGTCCAGTACGCCTCCAGCGTGGCCGCCAGCAGCGGGGCGGTCTGGGCGAACGGCAGGTCGCCGCCCGTGACGAGGTCCTGCTGCGTCAGCGGGATGTCCACCACCGAGAAGCCGCCGCCGGGGTACCCGGCACACGTGGCGGCACCGCCGAAGAAGCCCTCCTGGAACGCGTTGACCCGGTCGAAGGCGCTGCCGTGGGCGTCGGGGGCGCCCGGCGAGGTGCCGGGCGGGTCGCGGAACAGCAGGTAGCCGGCCACCGCCTCGTCCAGGTCGCCCGGGCGCAGCGCCAGCACCTCGCTGCCGCCCCCGTCGACGTCGGCGGCCCAGGCGCCTGCGAAGCAGTCGGCCTGCAGCTCCAGCATGATGCCGGGCCCTTCCACCCCCACCCTCGCCTGCACGACGTGCCCCCACTCGTGCGCCAGCACGAGCGACACGGCGAAGTCGCCGAACTCGGTGTACAACCCCGGCATCAGGCCCTCGGCGTCCCACGCCACGAAGTCCCCGGGGTGGCAGTAGAAGGCGTTGTCCTCGTAGAGGCCGGGCGGGAGCTCCTCGGGCCCGCACTCGGGGAGGTCGCCGCTCGAGGGGAGGTAGGGAACGGTGGCCGACACGGTCCGGTACGCCACGCCGTACGCCTCCGGCAGTTCCGATTCCCAGAACGCCTCGACGGCGGCGATGGTGAGGTCGGTGGTCTCACGCAGCGTCGCCGGAGCCGGCGGGACGGTCGTGGTGGTGGTCGACGCAGCCGGCGGATCCGTCGCCTCCGCCGCGCTCCCGGTGCCGCCCCGGGCGCTGGAACCGGGCCCGGCGAGGACGCTGCCCTCGGCGCTGCAGGCCGCAGCGGCCATGGCCAGCGCCACCAGCACGGCGACGCGCCTCACCCGCCGCCGCTCCCCCGCCTCAGGCCGCGCCACCCGCGCCACGACTCGGGCCTCGGCCGCGTGTCGCTCATCGCAACCGGGAAGTCGAGGGAGGCGTGCAGGCCGTCGAACCGCTCCCGCAGCCACTCGTCGAAGGGATGGGTGCTGCCGGCGAGCGCCCCGAGCGCCTCCCCCGCTTCGGTGCCCTCCACCAGGTACACGGCCACCGGGCCGTCGGGGCCGGACCACAGGAACACGGCCTCCCGGGCCACGCCGCGACGGCGCTGCGACTCGGCCCACTCGCCGCGGCGCGCGCCCGTCAGCTCCTCGTGGAAGGCGCGCCACTCGTCGAGGCGGCCTTCGGCGATGGGGGCGAGGACGATGGAGGCGGGCACGATGGGGAGCCTTCCGACGGGCCCGGCCACCATAGCGGCGGCCCCGATCAGTGCCCGGGGGCCGCCACCTCGCGGTAGATCTCCGCCAGGCGGGACGCCCAGACGCCGATCTCGAACTCCTCGTCGAACCGCTCCCGGGCGGCGCGGCCCATGGAGGCCCGCCGCTCCGGGTCGGACGCCAGGGCGGCCACGGCGGCCGCGAGGGCGTCCGGGTCGGCCGCCGGCACCAGGATCCCGTGCCCGGGGCCGATCAACTCGGGGGTCCCGCCCACCGCGGTGGCCACCGCAGGCAACCCGGCCGCCATCCCGTGGATGAGGGCGGTCGCCAGTGCATCTGCGTGGCTGGGGTGCACCAGCAGGTCGGCCGCGGCCAGCAGGCCGGCCACGTCCTCGACGAAGCCGATGAACGTGACCCTGCCGCCGAGGCCGAGTGCGGCGGCGCGGTCCCGCAGGCGCTGCTCCTCGGGACCGCTGCCGGCTACCACGAAGCGGACGTCGGGCCCGGCGGGCAACGAGGCCGCAGCCGCCAGCAGGTCGTCCACCCCCTTGCCGGGGCGGAGGATCACCACCGTCGCCGCCAGCACCGCCTCCGGCGGCACGCCGAGCGCCTCCCTGCCGGCGGCGCGGTCCCCGGGGGAGACCGGGGGATGGGCGGGCACCCCGTTGCGGAGCACCACCACCGACGACGGGTCGCGCCCCGACAGGCTCAGGTACCAGTCCCGCAGCGCGGACGACACCGCCACGATCCGGGCGGCGGCGCGGTCCCGGGCGCGCATCGCGAGCCTCCGCTTGAGGCGGCCGACGGCGCCCACGGCGTCCTCCACCACGTGCAGCGACGACACCATCGGGATGCCGAGCGCCCGCGCCGCCCGCGCCCCCACCAGGTCTGCGTGCTTGAGGTGGGTGTGGAGCAGATCGGGCGTGCGGTCCGCCAGCAGCGCGGCGAGGCGGCGCCCGGCGAGGGGGTCCCAGCGGGTGCGGAGGTCCAGCGACCGCACGTCGACGCCGGCGCGCCGCAGGTCGTCGGCGTAGCCGTGCCCGCCGGTGGGCATCAGGCTGACGACCGACATCTCCAGGCCGGCGCCCGCCGCCGCGCCCGCCAGATCGACCAGCAGGTGCTCGGCGCCGCCCCGGCGCAGGTCGTGGATGACGTGGCAGACCCTCACACGGTTCGCTTTCGTGGCGTGCTCCCAGCCCACATCGGAACACTCCGGGGCGCGCTGTAGCCCCGCGGCGTAACACTCGGAGCGGGCCTACGCTCTCGCGCGCGATGCGCATCCTCGTCACCGGGTCCACCGGATACATCGGAGGGCGCCTCGTCCCCAGGCTCCTGGCCGCAGGGCACGAGGTGACGTGCCTGGCGCGCCATCCCGAGAAACTCGACGGCCTCCCCTGGCGCGACGAGGTGGCCGTGGCCCGCGGCGACGCACTCGACCCCGCATCCCTGCGGGAGGCGTGCGCCGGGCACGACGCCGCCTACTACCTGGTCCACTCCATGGCGGCCGGCAAGGCGTTCGCCGACGACGACCGCGCCGCCGCCGAGCACTTCGCCGGCGCCGCCGCAGGGGCCGGACTGCGGCGGATCGTGTACCTGGGCGGCCTCGGGCCCGACGACGAGCGCCTCTCCCCCCACCTGGCGAGCCGGCACGAGGTGGGCCGGGTGCTGGCCGCAGGCGAGGTGCCCGTCACCGAGGTGCGGGCGGCGGTGATCATCGGATCCGGGTCGCTGTCGTTCGAGATGCTCCGCTACCTCACCGAGGTGCTCCCGGTGATGGTGGCGCCCCGCTGGGTGCGCACCCGGTGCCAGCCGATCGCCGTCGGCGACGTCCTCGACATACTGGTGCAGTGCGTGGACGGCGGCGACGACGAGGACCGCGTGATCGAAGTGGGCGGCCCCGACGTCCTCACCTACACCGAGATGATGCGGGTGTACGCGGAGGAAGCCGGCCTGCGGCGGCGGTGGATCGTCCCGGTCCCGTTGCTGACGCCGCGCCTGTCGTCGCTGTGGGTCGGGCTGGTGACGCCGCTGCCGCCCAAGGTGGCGCGTCCCCTGGTCCGCAGCCTCCGCCACGAGGTGGTGGTCGGTGGAGCCGAGGGAGCGCGCCTCGGCGTCACCCCGTACCGGGAGGCGGTGCGCAGGGCACTCGAGGCACTGCCGGCCGGCACCGAGACCCGCTGGTCGGACGCCGAATCCATCCCCGCCCACCCCGGGCCGGCCGATCCCGAGTGGTCCGGCGGCACCGTCTACGAGGACGAACGGGTCATCCCCACCGAGGCCCTCCCCCGCCACATGTTCTGGGCCTGCACCCGCATCGGCGGCGACGTCGGCTACTACGGCATGAGCTGGGCGTGGCGGGTTCGGGGCGTGATGGACCAGTTGGTCGGCGGCGTCGGCCTGCGCCGGGGGCGCCGCCATCCCGAGCACCTCCGCTCCGGTGAGGCGGTGGACTTCTGGCGGGTGGACCGGATCGTCCCGAACCAGATGCTCCGCCTGCACGCCGAGATGCGTCTGCCCGGCGAGGCGTGGCTGGAGTGGCGGATCATCCCCACCGGCGACGGGTCCGACCTGGTGCAGATCGCCCGCTTCCAACCGCGGGGCCTGCTCGGGCGGCTCTACTGGTACGGGATGGCGCCGTTCCATTCGATGATCTTCCCCAGGATGGCGGCGCGCATGGCGGCGGCGGCAGAGGAGCGCGGGTACGCCTGTGGGGAGTAGAACAGGGGCATGACCGATCTGGGAACCGTGCTGGTGGCGTCGGGGGTGGCGCTCGCCGCCGCCGCCGTGCTGCTGTGGCTGGCATCGCTGGCGCTGCGCGACGCCAGCATCGTCGACATCTTCTGGGGGCTCTTCTTCGTGCTCGTGGCGTGGACGGCGTTCCTGACCGCCGACGGGCTGGCCTCCCGGCGCCTGCTGCTGGTGGTGCTGGTGAGCGTGTGGGGGAGCCGCCTCGCCGCCTACCTGGCGTGGCGCAACCTGGGCAAGGGCGAGGACTACCGCTACGTGGCCATGCGGGAGCGCTGGGGCGCCAAGTGGTGGTGGTGGAGCCTGATCCAGGTGTTCGGGCTCCAGGCGGTGCTGGCCTGGGTGGTGAGCCTGCCGGTGCAGGCCGGGCAGGTGCCGGACGGCCCGCCCCTGGGGTGGATGGCCGCGGCAGGGACGGCGGTGTGGCTGGTTGGCCTGCTGTTCGAGGGCATCGGCGACCTGCAACTCGCCCGCTTCAAGGCCGATCCCGGCAACGCCGGCAAGGTGATGGATGCCGGATTGTGGCGCTACACCCGCCACCCCAACTACTTCGGCGACTTCCTGGTGTGGTGGGGCATCTGGCTGATCGCCGCCGAGAGCGGCGCCTGGTGGACGGCGGTCGGGCCGGCGGCGATGTCGTTCCTGCTGCTGCGGGTGTCGGGCGTGGCGATGCTGGAGCGGACGATCAGCGAGCGGCGCCCCGGCTACGCCGAGTACGTCCGCCGCACCAGCGCCTTCTTCCCCTGGAAGCCGAAGGCGGAGTAGCCGCCGGTCAGCGCCGTCTGCGCTGCAGGGCCCCGGCGCCGCCGAGCACCGTCGCCACGGCGCCGATGCCGATCAGGATCCACGACGGCCCCGCCGCCACCCCGGCACCGAGCAGGGCGATGCCGGCGAGCAGCCGCAGCCGGACGTCGAGCCCGGAGGGACCGGAGGCGGCGGGGCTGCCGGCGCGCAGCGCGTCGAACAGCGACTCCATCTCGGCGCGGCTGCGGCCGCCGGTCACCCGGACGGTCTCGTCGGCGCCGTCGTAGCCGATCAGCGTGGGCGTCGCACGGACCCCGAGGTTGCGCGCCCGCTGCGGGTCGGCGGTCACATCGAACCGCTCCACCGTCACGTCGGGGTAGCCGCTCGAGACCCGTTCGACGACGGGCGCCAGGCGGCGGCACTCGGCGCACGACGGCGACTCGGCCACCACCAGGCGCGGGTCGGCCGGACGCGAGCCGTCGCGCCCGGCCGTCGTCGCCGCCACGATCAGGCGGCGTCCTTGTTGGTGCGGAACTCGAACAGGGAGTACAGGGGGCAGTAGCCGACCAGCCCGGTCAGCAGCGGGACGAACCCGATGATCCCGAGCGTGATGCCCAGGCCGCCATCGACCACCCCGAACCCGAGCCAGATGAGCACGGCGCCGATGACGACCCTGGCGATGCGGTCCCAACCGGCCTCGTTGATGAACTTCACGATCCGACCTCCGTTGACTGATCGATCACTGGAACCTCGGCGGCGGCGGCGCCATTCCCGGACGGTGGGGACAGACGGACCTGATACCGTGACGGGACCACCTCGAAAGGAGGGCCCGTGGCAATCCAGACCGCCGAAGCGATTCGCTCGCGCACCGGCAAGCCATCCCGGGTGCTCCGAAGCCGTCCTCTCTCCGTCTGACGGAGGCTCGTTCCGGGCACCCCTGCACCGAGGAGTGCTCAGAAGTTGCATCCATCGACCATCCCGCCGCGCCGCGACACGGGCGGCGCCGGCCTCATCCCCTACGGCTGGAGCGACGACGTCGCCTCCGCCTACCACCCATTCCAGAGCCCATCGCTCATCCCCGGCCGCGTGGTCAGGGTCGATCGCGGAGGGTGCACCGTCGCCACCGACCACGGCCTCCGGCCGTGTGAGGCGGGCGGGCCCGCGCGCGCCCCCGGCTCCGAACCGCCCCCGGCGGCCACCGGGGACTGGGCGGCGCTGGAGCCTTGGCCCGACGGCCGGCTCGGCCTGGCCGCCATCGTCCCCCGGCGCACGGCCATCCGCCGCGGTGATCCCGACGGGAGCGGGTACCAGGTGCTCGCCGCCAACGTGGACATCGTGCTGGTCGTGGTCGGCATCGACCGGCCGCTGCGCGCCGGCAGGGTCGAGCGGCTGCTGGTGATCGCATGGGAGAGCGGCGCGATCCCCGTGGTCGCGATCACCAAGACCGACCTGGCTGCGGACGGCTTCGCCGACGTCACGGACTTCACGACCGGAGTGGCCGCGGCGGCCCCGGGGGTCGAGGTGGTGCCGCTCAGCGGGGCGACCGGCGAGGGCGTGGACCGGCTCGCCGGCCTCCTGGCCCCCGGGACGACGGCGGCCCTGGTGGGCGAGTCCGGCGCCGGCAAGTCCACCCTCGCCAACCGCCTGCTCGGATCGCCCAGGCTCGACACCGGGCCCACCCGTCGAGGGGACGCCAAGGGCCGGCACACGACGACGGCGCGCGAACTGGTGGTGACCCCCTCGGGGGCCATCCTCATCGACACCCCGGGCCTGCGGGCCGTCGGGTTGGCGGACGGCGGCGCCGGCATCGACCTCGCGTTCCCCGACATCGACGCCCTCGCTGCGGGCTGCCGGTTCCGGGACTGCGGCCACCGCTGCGAGCCGGGCTGCGCCGTCGCCGCCGCGGTCGAGCGGGGCGACCTCAGTCCCCGCCGCCTTCAGAGCTACCGGAAGCTGGAGCGGGAGGTCGAACACGAGATGAGGCGCGCCGACGTCCGGGCACGCCGCACCGAGACCCGCACCTCCAAGCGCCGCTACCGGCGCTCCGGGGTACCGGAGGAGGACTGGTGAGGTGCCCCGCCCCTCACGTCCCGACGTCCCTGCGGTCGAAGAGGATCACCGCGGCCACGAGGGCGAGGCAGGCCAGTCCGGCCAGGACGGCGGCGTCCGTCCAGTCGATGCCGAACCGGATCGGCTGGGCACGGTTGTAGTAGTGGAACGGCGACCAGCGCGCCGCCCCCCGCAGCCAGGGCACCAGGGCGGAGAGGGTGAACACCAGGTACGCCGCCAGCGCGGCGCCCGACGTGGCTCCCACCGCCACCGAGCGCCGCCCGGTCCCGGCTCCGACGGCCAGCGCCGCCGTGCCGAACAGCACGGCCAGCAGCACCGCACTCAGCATGGCCCCGGCGAGGCGGGACACCGGCACGCCGCCGTCGAAGAACAGGGCGCCGTCGGCCAGCAGCGCCAGCGTCATCACCGCCGCCAGGGCGGCGACGTGCACGGCGACGGCCGCCGCCTTCTGCACGACCACAGAGCGGCGGGTGATCGGGGTGGCGAGCACCAGGTCCAGTTGACCGGACTCCTCCTCGCCGGCGATCGCCTTGGCGCCCAACCCGATGGCGTACGACAGCAGCACGAGGGGAAGCACCAGCGAGAACACCTGCAGGTGGAGGAATCCCTCCGGGCTGGCGTAGGAGAGGCCGTCGCCCACGCCGAACACCGCCTTGAAGATGTCGGGGTAGCCCTCGAGCAGGGCGTCGATCTGGCCGGCGCTGCTGCGGATGGTGGGGTACACCGCCCCGATGAACACCAGATAGCAGAACCCCCCCAACAGCCACCACGCGGTGGCGCGCCGCCGCTGCCAGATCTCGGCCCGGAAGACGTCACGCAGCATCGCCGGCCCCCTCGTAGGTGCGGAGGAAGAGATCCTCCAGGTCGGCGTCGCGGCTCACCACGTTGACGATCTCGTGGCGGGCGGCGGCCCGCATCAGCGGCCCCGCCGGGCCGGCCACCGTGCAGTGCAGCACGGTGCCGTCCACGGTCACGTCGTCCACGCCGGGGATGCCTGCGAACCCGGCCGCCTCCACCGGGGCGGCGAACCGCACCTCGAAGGTCCGCAACGCCTTGGCCCGGAGCCCCTCCAGGCTCTCCACCACGACCATGCGGCCCTCGCGGATGATGCCGACGCGGTCGGCGATGCGCTCCACCTCACCGAGCACGTGGGACGACAGGAACACGGTCGCCCCCTCGTCGCGGGCGGCGCGGACCATGTCGTAGAAGGCGCGTTGCACCAGCGGGTCGAGCCCGGCCGTCGGCTCGTCGAGGATCAGCAGCCGGGGGCGGTGCATCAGCGCCTGGGCGATCCCGAGCTTCTGGCGGTTGCCGGTGCTGAGGTCCCGGACCGGACGCGACAGGTCGAGGTCGAGGCGGCCTGCGATCGGCGCCGCAGCGGCGGGGCCGTCGATGCCCCGCAGGTGCCCCAGGTAGGCGAGCACCTCGGCGCCGGTCATCCGGTCGTAGAAGGCCAGGTCGCCGGGCAGGTAGCCGATCTCGCGCCGCAGCGCCGGGCCGTCGCGGCGCGGATCGCGGCCCAGCACCCTCACCGAGCCGCTGGTGGGGCGGAGCAGGTCGAGGAGGAGGCGGATGGTGGTGGTCTTGCCCGACCCGTTGGGGCCCAGGTAGCCGAACACCTCCCCCGGCCCGACCTCCAGGTCGAGGTCGGCCACCCCGCGATGGGGCCCGTACGACTTGGTCAGCCCCTCGGCGGCGACGGCGGCGTCCACCCGGCCAGGTTAGAGCCGGCGGACGGGGCCGGACCCGGGACTAGTCACTCCTCCGGGACGCAGTTGACCCTTGCGGCTCGCGCTCTCAGCAGTATCGTGACCACGCAAAGTAGTTGTGTTGCCGACACGGAGGGACCCCGTGCGCACGTATGCCAGGACGATCGCCGCCCTGCTCCTGGGCGCTTCCCTCGTCGTCGGGGGCCTCACCGCCGGAGCCGAGAGCTCCGGGACCACGGTGACGGTGGATTTCGAGAGCCTCCCCGAGGGCTCCACCGTGACCGCCGTCTCCACGGGCGCCGGCATCTCCGGCCCCGTCGACGGGTCCATCGCCGTGTTCGGCCGCCGTCGCGCCGCCCCCACCACCCCGGCGGCCATGGTGTTCGACGGCGCCTGCGAGCCCGGCGGCACCCGCCGCGACTGCACCGGCGGCGACTCGGACCTGTTCTTCCCCGATCGCGGCAACCTGTTGATCGTCTCCGAGGACGGCGACGCCGCCGACCCCGACGACGCCGAGGACGGCCTCATCACCTTCGACTTCACCACCCTCGACGCGGGCAGCGTCCGGGTGGAGTCGATCGTGGTCGCCGACACCGACCTCCGCAGCGCCCGGATCGCCTGGGTGGACACCACGGGCGCCACCGGCGCGGCCCGCGCCTGGCCCACCGGCGACAACCGCTGGCGCCGGGTGGACCTGGGCATCGACGGGGTGGTCGAGTTGACCGTGGACCTGGGCGGCGCCGGGGCCGTGGACGACCTGCGCCTCACCGTGGCCTCCGCTCCGGCACCCACCACCACGACCACGGCTCCTCCCGCCACCACCACGACGCTCCCGGCCACGACCACCACCACGACCGCACCGACGACCACGACCACGACGGTGCCGGCCGCCACGACGTCCACCACGGCCCCGGCACCCACCACCAGCACCACGACCACGACGGTGCCGGCGACCACCACCACGACCCCCGCCACCGGGCCGGCCATCGGCCTGGCCACCGCGGCCAACGGGCAGGACGCCGGCACGCCTCCCGGGCCGCTGCTCACCCCCGGCGAGGCGGTGACCTGGGCCCACACCGTCACCAACACCGGCGACCAGGACCTGTGGTCGCTGATCGTGTGGCACGAGGGTCACGGCAGGGCCGACTGCCCCACCCGCACCCTGCGGATCGGCGACTCCGTCACGTGCACCGTCACCGGGACCGCCGACCTCGATCGGTACGACGCCGACGTCAGCGCCTTCGCCTACGCCGGGGACGGCACCGAGGCCGCCGACGAGGGCACCGCCGGCTACACCACCATCGACACGGGCACGACCACCACCGTGCCCCCGGTGACGACGACGACGCTCCCGGGCTCCACGACCACGACCACCTCCCCTCCCGCACCGGTGGTCGGCCTCGACATGGCCACCGCGGTGAACGGCATGGACGCCGGCACCGCCCCCGGCCCGCAACTCTCCCCCGGCGAGGCGATCACCTGGGCCCACACCGTCACCAACACCGGCACCCGCGACCTCTACTCGCTGATCGTCTGGCACAACGGCCGCGGCAGGGCGGACTGTCCCACCCGCACCATCCGGGTGGGCGAGGCCGTCACCTGCACCGTCACCGCCACCGCCGACCGGGACGTCTACCAGGCCGGCGTGGACGCCACCGCCTGGGCGGGCGACGGCGCCGAGGCGGCGGCCCTCGGCACGGCGAACTACGCCACCGTCCCGGTGACGACCACGACGACCACCACCCTCCCCGGCGGCACCACCACCACGACCACCACCCTCCCGCCGGTGCCCGGCCTCTCGCTCGAGATCCTGGTGGACGGCACGCCGGCCGGCGTCCCGCCCGGCCCCGCTGCGGTGATGGGCGGCACCGTGACCATCGATTACGTCGCCACCAACACCGGCGGCACCGACCTGTGGGCACTGTGGATGTGGGATCCGGCGATCGGCCGGGTGGACTGCCCCGAGCGCGCCCTCCCCGTCGGCGCCTCCATCACCTGCACCCGCACGGCCGTCGTCGCCGCCTCGTACAACACCGGGGAGGCCCTGGCCAGGACGTGGGACGGCGACGGCGCCGAGATCGAGGACGTGGCCGGGTACCACTTCTTCGGCACGGCCGTCGCCCCCGACGTGAGCATCCAGGCCTACGTAGAGGGCTGGGACGCCGACCACGCGCCGGGCCCGCGCCTGCTGACCCCCGGCGACACCATCCACTTCTCCTACGTGGTCACCAACACCGGCCAGACCCCGCTCACCGGCGTCGCCGTCGACGACAGCCGGCGCGGCGCCGTGGACTGCCCGCAGGACACCCTCGCCGTCGGCGAGGCGATGACCTGCTACGACACCGACGTCACCCGCTGGGGCAACCACGCCGGCACCGGCACGGTGACCGCCGACGCCGCCGGCACGGGCGTGAGCGACTCCGACCCGTACCACTGGCACACCCGCGACGAACCCCGCATCCACGACCTCCGGGTCGAGGTGTCGGTGAACCGCGACAACGCCGACACCCCGCCGGGGCCGACCGTGAGGGCCGGGAACTACGTGACCTTCCGGTACTCCATCGTCAACGCCGGCAACACGTGGGAGAACGACATCACCATCGAGCACCCCGGCCTGTCGCCGTCCGACATCCAGTGCACCGGCGACGACGTGCTCAACGCCGGCCAGACCCTGGTCTGCATGGCGATCGTGCCTGCGCAATCCGGCCAGTACGCCGCCGAGGTCGAGGTGTTCGCCTGGGACAACGACGGGAGACGGACCGAGGCCACCGACCCGGTCCACTACTTCGGGCAGTAGGGAGACGCTGGGCGCTCCGCCGCAGGGAGCGGCGGGGACGGGGACTCGACGGCCGGGCAGGCCGGAGGAGGCGGACACCGCCCCGGACCGCCCGGCCGTCGGGTCGTCCCGGAGGGAGATCCCCCGGTCTCACCGCACCGCGTTGCGGAGTGCGTCCTTGAAGCGGGTCTTGCCGGACGACAGCAGGCCGCCCGAGTAGACGCGCTCGGCCAGCAGGATCATCAGGTAGGACGTCACCACCAGCAGCGAGATCGACACGACGATCTCCCAGACGTCGGCGGTGCCCTGGATCATTCGCAGCGGCATGGTGGTGGGCGCCAACGGCGGCGTCAGGGACGCCACCTTCAGCACCGGGTTCGCCCCGGCGCTCGACGAGACCACGCCGATGAAGTAGCCGGCCATCACCATGAGGTTGATGGGCCCCGCCGCGTTGGCGGCGTTCTGGTGCCGGGCCACCAGCGATCCGGCGGCGGCGTAGATGGTGGCGTAGAACCCGAACCCCAGCAGGAACCACAGCACGACGATGGCGATGGCACCGCCGGTGGCGTCCGGCAACTGCACCTTGTCCACGGCGCTGCCGGCCCACAGCACCAGCGTGCCGGTCAGCAGCACCTCGAACAGGCCGATCAACCCGATGGCGATCACCTTGCCGCCCAGCAGCAACCGGGGCCGCATCGCCCCCAGCACCACCTCGGCGACGCGGCTGTTCTTCTCCTCGGCCACGCCCATCAGCAGCACCTGGCCGGTCATGACGATGGCCATGAACATGACGACCACGCCGATGAACCCGAGCACCTCGTCGGCGTCCGCAGGGTCGAGCGCGGCGGCCTGCCCGTCGCCGGAGGCGACCCCGGCCAGCATGACGACCCCGACGCCCACCAGCACCAGGATCAGCGTGATGATCATCGTCGCCCGCTTGCGAGCGGCGAACTCCCTCTGCGCCACCAGGCTCACGGTCTGCCACCAGGTCATCGCGCCACCTCCGCGAACACCTCGGACAGGTCGGGCGGGCGGAGGGCGAACTCCACCACCTCGCCCGCCGCCTCGGCGGCGACCGCCAGCGCAGCCAGGTCGAAGCCGTCGGAGAGCAGCAGGCGGACCCGGTCGCCGCTGCGGGACACCACCTCGCCGCCGGGAAGGGTCTGCTCCCAGCCGGCCCCGGCCCCCCGCACCGTCACGTCCAGGTAGCGGCGGGGCAGCGCGGCGCGCAGGTCCTGCACCGACCCCTCGGCCACCACGCGGCCCCGGTTGACGATGACCACGTCCTCACAGAGGTCCTCCACCACGTCCAGCTGATGGCTGGAGAACAGCACCGCGGCGCCCTCCGACGCCCGGCGCTCCAACGCCGCCGCCAGCACGCCCGCCGCCACCGGGTCGAGCCCGGCGAACGGCTCGTCCAGGACCAGCAGGTCGGGCCGGTGGACCATCGCCACCGCCAGCTGCACCCGCTGCTGGTTGCCGTGGGACAGTTCGTCGAGACGGGCGCCTGCCCGGTCGGCCAGGCCGAACTCGCGCAGCAGCACGGTGCCTGCGGCGACGGCATCGGCCTTGGACATGCCGTGGAGGCGTCCGAAGTAGGCGATCTGGTCGACGGCGGTCATGCGCGGGTACAGGCCCCGCTCCTCGGGCATGTACCCGAAGCGGAGCCTGGCGGCGGCGTCGATGGGACGCCCGTCCCAGGTGACCTCGCCGGCGTCGGGGGCGACCAGGCCGAAGACCGAGCGCATGGTGGTGGTCTTCCCCGCCCCGTTGGGCCCCAGGAACCCGAGCATCTGGCCGCGCTGCACCGACAGGGTGCACCCGTCGAGGGCCACCACGTCGCCGAACCGCTTCTGCAGGCCGTGCACGTCGAGCATCGCGACCACCCATTCAAGGGGGATCGGCGCACCTGCGCCAATGCCGTTCGTCCCAGGGACCTTGGCCTCTTCCCGGGGCCGCCCGAACGCGGTACATCTCACCCCGCAGGAGCGCGAGCAGAGGAGCACGACATGGCACGGGTCCTGGTGGCCTACGGCACCAAGAACGGCGGCACCACGCCCATCGCCGAGAAGATCGGTGAGACCCTCTCCGGGCGCGGCCACGAGGTGGACGTGCTCGAGGCCGGCAAGGCCAGGCCCGGCGGCTACGACGCCCTGGTGGTGGGGAGCGCCATCTACGCCGGCATGTGGCGGCGCCCCGTCAAGCGGCTGATGGGCAGGGTGCTGCGCACGGCACCCGACACCCCGCTGTGGCTGTTCCACAGCGGGCCGCTCGGCGACACCGCAGACGAGCCGCAGCCGTTCCCCAAGTGGCTGGCCTCCCTGGAAGAGCACCTCGACGTGCGGGACCGCGCCACCTTCGGTGGCGTCCTCGACGAGCACGCCACCGGGTTCATCGCCAGGAAGATGGTGCAGAGCGGCAAGGGCGGCGACGCCCGGGACTGGGAGGCGATCGCCGCCTGGGCCGGGGAGATCGCCGACGCCCTGGAGGGTTGAGGAGCCCGCCCGAAGTGCCGGGACGGCCGTATCGTCGGTAATCCCGACGAGGTGCCGGACATGAAGCCGGTATGGAGAGCACGATGACGGCGTCCCATGCCGGCGCGGCGCCACAGGCCGAGCAGCGGTTCCGCGAGGTGTTCGCCCGCCACTACCCCGCCGTGTACGGCTACGCCGCCCGGCGGGTGGGGCGGGACGACGCCGCCGACGTCGCCGCCGAGACGTTCACCGTCGCATGGCGGCGGCTGCGCCGCGTCCCCGACGAGCCCGGCACCCTGCCGTGGCTGTACGGGGTGGCCCGCAACGTCACCGCCAACCTGCAGCGGTCCCGCCGCCGGGCCGGCAGGCTGGCCGCCAGGGTCGCCGAGGAGACGCTCGCCCGCCCCGCCGTCGAGCCGGCGCCCGACGTGGTCGCCGCCCTCGACGGGCTGCGGGACGACGACCGGGAGATCCTGCTCCTGGCCGCCTGGGAGGGGCTCGGCCCCGACCGGATCGGCGCCGTCCTCGGCATCTCCGCCAATGCCGCCGCGGTGCGCCTCCATCGGGCGCGCGCCCGGCTCGCCTCGTCGATGGAAGGGGACGCCCCATGAGTCACGACCCGTTCGACCGCCTGCGGGACGCCAACCCCGTCCCCGACGACGCCCTGCCCTCCGCCCCGATGGGCGCCGCCGACCGCATCGTGGCCGGACGCCGCTCCCGGGGACACTGGCCGTCGTGGGCCGTCGCCGCCGCCGCCGCCCTCGCCGTCACCGTGGTGGGCGGCGGGTGGCTGCTGTGGCTGGGCCGCGACGGCGGGACCGTCGAGGCCGCCGACCCGTCGAGCACCACCGCGGCCTCCGTCGTTGCACCCGTGGAACGGGCCGCGGCGGTCTACCTGCTCTCGAGCACCGACACGGGCGCCGTGGTGGTGCCCGTGCCCCGCACGGTGGCGTTCGAGGCCCCCTCGGACGACCCGGAGGGCGGCCTCTTCGCAGAGGCTGAGGCCACCCTCGCCGCGCTGCTCCAGACGCCCACCGCCGACGAGGCGTCCGCCGGGCTGTGGAACGCCATCCCCGGGGGCATCGACGGCCCGCCCCTGTCGGTGAGCAAGTTGACCCGTGCCGGCGACGACCCGCGCACGGTCGCCACCGTGTTCGTGCCGCACCAGTGGGCGGCCTTCGGGTACCCCGACGCCGACGGCCTGGCGCAGATCGTCTTCACGCTCACCCGCATCGACGGCATCGATGCGGTGGCGTTCCTGCTCGACGACAGCCGCTTCACCGGCGGCGTGGTGGCCGGGTCCCTGGACCTGATCCCCGAGAGCGAGTTCGGCGACCACCCCTTCGTGGACGAGAAGGTCACCCGGCTCACGTTCGAGGGGTACCAGTCCCTCGCCTTCGTCGACTCGCCGTCGTTCGGGGCCGCGATCGACCTCCCCTTCACCGCCTCCGGGGTCGCCAACTCGGTGGGGAACCAGGTCCGCCTCACGCTGGAGGTCGACGAGCAGACGCTGTGGCAGGAGACCGTCACCGCCACCTGCGGGACGCCGTGGAGCGAGTGCCGCGGCGAGTGGGACTGGGGGGTCTGGCAGGTCACGATCCCCGACCTCGGGTACACCGGCCGCGCCAACCTGATCGCCGAGGCGTTCGGCAGCGGGGTCGAGGTGATCGACACCCGGACCACGCCGGTCGTGGTCACATCGGCCGGCGCAACCGCCACCACGGTCCCCGGGCCCGCCGACGTGCCCGCCGAACTGGCCGTCTACCTGCTGATGGATGCCGACGCCACCCACCTCACCCCCGGACCGCACCTGGTCCCGGTGGCGTGGCCGACGGCGATCCTCTCCTATCCGCTGACCGACCAGCCGTACCAGGCGCTGCAGTGGCTGCTGCAGGGCCCGACCCCCGGCCAGCAGGCGTCGGTCCCTGCCATCACCACCGCCATCCCCGAGGGCACCCGCCTGCTCGACCTGTCGATCGCAGGCGACGGCACCGCCGACGTCGACCTGTCCGGCGAGTTCCTGTCCGACGGCGATGCGGCCTCGATGCGCACCCGCCTCGCCCAGGTGGTCTTCACCCTCACCCGCTTCGACGGAATCGACGCCGTGCGCCTGCACGTGGACGGCAGCGCCGGCGACTACGGCGACTACGCCTTCGGGGGCGGCGACACGGCCACCCGTGCCGACTTCGACGACCTGCTGCCGCCGATCATGATCGAGTCGCCGCCGTACTGGTCGGTCGCCCGCAACGTCCCGTTCACGGCCTCCGGCACGGCCGACGTGTTCGAGGCCACCGTCTCGATGGCGCTCACCGACGCCGACGGCCTCATCCTCTGGGAGGGGTTCGCCACCGCCACCTGCGGCACCGGGTGCCGCGGCGACTGGACCGTGGAGATCCCCTACCAGGTGGACGAGGACCAGAGGGGATCGCTGATCGTGTGGGAGGCGTCGGCTCGCGACGGCAGCCAGACCAACGTGCGGGAGCACCCGGTGTGGCTGGCGGCGACGTCGGAGGCGGCCGCGCCGGCCTGCTCCGGCGCAGACGTTCCCGCCGACCTGCCGCCCCAGGACCTCCCCGAGGCCGTGGCCGAGGCTCGCGAGTCGCTGTTCGCCGCCGCCAGGGCGTGCGACTGGGAGGCCCTGTCGGCGATGGTGGGCGAGCAATCGGTCGCCGTCTCCTTCGGCGACCCGGTGAACGACCCGATCGCCTGGCTGCGGGACGCCGAGGAACGCCGCTCCGACCTGCCCCTGGAGCTGGAGCGCGGGCCGATGTGGTGGCTGGCGCAGACCCTGCGCCTGCCCGCCTCCCCGGCACGGGCCGAGGAAGTGGCCCCCGGTGCCGAACCCCCGTGGGTGTGGCCGGCGGCCTTCGCCGCCGACTCCTGGGACGCCGTCTCCGACGCCGATCGGCAGGCCCTGGCGGAGATCTACGACCAGGGAGACCTGGACGGCTATGCCGGGTTCGGCGCCTTCATCGGCTACCGGGTCGGCATCGACGCCGACGGCACCTGGCTGTTCTTCGTCGTCGGGGACTGACGGAGGGCCGGGGGCAGGCGCCCGCTCCCGGTTCCACGGTCCCCCTCTCCGCCGGCGATCCGACGGATCGCCGCCACGGGCGCCGGGAGCGGCGCGTAGCGTCGCCCCATGGGCAGACCGCACGTCACCGAGGCCGGTGAGGGCGACGTCGAGGCGATCGCCGCCTTCTTCTGGGCCGCCTGGGCGATGACCGGTCCGGAGGCCCCGGGGTGGGCAGGCGCCTCCGAGGAGACGATGCGGGCGATCACCGACCCCGATGCCCTGCGGGAACGGGTCGGCGGGCCGTCGCGCCGCATGTTCCTGGCCTGGGACGGGCAGGAGGTGGTCGGCTTCTCCGCCACCCGGGCCGACGGCGGCGAGGCCGAACTGGCCGGCATCGTGGTGCGCGAGGACCGCACCGGCCGGGGCCTGGGCGGTCCGCTGCTGGAGGCCGCCGTCGAGGCGGTGGCCGAGCGGGGCGCCGCCGTGGTCGTGGTGAAGACCGAGGCCGCCAACGACCGCGCCCTCGGCTTCTACGAGCACCACGGCTTCACCCGCACCCGCACCTTCACCGAGGACGTCGAAGGCACGCAGGTGGAGGTGTGCGAACTCCGCTACGAGGTGCGGTGAACGCGGGGCCTACGAACGGCCCAGGGCCTCCACCGCGGCGTCGAGGTCGTCGTCGGTGGTGAAGACGTGCACCGACAGACGCAGCAGGTCGCCGAGGCCGCGTCGCCCGGCGTCGAGGAGGGTGGAGCCGGGGGTGGTGACCCCCACGGTGATGCCCTGCCCGGCGAGCGCCTCCTGCACATCCGCCGCCTCCCGGCCCGGGACGCGGGTGGTGACGATGCCGCAGCGCCGCTCCCCCAGGTCGAAGGTCTCGAGGCCGGCCGCAGCCAGGCGCTCCCGCAGCGATGCAGCCAGGGCCGTCACCCGCTGCTCCACCACCGGGATGCCGATGGCGAGCGCCTCGTCCACGGCGGCGCCGAGGCCGAGGACGGCGGCGTGGTTGAACTCCCAGTTCTCGTAGCGGCGGGCATCGGGACGCATCTCATAGCGGTCGGGCGCCACCCAGCGCGCCCCGAAGTGGTCCACGGCGGGCGGCACCGTCTCGGCCAGCACTCGGGGGCTCGCGTACAGGAACCCGGTGCCGCGGGGGCCGCGCAGGAACTTGCGTCCCGTCCCCACCAGGAAGTCGCACCCGAGGCGCCCCACGTCGAGGTCAATCTGGCCCACCGATTGGGCGGCGTCCAGCAGGAACGGCACCCCGGTGCGGCGGGCGACGGCGCCGATGCCCTCCGCCGGGTTCACCAAGCCGCCGTTGGTGGGGACGTGGGAGACGGCGATCAACCTGGTGCGACCGTCCACCAGGCCGGCGAGGGCCTCCACATCCACCTGCCCGCTGCCGTCCGGCGGCGCCACCAGGATCTCGATGCCCCGCTCGTCGCGGGCCTTCAGCAGCGACACGTAGTTGGCGCCGTACTCGGCCTCGCAGGTGATGACGGCGTCCCCCCGCTGCAGCGGGATCGACCCGAACGCCTGATGCCAGGCGGCGGTGGCGTTCTCCACCAGGGCGATGGATGCGGCGGGGGCACCGACCACCCCGCCCAGTGACTCGTACACGGCGGCCACCTCTGCGTGCCGCTCCCGGGCGGCGGCGTAGCCGCCGATCCGCCCCTCCAGTTCCAGATGCTCCACCTGGGCATCGAGCACCCGCCGGGTCATCAGCGCCGCCCCGGCGTTGTCCAGGTACACGCCGGCGGCGCAGCCGGGGGTGGCGGCGCGGGCCGCGGCCACGTCGAAGGCAGCCGTCACTCGCCGCTCACCTCGATGCCCCGCTCCCCGGCCCAGGACCTCAGCAGGCCGAGCGCCTCGTCCTCGGAGTACGGCCCCTCGTCGAGCCGGTGCTCCAGCAGCATCCGCATGGCCTCGCCGACCAGAGGGCCGGGGCCGATGCCCAGGAACGCCATCACCCGGTTGCCGTCGATGGGCGGGCGGATCGCGTCGAGTTCCTCGCGCTCCCGGAGATCGGCGATGCGCTCCTCCAGTTCGTCGATGCGGCGCAGGATGGCCCGCTCCCGCTTCGGGTTGCGGGTGGTGACGTCGCAGCGCACCAGGGTGTTGAGGCGGTCCAGCAGCGGCCCGGCGTCGCGCACGTAGCGGCGGACCGCCCGATCGGTCCATCCCATCTTGAAGGTGTGGGGACGCATGTGGAGGTAGACGAGACGCGCGACGTCGTCGATCTCGTCGTTGCTGAACCGCAGCGCCTTCATCCGGGCCCTGGTCATCCGCGCCCCCACCACCTCGTGGTGGTGGAACGTCACCGTGCCCCGGCCGAACTCGCGGGTGTCGGGCTTGCCGACGTCGTGGAACAGGGCCGCCAGGCGCACGATGGGCTCGGGCGGCGTCTTGGCGACGACGGCGATGGTGTGCGCCAGCACGTCCTTGTGCCGGTGCAGCGGGTCGCCGAGGGTGGCGAGGCCGGCCAGTTCGGGCAGGAACTCCTCGTTGAGCCCCGACCGGGCGAGCCCCTCGAGGGCCTCGGTGACGTGGTCGCCCACCATCAGCCGCACGAACTCGTCCCGGATGCGCTCCGGGCTGACGATGGCGAGGCGCTCCCGCATCGCCATGACGGCGGCGACCGCTTCCGGGTCGGGGGTGAAGCCGAGCACCGACACGAACCGGAACAGGCGCAGCATCCGCAACGGGTCGTCGCCGAACGACACGCCCGGGTCGAGCGGCGTGCGCAGCACGCCAGCCGCCAGGTCGGCGAGGCCGCCGTGGGGGTCGATCATCTCCGGCTCCGGCCGCAGCCGCAGCGCCATCGCGTTCACCGCGAAGTCGCGCCGCGACAGGTCGGTGTCGAGGTCGTCGCCGAACGTGACGACCGGCTTGCGGCTCTCGTCCCGGTACACCTCGCTGCGGAACGTGGTGATCTCATGGGTGACGCCGTCCGTCACCGCCCCCACGGTCCCGAACCGGGCGCCGACGGTGAACACCGTGTCCGCCCAGCCCCGCACGATCGCCTCGATCTCGTCGGGGCGGGCGTCGGTGGCGTAGTCCAGGTCGGGCGACATCCGGTCCAGCAGCGCGTCGCGCACGCTGCCGCCCACCAGGTAAAGGTCGTGGCCGGCGTCGGCGAACCGATCCGCCAGCGTGGCCGCCGGCGACCCGGCGCGCACGAGGTGCTCGATGCGGGCGGGGATCATGCCCGGATCGTACCGGGAGGCAGGGAGGGGTCCGAGCCGCGCCTAGGTGGGGATCAGGCCCCGGCGGTGCGCGGTCACCTTGAGGTCGGACGGCTTGGTGGCGTGGCGCATCGCCTCTTCGAACGTGATGACCCCGTCGGCCAGCAGGGTGAGGATCGACTCGTCGAACGTCACCATGCCGTAGAAATCGCCCTCTGCGATCACGTCGTACAACTGCGACGTGGTGGCGGGATCGCTGATGCGCTCCGCGGCGCGGTCGGTGTTGATGAGCACCTCCACCGCCGGCACCATGCCCCCGCCGTCCTTGCGGGTGAGGAGGCGCTGGCTGATCACGGCCCGCAGCGACCCGGCCAGCAGCAAGCGCACCTGCCGCTGCAGTTCGCTGGGGAAGAAGTCGAGCACCCGGTTGACCGTCTCGACGGCGTCCAGGGTGTGGAGGGTGGAGAGCACCAGGTGGCCGGTCTCTGCCGCGGTGAGGGCGGCGTCCACCGTCTCCATGTCGCGCATCTCCCCCACCAGGATCACGTCGGGGTCCTGCCGCAGCACCCGGCGGAGCGCCTCGGCGAACCCGGCAGTGTCCACCCCCACCTCGCGCTGGCTGACCATGGCCAGCTTGTCCTGATGGACGATCTCGATGGGATCCTCGATGGTGATGATGTTGCACGGCCGGGTGCGGTTGATCAGGTCGATGAGCGCGGCGAGCGTGGTGGTCTTGCCGGCGCCGGTCGGGCCGGTCACCAGGATCAGCCCGCGCGGCTCGGCAGCCAGGCGCTCCAGCACCGGGGGCAGCCCGAGCGCGGCCATGCTGCCGCTCGGCTCCCGCAGGGCGCGGACGGCCACCGTGGTGCGGCCCCGCTGGCGGAAGACGTTCACGCGGAAGCGGCCCTGCCCGGCGCCGCCGAACCCGAAGTCGGCCTCGTGCTCCTCCTTGTAGGGGACCCGGAGGTGGTCCGGCATGATCGCGTCCACCATCCGGTCGATCGCCTCATCGGTGAGCGCGGCGCCGTCGCCGGCGGCCAGGCGGCCGTCGACGCGCACGATGGGCGGCCGTCCGCCGCGGAGGTGCAGGTCGGAGGCGCCGGCCTTGCGCGCCCACTCCAGCAATGCGTCGAGGTCGTTCGATCCGGTCACGCCGAGTGGTATCGGCCGGTTCTGCCCGCGCCTTGATGGGACGACGCGCCTAGGAGAGGCCCCAGTCGCGGGCCACCTTGGCCGCCATCAGCCTGAGGATCTGGTGGGATCGCACCGGCGAGCGGAGCGGCTCCTCGTCCGTGTACGGCAGGCCCGCCGTCCCCTGCAGCGCCGCGGCCGACGAGGCCTCGATCGCCGCCAGGTCGTAGCCGCCCTCGAGGAAGAACACCGTCCGCGACGCCGGCGCCACCGAGGCGACGGCCGCCGCCATCCGGCCGTAGTCGGCCGACACCAGCATCTGGTCGGCCAGCGGGTCGTCGCGGTGGGCGTCGAAGCCGCTGCTGACCAGCACCCAGTGCGGATCGAACTCCCGCAGCACCGGCACGATCACCTGCTCGAAGGCATCGGCGTACACGTCGCCGCCGGTCTGCGGGGGGAACGGCAGGTTGACGATGTGCCCGGCCCCGTCCTGATCGCCGTCCTCGTCCAGCCACCCGGTGCCGGGGTAGAACGGGAATTCGTGCAGCGACAGGTAGATCACGTCGCCGGACTCGTAGAAGGTCTCCTGGGTGCCGTTGCCGTGGTGGACGTCCCAGTCGACGATCGCCACCCGCTCACCCTCGGCCGCCAGAACGGCGGCGGTGACGGCGATGTTGTTGAACAGGCAGAACCCCATCGCCTGGGCGGTGCGGGCGTGGTGGCCGGGCGGCCGTACCGCCAGGAAGGCGCACTCGGCATCCCCGTCCCGGAGCGCCCTCGTGGCGGCCGGGCCGGCGCCTGCCGAACGCAGCGCCGCCTCCCACGAGTCCTCGCTGACCACCGTGTCGGCGTCGAGCGCCCCTCCCCCGGTGAGGCAGAACGCCTCCACCTTGCGGATGTAGTCGAGCGAGTGGATCACCGACAACTGATCGAAGGTGGCGAGCGGAGGCTCCCTGCGGATCACCTCCAGTCCCGACCCCTCGACGCCGGCGATCAGCGCGGGAAGACGCTCGGGACGCTCGGGGTGCCAGGGCCCGGTGTCGTGGTGGGCGAAGACATCGTGGTGGTAGAGGAGCACCCGCATTCCGTCCGAACCCTACCGGGGCACGGGAGCCCTCCCGCCACCCGGCGGGGGCCCTCTCGCGCGGGCCTACCATCGCGCTCCATGAAGGTCCGCGTCACCGGGGATTGGCCGGCGCCCGTCGCACTCCGCAAGGGCTGGGCGCGCGCCGATGCGCGCCCATGGAACGACGCGGTCCCCCTCGCCCACCTCCGCCTGCAGCGCGGCAACGCCGCCTTCATCGCCGAGTGCGTCGAGGCCGTGGCCGAGCTCGGGGCGCCGGGGGTGCTGTCCCCGCCCCTGCCCGAATCGGCCCAGCGCATCTGGAGGGAGGCCGGCTTCCGGCCCCATGCGCAACTCGCCCTGCTGCGCCTCGACCTGGGCGCCGCCCGCGCCCCCGACCGCCTGGTGGTCGCCGGCGGCCCGGCCGACCTCCGCGAGGCGTTGCGCATCGACGCGGCCGCCTTCGACGAGTTCTGGCGATTCGACCGTCACGCCATGGACGAAGCCGTGTCGTCCACCCGCCGCGCCGCCATCCACGTGGTCCGCAAGGCCGGAGGCGGCCTGTCCGGGTTCGCCGTCACCGGGGTGGGCGTGACGATCGCGTACCTGCAGCGCCTCGCCGTCGACCCCGCCTCCCAGGGCAAGGGGGTGGGCCGGTCGCTGGTCCGGGCCGCGGCGCGATGGGCGGCCCGGGAGGGCGCCCGCTCGTTGATGCTGAACACGCAACGCGACAACGTGCCTGCCATCGGCCTGTACGAGACCGAGGGCTTCGAGGTGCTCTCCGAACCGCTGGCGGTGCTGAAGGCCGGGTAGCAGGACGGCGACGCTGCTGCGAGAGTGGAGCCGATCTGGGAGGGATCAATGATCCGCATCATCACCGACTCCGGCTGCGACCTGGCCGAGGCGCTCCTCGACCGGCACCGCATCCACATCGTCGGCCTCACCGTCCGCTTCGGCGACACCGACTATCTGGACCGCACCGACCTGACCATCGACGAGTTCTGGGAGAAGCTGCTCGGCGGCGACGTCACGCCGCAGACGGCCGCCCCGTCGGTGGGCCAGTTCACCGACGCCTACGAGCGCCTGCAGGCCGAGGGCGCCGACGGCATCGTGGTGCTCTGCATGTCGTCGGCCATCAGCGCCACGCACCAGTCGGCCACCCTCGCCGCCGAGGCGTGGGATGGCATCCCGGTGCGGGTCATCGACAGCCGGCTCGTCTCCGGGGCGCTCGGGCTGGCCGTGCTGGAGGCCGCCGAGGCCGCGGAGGCCGGCGGCGACATCGACGGTGTCGCCGAGGTCGCAGGGGCGGCATGCGCGGCGACCTCGCTGTACGCCACCCTCGACACCCTGGAGTTCCTCAAGCGGGGCGGCCGGATCGGCACCGCCGCCGCCTTCGTAGGCGGGCTCCTCGACGTGAAGCCGATCATCTCCTTCGAGGGAGGTGCCGTCACCGCAGCGGGGCGGGTGCGCACCCGCAAGCGCGCCGTCGACGACGTGCTCGACCACCTGAAGGGGTTGGAGGGCACCGTCGCCCGCCTCGGGGTCATCCACAGCGAGGCGGCCGATCTGGATGGGTTCCTCGCCGACGTCGCGGCCGTCCACGGTTCCGAGCCCCTGGTGATGCGCATCGGGCCCATCGTCGGGACCCATGCCGGCCCGGGCGCCCTCGGCGTCGTGTACCGGATGGCCTGAGGGGCCGGCGCCCCGGCATCCCAGCCGGTGTAACTTGACCCGGATGACGCATCGGGCCCAGCAGGACGCGGCGCTCGTCGAGCGGTACCTCACGGGCGATACCGCCGCCTTCGACGAGTTGATGAGAGCACACCAAGATCGTGTGTTCGGCGTGTGCCTGCGCATGCTGCGCGACCGGGACGCCGCCCTCGACGCCACCCAGGAGACGTTCGTCACCGTCTTCCGCAAGGCCGACCGCTTCTCCGGCACCGCCGCCTTCAGCACCTGGCTGTACCGGGTGGCGGTGAACACCTGCTACGACGCAGCCCGGCGCGCCAAGCGCCATCGCACCGACCCGCTGCCGGAGACCACCGACCCGCCGGACCGCACGGCCGACGACCATCTCGCCGCCGTCGAGTTGCGGCCCGACCTCGAGGCGGCGCTCGCCAGCCTCCCCGACGAGTTCCGCTCGGCGGTGGTGCTGTCCGACGTCGAGGGCCTCGCGCTGCAGACCGTCGCCGATATCCTCGAGGTCCCGGTCGGCACCGTGAAGAGCCGTGTCTTCCGCGGCCGGAAGCTGCTGGCCGGGATTCTCGGGAACCTGGGCGCCGGTCCGGAGCATCGAAGCAGTGAGCGACATGCATAGCCACGATCACGACCTCATCGCCGCCCTCGCCGAGGGGATTCTCGCCGAGGGCCTCGCCGCCTCCGCCGAGGCGGAGATCGCGGCATGCCCCGAGTGCTCGGCCGACCTGGCCTCCCAGCGTGCCGCCCTCGGCGCACTCGCCGGCCTCCCCGCAGCGGCGCTGACCGCCGAGGAGTCCGCCGGCCTCCGTGCCTCCGTCGCCGGGGCCCTGTCGCTGCCTGCGGTTCCCTCCCCGGCGGCACCCGCCTCCCGCCGTCCCACCCGGTGGGCGGCGCTGGCGTTCGCCGCCGGCCTCGCCGGGGTCGTCATGGCGGTGCCGGTGCTGGGGTTGATGCTCGCCGACGGCAGCGACGACGCCGCCGGCACCACCTCCGCGGTCGCCGCCGTCTTCGAAGACGAGGCGGGCCGGCAGGGCACCGACACTTCGGCGACCGCCACCGACGGCGGTGAAGCCACCACGGAGATGCTGGAGACGCCCCCCGCCCCCACCGAGGAGTCGACCGTCGGCACCATCCCCCCGGTTGCCGGCTCGGCCGAGGCCATGACCACCACCACGGCCGCCGACACCACCACGACCGCCGAGGAGGGAGAGGACGCGGCCACCGAGGTGAAGGGCGAGGAGGGCCTGCGTGCGCTGTTCGAGCAGGGCCCGGAGGCGACCGCCCAGGCCTACGGCGAGCCGGCGGTGCGTGCCGCCGCCGACTGCAGCGCCGAGGCCGAGAAGGCACTCGGCGAGGGTGCCGGGTACGTCGAGGTGTCGGCGACCATCGACGACGGCCTCGCCGTGGTCGTGTACGTGGACGCGGCATGGACCGTCCTCGTGGCGTTCGACCCCGAGGACTGCTCGGTCGTCATCACCCTGCCGTAGCGGCCGTCCGCTACGGAACCGATCCGTCCCATCCGGCCAGCCGGGCCGACAGCCACCACAGCGCCTCCGCCTTCCGGCTGCAGTTGAACGGGTGGGTGTGCGCGCAGTCGAGGCCGTCCCACCCGGCACAGTCCTCCGGGTGCCCGGCACACCACGGCCCGCACCACGGGCACGAGTCGTCGGTGCCGGGGTGGGCGGTCCCGCCGGGGTCGAACGACTCGATGTCGGCGAAGTCGAACAGCACCCCTCCGGTGGCGTCGACCCATCGGCGAATCCGTCCGTTCGCCGCCTCCAGTGCGGCGCTCCCCCCGTCCGTGTGGCCGGTCATGACGACAAACGTCACGCCGGGGTACTCGGCCTGCAGGTCCGCCATCGCTTCCAGGTAGGCGTCGACATCGGTGCCGGGATCGGACAACTCACCACACCACGACCACATGAACGCCGTCGCCTCCGGCACGTCGGCCAGCAGCGAGCGCACCTCGTCGGCGAACGACCCGGGGTCCCACGACCAGCCGTCGTCGTAGGCCATCGACAGGCCGCCCTGCGCCGGGACGAGACGCCACCCTGCGGCAAACGGCAGATCGGGCCGCAGCTCGGCCATACGCTGCGCCCCCGCCCAGAGCTGGGTCCCGTGGCTGGTCGAGCCGTAGGCCCACACCACGCTCCCGGCCGCCGCGGCCAACCAGTCGTCGGGGATCGCCGTGAGGTCGGCGGTGTGGTCGGCCACGAGGGCCGCCGACCGAGGCATGGTGGTCGTGGCCGTCGCAGGGGCGGCCGTCGTCGGGGCGGGGACGGCGTCTGCGGTGGTTGCGACGGGGACCGTCGTGGCGGAGGGTGTGGGTGCGGGGAGCGCCGTCGTCGACGATGCCGCGGGTGCCGGCGTCGTGGAGGAGCAGGAAGCCGCGAGGAGCCCCAGCACCATCACCGAGACGAGCACCCATCTGGTCCTCTCCATCACCGGGAGGGTACGCCGGGAGGGCCCGCGCGCGGGTGGTTCGCGGGAGGGACGGAGCGAGCACCGGGACCCTCCACAGGGCCTGCCTCCCCCCGACCGGCGTGCTCGGCGGAGTCACCCGATCACCGGCCGACTAACCTCGCGCGTCGTGGAGGACTTCACACAACGCATCCCCGACCTGCTGGAGCGCCTGACCGCCAAGATCCGCTCGATCACCGTCGAGCCGGCGGCCAAGGTGCTCACGATCCTCGCCGCGTCCATGGTGGCCGGCATCCTGGTGATCTTCGCGCTGGTCTACTTCTTCGTGGGTCTCTTCCGCATCCTCGGTGACTTGGTGGACAGCATGGAGCTGGCCTATGCGATCGTCGGAGGACTATTTCTGCTCCTCGGGTTGTTGCTCTGGTCGCGACGTACCGCCAAGGACACCGAGGAGACGACGTCATGACCGAACGAGTGGTGATCATCGGATCGGGGCCTGCCGGGCTCACGGCCGCGATCTATGCGGCACGCGCCGGGCTCTCGCCGCTGATGATCGAAGGGTCGCAGGCGGGCGGCCAGTTGATGCTGACCACCGAGGTCGAGAACTACCCGGGCTTCCCCGACGGGGTCATGGGCCCGGAGATGATGCAGCTGTTCCGGAACCAGGCCGAGCGCTTCGAGACCCGCTTCATCACCTCGGACGTCACCCGGGTCGATCTCTCCGAGCGCCCCTTCGGCGTCTGGGTGGGCGACCAGGAGATCCGCGCCGAGACGCTGATCATCTCCACCGGCGCCACCGCCCGCTGGCTCGAGGTGCCCGGCGAGGAGAAACTGCGCGGCCACGGCGTGTCGGCGTGTGCCACCTGCGACGGCTTCTTCTTCCGCGACCGTGAGATCGTGGTGGTCGGCGGCGGCGACTCCGCCATGGAGGAGGCGCTCTTCCTCACCAAGTTCGCCTCCAAGGTGACGATCATCCACCGCCGCGACGAGTTCCGGGCCAGCAAGATCATGGCCGAGCGCGCCCTCGACCACCCGAAGATCGAGGTGATGTGGGACAGCGTCGTGGAGGAGATCCTCGGCGAGGACACCGTCACCGGCGTGCGGGTGCGCAACGTGAAGACCGACGCCGTCGAGGACCTCGCCACCGAGGGCGTCTTCATGGCGATCGGCCACGACCCCACCACCGCCCTCTTCAAGGGGCAGTTGGAGTTGAACGACAAGGGATACGTGGAGACGTTCGGGAACACGTCCACCTCGGTGCCCGGCGTGTTCGCCGCCGGCGACGTCGTGGACTTCACCTACCGTCAGGCGATCACGGCCGCCGGCACCGGCGCCCAGGCCGCCATCGACGCCGAGCGCTGGTTGGACAACCAGGAGTAGGACCCGGGTATCGTCCGATCCCCCGCCGAACACACCGAGGAGGTGAAGGCCGCACGACGGCCGCACGACATGGCAGAGAACATGGTCATCGCGACCGACCAGACCTTCAGCGAGGTGATCGCAGGCCCCAAGCCCGTCCTGGTGGACTTCTGGGCGGAGTGGTGCGGGCCCTGCAAGATGATCGCTCCGATCCTCGAGGAGATCGCCGGCGAGTACGCCGAGAAGATCACCATCGCCAAGCTCAACGTGGACGAGAACCCGCAGACCGCGATGAGTTTCGACGTGATGAGCATCCCGACGATGATCGTCTACAAGGACGGCGCCGAGGCGAAGCGCATCGTGGGCGCTCGCCCCAAGATCGCGATGTTGCAGGACCTGCAGGAGTTCCTCGGCTGATCACCGGCCGGTTCGACGCGGAATCTGGGACGATGGGGCGACGTGGCGCTCTATCGGACTGGTGATTCGGGTGAGGCGGTCCGGGACATCCAGGAACGCCTCACCTTGCTCGGCTTCCCGATCGGCGACGATCCGGAGGGCGAGTTCGGGGACGGCACCCACGCCGCCGTCGAGGCGTTCCAACGGGCCCGGAGCCTCACCCCCGACGGACTGGTGGGCAGGGAGACCTGGCGCACCATGGTCGACGCCGGCTTCCGTCTCGGCGACCGCCTGCTCTACAACCGCTTCCCGATGCTCCACGGCGACGACGTCGCCACACTGCAGCACGACCTGAACGCCCTCGGCTTCGATGCCGGCATCGTCGACGGCATCTTCGGGGCCGACACGCTGCGAGCGGTGCTGGACTTCCAGCAGAACCGCGGTATGGCAGAAGATGGCATTGCCGGGCCGGAGGTCATCGAAGAGCTCGCCCTCATGACCCGCGCAACCCAGAAAATGGGACGCGAGGTCGTCAGGGAACGGGTCTGGCTGCGCGCCCTTCCGCCGAGCGTGGCCGGGCAGCGCATCTTCGTGGACCCGTTCTGCCGCGACGACCTGGAGGCCGGCGTCGCCTGGGAGGCGGGATCCGCCGCCGCCGCCGCCCTCCGGGAGATGGGCGCGCTGCCCACCCTCTCGCGCGCCATCGACACCCGCCCCGCCGAGCGCAGCCGCGCCCGCCAGGCCAATGCCGCCGGAGCCGAGATGGTCGTCGGATTCGCCCTCCCCCGCACCGACTGCCCCGGCGTGTTCTACTTCGCCTCACCCCTCAGCCGCAGCGAGTCGGGCGAGGCGCTCGCCGCCGCCATCGCGGCACGGCTCGGGTTGGAGGCCATCGGCAGGGTCTCACCGATGCTGCGCGAGACGCGGGCCACGGCGGTGGTGGTCACGGTGCCGACGCTCGACGCAACGCTCGGGGCGGCGGTGGCACGCGGCATCCAGGCGTGGCTGCGATCCCGGGCAGAGCAGGACGGCGGCTAGCCCAGCAGCGCCCGGTAGACGCGCTCGAGGTCGTCGAGCGACCCGAAGCGAATGACGACCTTGCCCCCCTTGGCGCCGTAGTCGATCCGCACGGTGCTCCCCAGGCGATCGGTGAGGCGTTCCTCCAGTTCGAGGATCTCCGCCGGACGGGCCGTCGGCGCCTGCCGGGCCGCCCTGGGCTGGGCTGGCTCCGTCCGGGCCCGGACCGCTTCCTCCACCCGCCGCACCGGCCACCCTTCCTCGGCGGCGCGCCGGGCCAGGTGCTCGGCGTAGCGGACGTCGTCCACCGCCAGGAGCGCCCGGGCATGGCCGGCGCTCAGTTCCCCGGCCTCCAGCAACCCCTGGATCACGGCCGGCAGGTTGAGCAGTCGCAGCGTGTTGCTCACCGCGCTCCTGCTCTTGCCGACACGCAGTGCGACGTCTTCGTGCGTCAACCCAAAATCTTCCATGAGTTGACGGTAGGCGGCGGCTTCCTCCAGTGGTGTGAGATCCTCACGCTGCAGGTTCTCGATCAGCGCTTCGGTGAGACCGGAGACGTCGTCGCCGTCGCGGATGATCGCCGGGATCACCCCCAGGCCCACCTTCTCGGCCGCGCGCCACCGTCGCTCCCCCGCCACCAACTGGTACTCGTCCTCGGCGGTCTGGCGCACCACGATCGGTTGCAGCACGCCGACCTCGCGGATCGAGGCGGCCAGGCTCTCCAGCGCCTCGTCGTCGAAACGCGACCGGGGTTGCTGCGGGTTGGTGCTGATGGCGTCGATCGGGAGCAGCGCGAATCCCTCGTCGCCGTCCCCGGTGGGCAGGAGAGCTTCCAGGCCCCTCCCGAGCCCGGTCTTACGTGCGGCCATGTCTCCTCCTGAACTCCTCGGCCAGGGCCCGGTAGGCGATGGCTCCCCGACTCGTGGCGTCGAACGACTCGATCGGTTCGCCGTACGAAGGCGCCTCGGCCAGGCGGACCGTCCTCGGGATCACCGTGCGGTAGGCCTTCTCCCCGAAGTGCTCCCGTACCTGGGCGGCGACATCGGCAGCGAGCGTGGTGCGCCGGTCGTACATGGTGAGGACGACGCCCTCGATTTCGAGTTGAGGATTAAGGTTCTGCTGGATCAGCGAGATGTTCCGCAGCAGCTGGCTGAGGCCCTCCAGGGCGTAGTACTCGCACTGGATGGGGATCAGCACCTCGTCCGCCGCGGTCAGGGCATTGACCGTGATCAACCCCAGCGACGGAGGGCAATCCACGAAGACCATGTCGAACGGCATGGAGAGGGATTCGAGTGCTCTGCTCAGTTGCCGCTCCCGGGAGAACTGGCTCACCAGTTCGATCTCGGCGCCGGCCAGGTCGATCGAAGAGGGGATCGTGAAGAGGTTCTTGACGCTGGTGGGTTCCACCGCGTCATCGATCTCGGCCTCGCCCAGCAGCACGTCGTACAGCGAGGCGGTCACCGTGGCATGGGCGATCCCCACCCCGGAGGTGGCGTTGGCCTGGGGATCGGCGTCGACGATCAGCACGCGTTCACCGGCGAACGCCAGTGCCGCCGACAGGTTGATGGCGGTGGTCGATTTGCCGACACCGCCCTTCTGGTTGGCGATGGCGACGATCGTCGGCGAAGAGGGCTTACTCACCGAGACGCATGATAAGCAGCCACGCGGTGGCGTCAAGGACCCCGGAGGGGACCTCGACGACCTCCGCCGCGAGGCCGAGTGCCTCCGCCAGGTTGGTCAGGTCCCGGGCGTCGGCCGGAACCTCGGAGCGGCGACTCAATCCGAGCACGGCGGTGCCCCCCACATCGAGCAAGCGAGCCGTCAACCCCACGGCCTCCGGCGCCTTGACCGCCCCGCGGAACACGACGCTCTCCCACTCGTCGGCCACCGAGAACACGTCGCCCTGCGCCACCTCTACGTTGACCAGGCCCGCGACGCGGGTGGCCCGTCGCAGGAGTCGGATGCGCCGCCCGCCGCGATCCAGGGTCGTGACGACCGTCTCGGGCCAGAGGATCGCCAGGGGGATCCCCGGCAACCCGACCCCGCTGCCCACGTCGAGGATCTCCGCCGGGGGCTCTCGATCCCTCCAGCCGGCGGCGAAGGCGAGGGAGTCGGCCAGATGGCGTCCCCAGAGGCGGGGCCCTTCCCGAGGCCCAAGGCCTCCGGCGGGGATGGCCTCCTCCTCCAACCAGGCGGCATACGCCGCGAGTCGGTCCTCCTGGTCGGGGAGCAGGGGATGACCGGCCCACGCGGCTACGCGTCGCACCAGGTCGATGCTGCCGGCAGGCGGGTCCGTCTCCATGGCGTCCATTGTAGATGTCCTCCCGTTCCACGTGACAACCGACGGTGAAACAACTACTGTGTTCCACGTGACGACCGACGGTGAAACAACTGCTACCCCCGAAGGCGGCTACCCGGGGCCGACGTTCCCGCCGTTCGAGATCGGCGTCCTCGTCGGCGTCCTGGTGGGGGAGGGATCCTTCGGCGGCGATGGCCGCCAACCCCAGGTGACGCTGCGCATGCACATCCGTCATCGGGCGCTCTTCACCTGGCTGACGGACACGTTCCCGGGTGGGCGCCTCTACGGGCCCTACCACCACGGAGGTCGCTCCTACTACCAGTGGATGGCCCGCGGGGCGTTCCTCCGCGACGTCCTCGTCCCCGTGCTGGACCGCCACCTCACGCCCGATGTGGACGAGTACGCCTGGGAGCGCTACCAGTCCATGAAGGAGAAGTACCGGGTGGGTTCCACGAGCGAGGGACCGGCCGAACGGCCGGTCCCTTGACCCTCGACGTCGCGGTGACGTCAGTCGGTCGGGGAGGGGGAGATCACCACCGATCGACGCGGTTCCTCTCCCTCTGAGTAGGAGCGGACCCCGTCGATCTCGGCGACCACGTCGTGGACCACCTTGCGGTCGGCCGGGTTCATCGGCTCCAGCATCACTTCCTCGCCGTCCTCGACCACCTGCTCGGCCAGGCGCCCGGCGTAGATCCGCAGCGCCTCGCGCCGGCGCTCGGTGTAGCCCCCGATGTCCAGGCGGATCCGGGCACCGGCCTGGGTCTTGCGCTGGACCACCGTCCTCGTCAGCTCCAGGATCGCCTGCAGGATCTGGCCTTTCGGGCCGATCAGGGCCTCCGCCTGCTCGCCGGTCACGTTGGCGATGATGATGTCGTCGTCCTTGACGCTCGTCTCCACGTCGCCCTCGAGTCCGAATGCCTCGAGGAGGCCGACCAGGAAGTCGTTGACGACGGTCGCCTGTTCGCTGAGGTCCGGCATGTCGGCCTCCTCCTCTTTCCTTGGTTCCTTGGGTTTCGGCGCCTGCCTCGAGGACTCCGCCTTCGTCTTCCCACTCCCGCCGGAGCGAGACCGGCCGTCCTGGCGCGAGCCACGCTGCTGCCGGTCACCGTTGCGGTTGCCGGAGCGGTTGCCGTTGCGGTTGCCGTCCCGTCGCCCCTGCGACTCCGACGATCCGTCCCGCGACTGCTTGCCGCCACCCTTGCCGCCCGACGAACCGCCCTTCGACGAGCCACTCGACGACCCGCCGCCACGGCGGCGGCGGCGCGAACTCGACCGTGCCTTCGACACCCGGAACAGGCCGTCCTTCCCGCCGAACCCGAGCAGCCCCTTCTGCGGCTCCTCGACGACCTCGACGTTCACCTGCTTCGCCGAATCCAACCCGAGTTCGGCCACAGCCGCCGCAACGGCGTCCTCACGGGATCGGGCCCGAATCTCCAACCACTCTTCGCTCACGACGTCACCTTCTCCTGCGCTTCTTGCCGCGCTTCTTCTTCGAGCCCTGGGGCCGACGCTGCGCCGCCTGGCGCGGCGTGGCAGGGCGTGGCTTCTCGACCGGCTTGGGTGTGGTCGAGGTCGTCTTCGGCTTCGGTGTGCCTCCGTCCTCCTTGCCCTCGTCCATCCTGAGGATGAAGGACTGCTGCCCGATCCGGAAGATCTGGCTGGCGGCGAAGTAGACCACCAGGCCCGCGGGGAGGGAGAAGGAGATGAAGCCGAAGAAGACTGGGAAAATCTTCATGATGGCCTGGCCGGGTTGCTGCTCGTTGCCGTCGCGCTGCGACTTGGCCATCGTCTGCCGCTGCTGCCAGTAGGCGGTCCCCATCACCACGAAGATCGTGATCAGGTACGGGAGCGCCTTCACGAACCCGTTCTGGAACACCTCTGCCGGCGTCACCCGCATGTCCATCCACAGGAAACTGAGCGGGTCTCCGGCGGTCGCCGCCGACGCCAGTTTGCTGCCGGCCGGCAGGAACTTGTCGGGGTCGCCGACGGTGAACTCGAGCGTCCGGGTGCCGACCCCGGGGATGTTGCCCAGGTTGTAGCGCAGGTGGTAGATGTCCACGGCGAACTGCCGCAGCACCTGGAACAGTGCGAACCACACCGGCATCTGCAGGAGCAGGGGCAGGCACCCGGCGGCCGGGTTGACGCCCTTCTCCTTGTAGAGCGCCATCGTGGCTTCCTGCAGCGCCTGCTTGTCGTGCTTGAGATCCTTCTGCAGCCGTTTCAGCTCCGGTTGGATCTCCTGCATCGCCTTCATCGAGCGCGTCTGCTTGAGGGTCAGCGGGAACATCAACAACCCGACCGCGATGGTCAGCAGGATGATCGCCACACCGACGTTGGGGACGAGGTCGTAGAAGAACGAGATCAACCACCCCAACGCATTCCTGATCGCATCCCACATGCGGCTACTCCACCTTCCTCGGGACGGGGTCGTATCCACCCTCGTGCCAGGGGTGGCAGCGCCCGACGCGCCGCACGGCGAGCCAGGTGCCCTTCAGGGCCCCGTGCTCACCGATGGCGTCGTAGGCGTATTCGGAACAGGTGGGGAGGTACCGGCAGTTCCTCCCCATCACGGGAGAGAGGAGGCGTCGATACAGGAGGATCGTCCTCTGCAGCCACCAGCCGGGCTGGTAGGGCCGGAGCGTCGTCTTCACCTGTCGTCCTCCACCTCGACGGCCGATCGCACCCAGCCAACCAAATCCTGGAACGCTGCGTCCAGGACCGCCGGCGTGGCGACCAGCACGTATGCACGGCCGTGACGGATCGGCGCCCGCGCGATCGCCTCCCGCATCCGGCGCTTCGCCCGGTTGCGATCGACGGCCTTCCCGACCGGGCGGCCGGCGGTCACGGCGACCCGCGGCGGCCCGGGCTCGGCAGGGGCATCGAAGAGCACGATGCCGCCCACACGGCGCTTCGACCCGGTGCGTCGCACCTCCCGGATCTCGAGATTGCGGAGTGAGGCGTACGGACGACCGTTACGCCGAGAGCCGGTCACGGCCCTTGCTACGCCGGCGCTTGAGGATCTGGCGCCCGGCGCGCGTGCGCATGCGGGCACGGAACCCGTGCTTGCGCTTGCGACGGCGAACATTCGGTTGGTACGTGCGCTTCATGAGAGGTCCCGAGGATGGGGGAGGTACGCTGCGGCGGTCAGGTTACGAACGGTCCGGGGCAATGTCAAAGGTACGGGACGCCCTCCGACCGGCCCTCCAGGCCCTTCCAACCCCCGGGTCGCGAGAACTCCCACTGAGACGCGAAAAAAGGATCAAGGCGTTAGAGCGCGACTCGCGCGGGGCACGGCCTCCCGGCCCGGCGCCCGGCCCCCCGCGATTCCCTTTGTCCACAAGGGGATCCGGCGATCGAGGACATCGCCACGCGTCGCTCTAAGGACGATTTTGGCGCTCTTGCACCCCGTCTCCGGCTTCCCATACACTCGCCCCCTGTTGGAGTGATCCGGCAGGCCGGAGCAGTCCGGCGCAGCTTCCCACAGGTAGCGACAAGTGGCGTGGCCGGACGTCGAGGCGGCGGCGACCCACCCGATGGCGTTCTCCACAGATGTGGATACCTCTGTGGAGAAGGGGACGGGCACACGAGCGGGAGCGCGAGGGCAGGAGTGGAGGCACAGTCCGCCGCCGAGAACTGGGAGGCGTTTCGCCGCACGTTGCGCGATCAGGTGACTCCGATCACCTGGCAGACGTGGCTCGAAGCGCTTCAACCCGATGTCATCGAGGACGACGTGGTCCGCCTCGTCGCGCCCAGCGAGTTCCACCTCCGCTGGGTCAACGACAAGTACCGCCCCGTCGTCGAGCACGCCGTCAGCGAGGTCTTCGGCCCGCGCGCCAGCCTGCAAATGGACGCCCGACCGGAGCCCATCTTCGACATCGACGACGACGGTGAGGACGACGTCGACATCATCACCGCCGAGCAGCCCGCCGCCACCCCCGTCCCGGTCCCCGGCGAGCAACTGGTCACCAAGTACACGTTCGAGAACTTCGTGGTGGGGCCGTCCAACCGCTTCGCCCACGCCGCAGCCATGGCCATCGCCGAGCAGCCCGGCGGGTACTACAACCCCCTCTTCGTGTACGGCGCCGCCGGCCTCGGCAAGACCCACCTCCTGCAGGCGATCGCCCTGCACGCCCGCGACCTGCGGCCCGGCCTCACCGCCAAGTACGTCACCTCGGAGCAGTTCTTCAACGACTTCATCGACGGCATCCGGTCCAAGCGCATGGCCGAGTTCAAAGGCCACTACCGGACCGTCGACATGCTGCTCCTCGACGACGTGCAGTTCCTCGAGGGCAAGGAGCAGATCCTCGAGGAGTTCTTCCACACGTTCAACGCGCTGTACGAGGCCGGCAAGCAACTGGTGTTCTCGTCGGACCGCCCGCCCCGCAGCCTCACCACGCTCGAGGACCGCATCCGCAGCCGGTTCGAGTGGGGCCTGACCACCGACATCCAGCCGCCCGACATCGAGACCCGGCTCGCCATCCTGCGGCGCAACGCCACCTTCGCCCCGCAGCCGGTGCCCGAGCCGGTGCTCGAGTTCATCGCCGAACGCGTGGTGGACAACATCCGCGAGCTGGAGGGTGCCCTCACCCGGGTCACCGCCTATGCGGCGCTCACGCACCAGCCGATCGACCTGGACATGGCCACCGACGTCCTCCAGGATCTCGACGAGCAGAAGATCGCCGCCCCCATCAGCACCGGCCGCATCCTGTCGCTGACCGCCGAGGCCTACGGCGTCACCGTCACCGACATGGAGGGCCCCAGCCGGCGCCAGCCCCTCGCCAGGGGCCGCCAGATCGCCATGTACCTCTGCCGCGAGCTGACCGACCTGTCGCTGCCCAAGATCGGGGCCCTCTTCGGGGGGCGCGACCACACGACGGCACTCCACGGCATCAACAAGATCCGGGACCTGATGACCACCGACGAGGAGACCTTCGAGCAGGTCACGGCCCTGTTGCAAAGCCTGAGGACAAGTACGCGATGATCCCCACCCGTCCCCAGCGCTCCTCCGTCCCCGTGGACAACCCGCCGGTCCTCCCCATGCGCTGTGGAGTCACCCATGCCCTCTACGCTGGGGTTTCGGGGACTTCCCCACAATCCACACCCCCTACTACCACTGCTTCAATATCAAGAGAATCAATCCATCACAGAAGAGGGACCGACCTGTGCGGATAAGAGCAGAACGAGACGACCTCGCCGACGTGCTGAGCCGAGCGACGCGGGCGATCGGCACCCGATCCCCCCTCCCGATCCTGCAGGGCGTCCTCATCGAGGTCACCGGCAAGACGATGCGGGTCACCGGCACCGACCTCGAGGTCACCATCAGGACCGACCTCGAGGTGGAGGTGCTCGAGGAGGGGACCACGGTCATCCCGGCGCGCCTGGCCAGCGAGGCCGTCCGGAAGCTCCCACCCGGTGCGGTGGTGTTGCAGGCCGCCGACGGGGAGGTCGAGATCACCGGCGGCGGGCCGCAGTTCCGGTTCCGCGAGCTGCCGGCGGACGACTTCCCCAAGATCGCAGAGCCCGACCTGACCGGGGCGGTCGAGGTGGACGGCAACGCCTTCGCCTCGGCGCTCTCGCAGGTGGCGGTGGCGGCGTCCAACGACGACGCCCGCCCGATCCTGACCGGCGTGTTCTTCGAGTCGGAGGGCGGCTCGTTGCGGATGGTCGCCACCGACTCGTACCGCCTGGCGGTGCGGGACCTGCCCTCCATGGAAGCAGAGCTCTCCGGCCTGGTGCCGGTGCGGGCGCTGCGGGAGCTGAAGCGCACCGTGGGGGCATCCACGCTCCGCGTGGCGATCGGGGCGCGGGAGGCGACGTTCGCCTCCGACCGGGGCACGCTGACGGCCAGGCTCATCGAGGGGACGTTCCCCAACTACCGCCAGCTGATCCCCGAGTCGTACCCCAACCGGGTGACCTTGGATCGTGATGCCCTCCTCGACGCCGTCGACCGGGCATCGCTGGTGGCCGAGGACCACATCCCGGTGCGGCTGATGCTGCAGGAGGGCGGCGTCGAGTTGAGCGTGATCCGCCAGGACGTGGGGGGAGAGACCGAACACGTCCCGGCCGACTACGCCGGCCAGGAGATGACGATCGCCTTCAACTCGCGGTATCTCAACGACGGGCTCTCGGTGGTGGACGGCGACGAGGTCGTGCTCGACCTGATGGACCCGCTCAAGCCGGGTGTCCTGCGGGGCACGGGCTCGGACGACTTCCTCTACCTGCTGATGCCGGTCCGCCTGTAGGAGGCGAGGCGTGGAGCTCGGCTGGATCGAGCTGTCCGGCTACCGGTGCTACCCGGAGATCAGGGTGGAGCCGGCACCCGGCGTGAACGTGTTCGTCGGCGACAACGGCAGCGGCAAGACCAGCCTCCTGGAGGCGATCGGGTACCTGTCGTCGCTCCGTTCGTTCCGCGGCGCCCCCGATGCCGCACTGGTGCGCACCGGCGACGAGGCGGCGCTGGTGCGGGGCGAGTTCGTGGCCGGCGAGCGCAGCCTGCGGGTGGAGGTGGAGATCCCCGTGGAGGGGCGGCGGCGGGTGCTGGTGAACGGCAAGCGCCCGTCGAGCCGTGCCGAAGTGGTGTCGGCGGTGCCGCTGGTGGCGTTCCTGCCCGACGACCTCGACCTGGTGAAGCGGGGACCCTCGCAGCGGCGGGACTACCTGGACGACCTGGCCGCCGGCCTGTGGCCCTCGGCGGGCGCCGAGCGGACCGACTACGAGAGGGCGCTGCGGCAGCGCAACACCCTGCTCCGCAAGGAGGGACGCCGCGCCGACCGGGCGACGCTCGACGTGTGGGACGACCGTCTGTCGCACCTGGGTGCCATGGTGATCAGGAGGAGGCTGGAGTTGCTGGAGCGCCTGGAACCACGCCTGTCTGCTCTCTATGCCGAATTGGGGGAGCGGCCGGAGGTGTTCACCACCCGCTACGAGGGCGCCCCCCTGGGCCCGCTGAGCCTGTCCGACGTCCCCGGGCTGCGGGAGAGGCTCCTGGACGCGCTGGGGGCGGCCAGGGGTGCCGACCTCGAGCGCAGGGTGACCACGGTGGGCCCGCACCGCGACGAGGTGGTGGCCATCATCGGCGATCGCGATCTCCGCACCCGCGCCAGCCAGGGCGAGCAGCGCACCGTGGCGCTCGGGCTGCGGGTGGCCGCCTACGAGATGCTGCGGGAGGAGAAGGGCGCCACCCCGGTGCTGGTGCTCGACGACGTGTTCTCCGAACTGGACCCGGGGCGGAGCAGGCGCCTGGTGGAGAAGCTGCCGGGAGGGCAGGTCTTCGTCAGCACGGCCCGCGAGGAAGAGGTCCCCCTGGTCGGCACCCGGTGGTCGGTGGCCGGGGGGCGGGTGACGGTGCGGGAGGGCGAATGAGCCGTCTCGAGCCGGTCGGCGGCTTCCTCGACCGGGTGCTCCGGGGCCTCGGCCTCCCCGACCCGGTCGACCTGGAGCGGATCGTGGGGGAGTGGGCCGACCTGGCGGGGGAGCCGTGGGGGAGCCGCTCCCGGCCCGGAGGACTGAAGGGCGGGGAGCTGCTGGTCGAGGTGCCCGACGGGTCGATCGCGACCCTGCTGTCCTACCAGCGGAGCGCCCTGGTCGAGCGGCTCGAACAGCGCCTCGGGGCACGGGTCGTCACCTCGGTGCGGATTCGTGTCGCCCGATCCAGAAAAGGCCTCTGACCAGGGGTTTTGCACCGACGAGAGGCTGGTCTAGGGGGCCTGTTCGGCTATACTTACAGTGGTGTCAGAGCGGCCTCTGAGGAGGCCGCCGGCCGTTCTGCTGACGAGGGAGACCCGGTGGCGCAATCGCAGCGTGTAGACGCGTCGTACGAGGCAAAGGACATCACGGTCCTCGAGGGCCTGGAGGCGGTGCGCCGGCGCCCGGCCATGTACATCGGCTCCACCGGCCCCCGCGGCCTCCATCACCTCATCTGGGAGGTCGTGGACAACGCGGTCGACGAGGCGATGGCGGGCTACTGCACCCGCATCGACGTGACGCTTCGCCCCGACGGCGGCGTCACCGTGAAGGACAACGGCCGGGGCATCCCGGTGGACCGGCACGCCAAGACCAAGCTGCCGGCGATCACCACCGTGCTCACCACGCTCCACGCCGGCGGCAAGTTCGGCGACGGCGCCTACACCGTGTCGGGCGGCCTCCACGGCGTCGGCGTGTCGGTGGTCAACGCCCTCTCCGACCGCCTCGAGGTGGAGGTGGTCCGCGACGGGCACCAGTGGTTCCAGGAGTTCCGCTCGGGCAAGCCGAAGGCGAAGCTGGCCAAGGTGAAGCCGGCGAAGCGCACCGGCACCACCGTCACCTTCTGGCCGTCGGCGGAGATCTTCAAGGAGACCACCGAGTTCTCCTACCAGGTGGTCGCCTCCCGGCTGCGGGAGATGGCCTTCCTCAACCGGGGCCTCGAGATCCGCCTCACCGACGAGCGCGAAGAACCGGCGAGCGACACCTTCCAGTACAAGGGCGGCCTGGTCGACTACGTCAAGCACCTGAACGCAAAGCGCGACCCGCTCCACGCCCACGTCATCACCGTGTCCGAGGAGGGCGAGGACATGGAGATCGATGTCGCCCTGCAGTGGACCAGCGGGTACACCGAGAACATCCTGTCGTTTGCCAACAACATCAACACGCACGAAGGCGGCACCCACGAGGAGGGCTTCCGCAAGGCGGTCACCAGGGCCATCAACGAGTTCGCCAGGGACCGCAGCATCCTGAAGGACAAGGACGCCAACCTCACCGGTGAGGACGTGCGGGAGGGAATGACGGCCGTCGTGTCGGTGAAGGTCCGCCAGCCCCAGTTCGAGGGCCAGACGAAGACCAAGCTGGGCAACACCGAGGCGCGGTCGTTCGTCGAGGTGGCCATGAACCGGCTGCTGCCGGAGTGGCTCAACAAGCACCCCGGCGAGGCCCGCGCCATCGCCGAGAAGTGCTCCAACGCCGCCAGGGCGCGCATGGCCGCCAGGGCCGCCCGCGACCTCACCCGGCGCAAGAGCCTGCTGGAGTCCTCCGGCCTGCCCGGCAAGCTGGCCGACTGCTCGTCGCGCGACCCCGGTTCCTCGGAGTTGTTCATCGTCGAGGGCGACTCGGCGGGCGGGTCGGCCAAGCAGGCCCGCAACAGCGAGTTCCAGGCGATCCTCCCCATCCGGGGCAAGATCATCAACGTCGAGAAGGCCCGCCTCGCCCGGGTGCTGCAGAACAACGAGATCCAGGCGCTCATCACCGCCATCGGCACCGGCATCGGCGACGATTTCGACCTGGAGAAGGCCCGCTACCACCGGGTGGTGATCCTGACCGATGCCGACGTGGACGGGGCGCACATCCGCACGCTGCTGCTGACGTTCTTCTTCCGCCACATGCGCGAGCTCATCGACGCCGGCTACGTGTACATCGCCCAGCCGCCGCTGTACCAGTTGAAGGCCGGCAAGAGCCTGCAGTGGGCGTACTCCGACCGCCAGTTGGACGACATGCGCAAGAAGCTGGACGGCAAGCAGCACAGCATCCAGCGCTACAAGGGCCTCGGCGAGATGAACGCCTCCCAGTTGTGGGAGACCACCATGGACCCCGGCGACCGGGTGCTCCTGCAGGTGCACCTCGACGACGCCGCCATCGCCGACGACATCTTCGTCACGCTGATGGGCGACGACGTGGAGGCCCGCCGCACCTTCATCCAGCAGAACGCCCGCGACGTCCGCTTCCTGGACTTCTAGAGGGGGCACGATGACCGACCGACCCGACAACGCCGGCCGTATCGAGACCATCGACATCGAGTCGGAGGTCAAGAGCTCGTTCCTCGAGTACGCCATGTCGGTCATCGTGTCCCGGGCGCTGCCCGACGTGCGGGACGGCCTGAAGCCGGTGCACCGCCGCATCCTCTTCTCGATGTACGACTCGGGCATCCGGCCCACCTCGCCGTTCCGCAAGAGCGCCCGGGTGGTCGGTGAGGTGATGGGTTGGTTCCACCCCCACAGCAACGACGCCATCTACGACGCCATGGTCCGCCTCGGCCAGGACTTCGCCAGCCGGTACCCGCTGGTCACCCCGCAGGGCAACTTCGGCACGGTGGACGACCCGCCGGCGGCGATGCGCTACACCGAGTGCCGCCTGGAGCACCTGGCGATGAGCCTGCTGGAGGGCATCGACGAGGACACGGTCGACTTCATCGACAACTACTCGGGTGAGCGGACGGAGCCGGTGGTGCTGCCTGCCCGCTTCCCCAACCTGCTGGTCAACGGGTCCACCGGCATCGCGGTCGGCATGGCCACCAACATCCCGCCCCACAACCTGGGCGAGGTCATCGATGCCGCGCTCCACGTGCTCGAGCACCCCGACGCCACCGCCGACGACCTGCTGCAGTTCATCAAGGGGCCCGACTTCCCCACCGGGGCCTACATCCTGGGCAACCGGGGGGTCAAGGACGCCCTGCTGACCGGGCGCGGCTCGGTGAAGATGCGGGCCGTCACCGAGATCGTCGAGTTGCGCAAGGGGCGCACCGGCATCGTGGTCACCGAGATCCCCTACCAGGTGTCGCGGGACCGGGTGATGGAGAAGATCGCCTCGCTGGTCAAGGACAAGAAGATCACCGGCATCGCCGAACTGCGGGACGAGACCGACCGCGACGGCACCCGGCTGGTCATCGAACTGAAGCGGGATGCGGTCCCCAACATCGTGCTGAACCAGCTGTTCAAGCTGACCCAGCTGCAGGAGAACTTCAGCGTCAACACCGTGGCGCTGGTGGACGGCGTCCCGCACACGCTCAACGTCGCCCAGATGCTGTCGTACTACATCGACCACCAGATGGAGGTCATCGAGCGGCGCACCAAGTTCCGGCTCGACAAGGCCGAGGCGCGGGCGCACATCGTCGCCGGCCTGCTGATCGCCCTCGACAACATCGACGAGGTGGTCGCCATCATCCGCGGCTCGGCCGACACCGAGGCGGCTCGCACCGCCCTCATGGAGACCTTCGACCTCAGCGAGATCCAGGCGCAGCACATCCTGGACATGCCGCTGCGGCGCCTCACCGCGCTGGAGACCTCCAAGCTCCGCGAGGAGATGGCCGAGCTCGAGAAGCTCATCAAGTACCTCACGGGCCTGCTGAAGAGCCCGGCCAAGCGGCGCAAGCTGATCGCCACCGAACTGGGCGAGGTGAAGGAGCGGTTCGGCGACGAGCGGCGCAGCCGCATCATCCCCGACGACGGCGACATGTCGCTGGAGGACCTGATCGCCGACGAGGAGATCGTGGTCACCGTCACCGCCAACGGCTATGTGAAGGCCGTGAACGCCTCGTCGTACCGCCGCCAGGGGCGCGGGGGCCGGGGGGTGAAGGGCGCCGCGTTGCGCGAGGACGACGTCATCACCCGGGTGGTGCACACCACCGCCCACTCCTACCTGCTGTTCTTCACCAACCGGGGCAAGGTGCATCGCGTCAAGGCGCACCAGTTGCCCCGCAAGGACCGCACCGCCAAGGGCGTGCTCGCCCACTCGGTGCTGCCGCTGCAGCCCGACGAGCGCATCGAGGCGATCATCGACACCCGCGACTACGAGGCCGCCAACTTCCTGCTGCTCGCCACGCGCTCGGGGAAGGTGAAGAAGTCCCGGTTGTCGGACTACGACAGCCGCCAGTCGTCGCTCATCGCCATCAAGTTGCAGGGCGACGACGAGGTGGTGGCGGTGCGCACCACGCCCGGCGAGAGCGATGTGCTGCTGTTCACCGCCAACGGCATGGGCATCCGCTTCTCCGAGGACGAGATCCGCAGCATGGGCCGCGACACCATGGGGGTCAGGGGCATCAAGCTCCGCGAGGGCGACGAGGTGGTGTCGGCGGCCGTCTCCGACGAGGCGGACCAGGTGCTGCTGCTCACCTCCGGGGGCTACGGCAAGCGGACCAGGATGAGCGAGTTCCCGGCGCAGAAGCGCGGCGGCATCGGGGTGCGGGCCATCAAGCTCACCCGGGTGCGGGGCTCGCTGGTGGCAGCCAGGGGCCTGCCGGAGGGCGCCGAGATGCTGGTCACCAGCAGCGACGGCATCGTGATCCGCACCGATCCGGGCACCATCAGCCGCCAGAAGCGCGACGCGACGGGGGTCAAGGTCATGAACCTGGGCGAGAGCGCGCACGTGTCGGCGTTCGACCTGGTCCCGGTCGAGAACGGCGCCGACGAGGACTGACGGCGTCCCCCGGGGGCGGCGGAAACGCAACCCGAATCAGGGGTCCCCCGGTACACTGCCGATCGTCCCAGCACGGGAGAGACGACGTGCCCGTTCAGCGGGTCCGGAGGGTCATCCGCAAGATCGACCCGTGGACCGTCCTCAAGGTGAGCTTCGTGTTCAACGCGATCCTGGCGTTGATCTTCGTGCTGGGCACGATCATCTTCTGGTCGATCTTCGTCAACGCCGGCATCCCGGAGAAGATCAACGAGACCGCGCTCCTCATCGGGTTGGAGAACGGCTTCCTGATGGACGGGCAGGTGTACTTCAAGGTGATCCTGCTGGTCGCGGTCATCGGCACCATCCTGATGACCGGCTTCTTCACGCTGGCCGCCGTCATCTACAACCTGATCTCCGACCTGGTCGGCGGCCTCGAGGTGATCGTGCTGGAGGAGACGGCGCTGCCGGCGGTCACCCGCCCCGCCACTCCCAAGGGGGCCCGCACCGCCCCCATCCGCCCGCTGCCCAGCGTGAAGCCCATGATCCGCAGCAAGGGCAGCAAGGACGGCGACGAGGCTCCACCGGCGCCGGTCGAGGAGAAGACCGGCACCTAGGCCGGCGCCTCAGGCATCGGTGCGTCCTGCCAGGTCGGCCCGACCCGGAACCAGGAACCGTGGACCACGAACCCGAGCATGCGTGCTCCCCTCTCGACGGTCCCATGGCACCACCGCCGTGTGCGAGGGCCGTGGCGGGGTGTGAGGAGTCCGTGAAGGGCTCCGGCGAGCGAGTTCGGGGCCGCGTCGGAGTGCGACGCGATCGATGATCGTCTCCGCGTAGGTTCACCTCAGAGGAGGTCGCCATGCCCTACGAGATGATCCGCTACGAGACCGACGGCCCCGTCGCAACCGTGCGGCTCGACCGTCCAGACAAGTACAACACCCTGCGGTTCGAGATGATCGACGAGATGGACCGGGCACTGGGGGAGGCCAACCGCGACTCCGGGGTGAAGGTGATCGTCCTGGAGGGGGCGGGGGACTCCTTCTGCGCCGGGTTCGACTTCTCCGGCGGCCTGGAGCACTTCCCGGGCATCACCGAGGACGGCTACGACCCCGGCGAGGACATCGACCTGGTGACCAACGTGTATCGCTCCTACGTCCCCCGGTTCATGGGGCTGTGGCGGGGACTGAAGCCCACGATCGCCAAGGTGCACGGCTACTGCGTCGGCGGGGGCAGCGAACTGGCGCTGTGCGCCGACCTGGTGGTGGCGTCGGAGGACGCCCGGTTCGGCACCCCGTACGCCCGGGTGTGGGGAGCACACCTCACCGGCATGTGGGTGTACCGCCTGGGTCTGGCGAAGGCCAAGTACTACGCCCTGACGGGGGAGTGGGTGAGCGGCCGGGAGGCGGCCGACATCGGGCTCATCAACTTCGCCCACCCCCTCGAGGACCTCGACGACGAGGTGGCGGCGCTGGCGGGCAGGCTGGCGGCCATCCCCTCGACGCAGTTGATGGCGATGAAGCTCATCGTCAACCAGGCGTACGACAACATGGGCCTGCAGAGCACCCAGACCCTCGGGCCCATCCTGGACGGGGCGATGCGCAACACCCCGGAGGGCAGGGCGTTCGTCCGCACCGCGATGGAGCAGGGCGTCAAGGCCGCCGTCGAGCAGCGGGATGGGCCGTTCGGCGACTACAGCCAGGCGCCGCCCGAGGAGCAGCCCAGGAAGCGGTCCGAGCTGTGAACGGGGAGCGCTCCGCTCCGTAGACTGCACCGCGGGCGCCGCAGGCGGGGGGTGTGACGCTGGGAGGCGCCCGATGACCCGGCCGAGACCTTCATCAGCGATCGTCGCTGCACTCGCACTCGTCCTCTCCGTCGCGGCTTGCGGCGACGACGACGCGACCACGATGCCGGCCAGCACGACCGTGCCGCCGCTGCCCGGCAGCACGGCCGCCACCGCGGTGAGCAGCACGACCACGAACCCGCCGACGACGACCACCACGACCACCACCACGACCACACTCCCGCCGCCGGTGGTGGAGTGGGGGGAGCCGCAGCAACTCGCGGCGATCGCCGACCCGGCATTCGCCGGGGTCGGGCAGGTCACCGACGTCGACGCCGGCGTGATCGTCGACGCAGGGGGCGACGCCGTCGTCCTCGCCACCACCAGGTTCGTCGGCTTCATCCACCACGTCGGGGCGTTCGATTCGGCCGACACCTACCAAGACGTGGCTGCCTGGACCTCGCTCGATGGGAGCGAGTGGGCCGAAGCCGCCGCGCCCCGTTCTCCCGGGACGGCAGACGACGTGGTGGCCGCGGCGGTGCCGTTCGGGGATGCGGTGGTGGCGGTGGGATCGACCCGGCGGTCCGGCTCCACCCCCACCCAGGTGGGGGGTGCGTGGACGTTCCCCACGGACGACACCGACGCCGCGGTCTGGATGCGGACCGGGGCGGTGTGGGAGGCGGTCGATCACCCGGCACTGGCCGGCGACGTCGAGGAGGAGATCATCGACGTGGCGGTCCTCGGCGGCCGGCTGGTCGCCGTCGGGGCGGCAGACCGCCTTCCGGCGTTCGGGGTGATGGAGCTGCCCGTGCACGACGGCGCCGTGTGGATCTCCGACGACGGACACGAGTGGGCCCGGGTGGAGGATCCCGAAGGGACCTTCTCAGGGCAGTGGCTCGACGTGTCCTTCGACGCCGCGGTCACCGACGGCACGACCGTGTTCGTGCTCGGGGTCGAGTCGGGGAGCCGGGACCGGCTGGCGGTCTGGTCGTCCCCCGACGGGACCGAGTGGTCCCGCATCGAAGTGACGGGGACCACGAGCGCGGACAGCTACCTGTATGTGGCGGACGCTGCGATGTCGGACCTCGGGTTCGTGGCCGTCGGGAACTCGTGGGGATCCGGCGAGCGGGAAGCGGTGATCTTCTCCTCGCCCGATGGGGTGACCTGGGATCGGGTCGGCGTCCTCGGCGACCCGATCCTGGGGGAACTGAGATCGGTGGTCGCGATGGAGTCGGGGTTCGTCGCTGCCGGGGTCGAGTCCGGCAGCGCGGTCCCGCTGGTCCTGCTGTCGGGCGACGGCGTCCACTGGTACCGGGACACGAGCCCGGCCCTGACCGTCGAGGGCGCCGAACGCGCCGGTGGTGCCGCCCTGGGCACCCACGCCGGGAGGCTGATCCTGACCGGCGGGGCCTCCTACGGCTACGAGAGCGGCGAGTTCGTCTGGAGCGGGGGCTAGATCGACGACAGGATCGAGAGGCCGAGCGCCAGGAGCGTGAAGAAGCCGCCCACACAGAGCAGCCCCACGCCCAGGCCGACCGGGGAGCCCCAGCCGTGCCACGGCTGTTGTGCCGGGCTGCTCTCCTGTCGGATGTCGTTCTCGTCCACGGTTCCTCCTCGATCGCCGGCCCGGATGGTCGCCGGCCCCAGCGGCCGGCGGCACACCCTACCGGGGGCTACTCGCCGAGCGGACGGACCAGGTGGATGTCCTCCGGTTCCATGGCGTGGAGCACGGGGTGCGGGTCGGGGGCCGGGACGCAGCCCCTGCTGAGGTAGAAGCCGACGGCGGACCCCGACGGGGTCGCCGACACGTACATCGTGCGGGCGCCAGCCTCGCGTGCGATGCGCTCGGCTTCCTCCCACAGCACGCTCGCCGCTCCCTTGCGGCGGTGGGGCCTGCCCACGTGCAGGAAGGCGAGCCAGGCGAGACCCGGTTCGAACGACGGTTCCACGACGGCGACCCCCATCACCGTCCTGCCGTCGAAGGCCCCGAGCAGGACGCCGCCTCGCTCCACGATGGGCCTGCAGAACCCGACCTTCTCCCCGACGGTGTGCTCGCCGCTGCCGTCGGTGCGCCAGGGCGGCACGACCCGATCGACCTCGGTGGCGACCAGCACCCCGTCCTCCATCGCATAGGAGACCTCGATCCGCTCGGAGCGGTCGATCTCCCCGATCGCATCGAGGCCGTCGGCGGTGAGGCGGCGGATCTCCACGGGGGCCACGGTCCGGCTCACTGCTGCCGGGTGTGGCTGGCGACCCCGAGGCCGATGCGGAGCGCCGTGTCGAGGTAGGCGCCTGCGTTGACGGCGGGGGCGTGGACGCCGGGCGGGTAGGCCCCGGCGGCGACGGCCAGTGCCCCGGCCGCCAGGGCGATGGCACCGAGGTGGGCGGCCTGGTCGGCGACACCGACGACCTGCTCGACCCGGGTGCCGCGGCGCTCGCCCCGCACCCTGGCGAGGGCGCCGGCCCAGTCGCCGGAGACGGGGGCCTCGAAGCGGCGGATCACCGTGGAGGCCCGCCGTGTGCGGCGACGGGGGGCCTTGCCGACGCGCGCCGCCCAGCGGGGGCCGACGGGGTCGGGGAAGGGGATCGCCTCGCCGCGGCGCACCGGGCGGCCGGGCACGGTCCAGGCGATGGTCACCTCGGTGTCGTGCTCGGTGACGGCCATCTCGTGGGCGGCCAGCGTCTCGGCGATGCCGCCGGCCAGGTCGGCGCCCACCAGCAGGGTGAGGCCCCGGTCGAGGAAGGCGTTGCGGAGGCGGCGGTCCACCCGGGGCAGCGCGGCGAGCACGCACGACACGCCCTCCTCGGCGGCGATGAGGGCGAACGACCTGGCGTCGGGGGCGTCGGTGGCCAGGGGGTCGTACCCGGCGAGGGTGCGGATGCCGGTGGTGCGGCGGTCCTCGGCACCCTTCGCCTGGCCGTACATCCCCAGGGCGGTGAGGCCGGCCTCGGCGAGGAGGATGCGCCCGGTGCGTCGTCCGACCTCGCCGTCGGCGTGGAGGGCGATCCGCATCTACCGGTCGGCCGGGCGCCAGTCGCCGGTCGGCTCCGGGCCCTTGACGGGCCGCCGCCGGATGGCTGCGACCCCGGCGAGGGCGAGCAGCGTCAGCAGCAGGCGGCGGATCTGGGGGGTCATGGACGCTGAGTGTAGGTCGCACCCGGAGGGGTACACTCGGCGGGTCCGGTCACAGAGGGCCGGATGGGTCGGTGGTTCCCTTCGGGGACGTGAGAGCGAAGTCCGGTGAGATCCCGGCGCTGTCCCGCAACTGTGATGCCCCTCCGGGGGCGAGCCAGGTCGCCTGCCACCGGTCCGTGCTGACGCCTTCGGAGGAAGGGTGAACAGGACCGTCCCGGCCCCCTCCTCCCCGAACCAGGGGAGACCCATGTCACGCAGGACCCTGCTCGCGGGTGCGCTCGCGCTCGCCATGCTCGCCGCCGCCTGTGGAGGCGGCACGGTGTCGTCGACGACGGCGCCGTCGACCACCTCGCCGCCCCAGAGCGCGGCAGCCGGCGCCTTCCCCCGGGAGGTGATGGGGGTGACCATCCCCGCCTCGCCGGAGCGGATCGTGTCGGCGTCGGCCACCCACACCGAGATCCTCTACGCCCTGGGGGCGGGCGAGCGGATCGTGGCGGTGGACCTCTTCTCCAACTACCCCGCAGCGACGGCCGACAAGGACCGGATCGACTCGTTCAACCTGAACGTCGAGGCGGTCGCCGCCTTCGACCCCGACCTGGTGATCCTGTCGTTCGACCCCGGCGGGGCCGTCGACGGCCTGGCCGCCCTCGGCATCCCCGCCCTGCTGTTCCCGACGGCGCCGGCGACGCTGGAGGGCGCCTACGCCGAGTGGGCCGCCGTCGGGGCGGCGGTCGGCGCCGACGACGAGGCCGCTGCGCTCGTCGACGAGGCGCGGGCCGACGTGGACGCCGCACTGGCCGGGATCCCCGCCGGGGGAGCCCCGCCCACCTACTACCACGAGCTGGGGCCGGAGCTGTACTCGATCACGTCCTCCACGTTCATCGGCTCCATCTACGCCCTGGCGGGGATGACCAACATCGCCGACCCCGCCGACGACGCGGGATTCGGGTACCCCCAGCTCTCCGCCGAGTACCTGCTGGAGGCCGACCCGGACTTCGTCTTCCTGGCCGACTCGGTCTGCTGCGGGCAGGACGCCGCCACGGTGGCGGAGCGGCCGGGGTGGGACACCCTGGGCGCCGTCCGCAACGGCAGGGTGGTCGCCCTCGACGACGACGTGGCCTCGCGCTGGGGGCCGCGCATCGTGGAGTTCCTCGAGACCGTGGTCGCCGCCGTCTACGCCCCGGCCGGATGACGTGAGGCTCCCCCCCGCTCCGCGGCTCGGCGTCCGGGCGCTGGTGATCGCCCTGGCGGTGCTGGCCGCAGCGATGCTGGCCGGCCTGCTGATCGGCCCGGCGTCGGTTCCTCCCGGCGGGGCCCTGCGGGAGATCCTCGACCGGCTGCCGTTCGTGTCGGTGGACTCCGGCCTCGACGCCCGCCAGGCGGCCATCGTGTGGGAGTTGCGGTTCCCGCGGGTCGTGCTCGGGGCGCTGGTGGGGGCGGCCCTGTCGGTGTCGGGTGCCGCCTACCAGGGCGTGTTCCGCAACCCGCTCGCCGACCCCTACCTGCTCGGGGTGGCCGCCGGGGCGGGGCTGGGGGCGACGATCGTCATCGTGAGCGGCGCCGCCACCGGGCTCATCCCGGTGGCCGCCTTCATCGGGGCCGTCACCGCGGTCGTGGTGGCCTACGCCCTCGGGTCGCTCGGCGGCGCCCCCCGCTCCGGGGCCACGCTGATCCTCGCCGGGGTCGCGGTCGCGGCGTTCTTCACGGCGGCGCAGACGTTCGTGCAGCAGCAGCACGCCGACACCATCCGGGAGGTGTTCACGTGGATCCTGGGCCGGCTCACCACCTCGGGGTGGAGCGAGGTGGCGGTGCTGGCCCCGTACACGATCGTCGGGATCGTGGTGATCCTGCTGCACCGCCGCCTGCTCGATGTGCTGGCGGTGGGCGAGGAGGAGGCCGCCACGCTCGGCGTGGACCCGGCCCGGGTCCGGGTGACGGTGGTGGCGGCCGCGACCCTGTCGACGGCCGCCGCCGTGGCCGTGAGCGGCCTCATCGGGTTCGTCGGCATCATCGTGCCCCACACGCTGCGGCTGATGGTGGGGGCGTCGTACCGCTCGATCCTGCCGCTGGCGGTGGTCGGCGGCGCCGCCTTCCTGGTGGTGGCCGACCTGGCGGCCCGCACCGTGCTGTCGCCCGCAGAGATCCCCATCGGCGTGGTCACCGCCTTCGTGGGGGCCCCGTTCTTCGCCCTCGTGCTGCAGACGTCGCGGAGGGGGGTGTCGTGAGCGGCATCGCGGTGCGCGACCTGACCGCCGCCTACAACGGCACCCCGGTGCTGCGCGGCGTGGACCTGGTGGTGGGGCCGGGCGAGATGGTGGCCGTCATCGGGCCGAACGGCTCCGGCAAGACCACGCTGCTGCGGGCGATCGCCGGCTCGATCCCGGTGAGGTCGGGGTGGGCCAGGGTGGACGGGCGGGACACCGCCGGCCTCAAGCGCCGGGAGGCAGCCCGGCTCATCGCCATGGTGCCCCAGGTGCCGGCGAGCCCGCGCGGCATGACGTGCTTCGAGTACGTGCTGCTGGGCCGCACCCCCTACATCGGGTACCTCGGCACCGAGTCGGCGGAGGACCGCAGGCATGCTGCGGAGGCGCTCGAACGGCTGGGGGCGGGGGACCTCGTCGACCGCCCGCTGGAGCGCCTCTCGGGCGGCGAGCGGCAGCGGGTGGTGCTGGCCAGGGCGCTGGCCCAGGACGCCGCCGCGCTGCTGCTCGACGAACCGACCACCGCCCTCGACATCGGCCATCAGCAGACCGCCCTCGAACTGGTGGACGGCCTGCGCCGGGAGCGGGGCATCGCCGTGCTGGGAGCGTTCCACGACCTCACCCTCGCCGCCCGGTACGCCGAGCGGATGGTGCTGCTGGTGGGTGGCGAGGTGATCGCCGACGGGTCGCCGGCCACCGTGCTGCGGCCCGAGGCGCTGGAGCTGTTCTCGGGTGCCACGGCGACGGTGATCGCCGGGCCCGACGGCGACCCGGTCGTGGTGCCGGTCCGCCCGGGGCGACGGCGCACCCCGTGAGGGGGGCCCGGGGCCCGGTCGGTCAGACGGCGGCGTCGAAGAGCGAGCCGACCAGGTAGGAGACCCCGGCGCCGACCGCGGCGACGCCGACGTTCTCGAGGCCGCTGACCCAGGGGTTGGTGAAGGTGACCATCGACTTCACCGCCCCCACCACGAACAACCCGACGCCGCTGCCCGCGGCGGCGATCCAGAGCGCCGTGAGGGGATCCGAGACGAACACGAACGGCAGGATCGACGGCAGCGACCCGGTCAGGAACAGGACGCCCGACATCACCATCGCCAGGGAGGGGGAGCGGCGCTCCTCCTCGACCACGCCGAACTCGAGGGCCATCATCACCTTCAGGAAGGACTCGTCGTCGGCGTCGACGATCTCCACCACCCGTTCGATGTCGGCCTCCGGGAAGCCGAGGTCGCCGAACATGTCGCGGATCTCCTGCAGTTCGACGCCGCGGTGGTAGCGGAGGTGCTCCCGTTCGAGCGCCATCTCGCGGTCGAACACCTGCTCCTGGCTCTTGGTGGCCATGTACTCCCCGGCGGCCATCGACACCGCGCCCGCGATGGAGGCCGCCACCCCGGCCAGCAGCACCTGCTTGCTGGTGAGGCCGCCGCCGACCACACCCACCACCAGGAGGAAGATCGACACGAGCCCGTCGTTGACGCCCAGGATGATGTCCCGCATGTACTGGCGGGTCGGGCCCACGTGGGGGCGGTACGTCTCGGCGGGATCCACCTTGTTCCGTCCGATCATGACGGAGAGTCTAGGAACGCCCGGAGGGCCCCCGGCAGGCCCCTGCGCCGCGCGGGTACGCTCGGAACGTTGCCGACACGGGAGCCGACGACGTGACCGATCTCGCCGAGGCCGCCGCCGCCGAGCCTGCGGAGTTCTTCACCACGAAGGGGAAGCTGAAGTCCAGGTTCTACGAGCAGGAACTGGCGCGCCTGCAGATGGAGCTCGCCAAGCTGCAGTCGTGGGTGAAGCAGCAGGGCCTCAAGGTGGTGGTGATCTTCGAGGGCAGGGATGCCGCCGGAAAGGGCGGCGTCATCAAGCGGATCACCGAGCGGCTCAACCCCCGGGTCGTCCGGGTGGAGGCGCTGGGCACGCCGACCGACCGCCAGAAGACGCAGTGGTACTTCCAGCGGTACGTGGAGCGCCTGCCCGCCGCCGGCGAGATCGTGCTCTTCGACCGCAGTTGGTACAACCGGGCCGGCGTCGAGCGCGTGATGGGGTTCTGCACCGAGGAGGAGTACGAGGAGTTCCTGCGGTCGTGCCCCGAGTTCGAGCGGATGCTGGTGCGCTCGGGCATCATCCTGCTGAAGTACTGGTTCTCGGTGAGCCGTGACGAGCAGGAGCGCCGCTTCCAGGACCGCATGAAGGACCCGAAGAAGCGGTGGAAGCTGAGCGACATGGACCTGGAGTCCCGCATGATGTGGGAGGAGTACTCCAAGGCCAAGGACCGGATGATGGCCTACACCGACATCAAGCAGGCCCCCTGGTACGTGGTGCCGGCCGACGACAAGAAGCGGGCCCGGCTCAACACGATCAGCCACCTGCTGAGCCGGATCCCCTACGACGACGTCACCCGGCCCGAGATCGAGCTCCCGCAGCGGCCGTCGCAGGAGGGCTACATCCGCCCGCCGATGAGCGACCAGACCTTCGTCCCCGACATCCTGGGCGGTGTGCAGCAGCCGCTTGATTAGGCGAAGGCGCCGGGGGCGCCTTCGTTTGGAGTTCGCGGGGCGAACTCCGGCTCAGGCGCCGGGGGCGCCTTCGTTTGGAG
>JAHLKU010000010.1 GCA_020444505.1 Actinomycetota bacterium | reverse complement strand
GAGGATGGCTAACGTCCCCGGCGCGATGCGTCCGTACCTGCGTCACGAGCACCCGATCCGCCTGGCCCACCGGGGGAGCAGGGTGCTGTGGCCCGAGAACACGATGGAGGCGTTCGCAGGCGCCGCCGGCCTGGGGTACCGCTACGTGGAGACCGACGTCCATGTCTCGGCCGACGGGAAGGTGGTGGTGTTCCACGACGACCGCCTCGACGCCCTCACCGACGGGACCGGCAACGTATCGGACCACCCGTGGGACCATCTGGCCACGCTGGACGCCGCCCACCACTTCGCCCCGGGCGACGGCTACCCGCTGCGGGGCACCGGGGTGCGGATCCCGCTGCTCTCCGAGGCCGTGGCCGCCTTCCCGGAGATGTGCTGGAACATCGACCTGAAGCAGGCGGGGATCGAGCAGGCCGTCGCCACCGAGGTCGCCCGCCTCGGCATCGAGGACCGGGTGTTGATCGGGTCGTTCCACGACGGGCGCATCCGGCGCTTCCGGCGGATCACCGCCGGCAGGGTGGCCACCTCGGCGGGGCCGGGGGAGACGGCCCGGGCGCTGGCGTCGGCCCGGGTGGGGCGGGCGCCTGCCGGCGCAGCCGACGCCTACCAGGTGCCGGAGCGGGCGGGCGGGCTGACGGTGGCGGGCCGGCGATTCGTGGAGGCCGCCCACCGGGCGGGCAAGCAGGTGCACGTGTGGACGGTGAACGACGCCGCAGCCATGCGCCGCCTGCTCGACCTGGGGGTGGACGGCATCGTCACCGACCGCCCCGACGTGCTGAACGACGTGCTCGACGAGAGGGGGACCCGATGAGCGAGCGGCGCCTGGGGACGATCGCCCGGCTGCAGATCCAGCGGTCGGCGATCAAGCACAAGGGGGTGGGCTACGACCCGGCGCCGCTGCTGGCGGTGGAGGAGGCGGCCATCGGGCCGCACGGCATCTCGGGCCTGGCGGACGGCGCCCACGTGCTCGACGTCCACCACGCCGCCCACCCCTCGGGGCGCGGCGGCGGCCACCGCACGCTGTCGATGGGGTTCACCGGCCACTACGACCGCATCCGCGGCCGGTTCGGCGAGGGGTTCCCGGTGGGGGTGGGCGGCGAGAACGTGGTGGTGGACCACGAGGGGCGCCTGTTCGCCGGCGACCTCTCGGGCTGGGTGGTGATCCGCACCGCCGGGGGCGAGATCCCCCTGACGGGCGCCCGGGTGGCGGCGCCGTGCAGGGAGTTCACGTCGTACCTGCTGGGCGGGACAGGGGTGCGGGATCGGGAGGAGATCGCCGCCGACCTGGAGTTCCTCTCCGAGGGCATGCGGGGGTTCCTGCTCGACCCGGGCGCGCTCGCGCGGCCGATGCCCGTCCGGGTGGGCGACGAGGTGCTGCTGCGGAACTGACACGCGCCCGCCCCACGACGCCGTAACCTTCGGGAAACCCGACCTGGAGGCCAGGTGCGCACCATCCCCCGTCTCACCACCCTGCTGATCGCCGCGGCCCTGGTCGCCGCCGCCTGCGGCGACGACGGCTCGATCCTCGACTTCACCACCACCACGCCCACCACGTCGGCGGGGTCCACGACGGAGGCGCCGACCACCACCGGCGTCACGCCGGAGAGCACGACCACGGCGCCGGCCACGACGACACCGGAGAGCACCACCTCGACGGCGGCCACCACGACCACCGAGGCGCCTCCCGCAGTGCCGGTGGTGACGCCGGTGGACGCCAGTGAGTCGTACGACGACCCGAAACTGGTGCTGACGGTCACGGTGCCGGTGGTCTCCGGCGTGCCGGCCCCGGCGGCCGACGCCATGAACGGGACCATCGGGCCCGCCGTCCTCGGGTCGGCGCATGCCTTCAGGGACGAGATCCTCGGCGCCGACCTGCCGCCGGACGAGTTCGACATGGGCTCGGAGCTGGCGCTCTCCTACGAGGTGACGGCGATCTCCGCCGGCCTGCTGAGCCTTCGCTACGACTACTACGTGTACTACCAGGGTGCGGCGCACGGGATGACCAGCATCTTCACCATGAACTTCGAGCCGCAGACCGGGACGCTGCTCACGCTGCCCGACATCCTGGTGCCGGGCACGTTCGGCGTGCTGGCGGCCATCGTCGAGCAGCACATCGTGGACGACGTGTGGGGCGGCGACGCCGCCGAGGCGTCGTCCTGGGTGCCGGTGCTCGACGAGGTCGTGCTCGACGGGTGGGTGGTCACCGACGACGGCCTGGCGTTCTCGTTCGACCAGTACGAGATCGGCTTCGGAGCGATGGGCGCCCCGACCGTCGTTGTCCCCTGGGCCGAACTGGGTGCCGTGATCGACCCGGCCGGCCCCGCCGGCCCGTGGGCGTTCGGCTAGCGAGCGCCTAGCCCTCGTCGCCGGGGGCGGCCCCGTCGGCCGCGGCGCGCGCTGCAGCGGCCTCGATGCCGGCGGCGAAGGCGCGCTCGGCGTCGTCGTCGAATCCCACCAGCAGGATCAGGCTCAGGGCGTGGGTGTGCTCGGCCGCCCATCGCAGCGTCTCGTCGGCGATGACCGCAGCCGCCTCGTCCAGGGGGTACCCGAAGACCCCGGCGGAGATCGCCGGCATCGCCACGGTGCGCGCCCCCGACCCGACCGCTCCGGCGAGCGCCGCCTGGACGGCCGCCCGCAGCAGCCCCTCGTTGTCCCTCCCGGGGCGGTGGACCGGGCCGGCCACGTGAACGATCGCACGGCACGGCAGGTTGCCCGGCCCGGTGACGGCGGCGAGGCCGGGGTGCAGCGGGCCGTGCTCGAGCACCCAGGCGTCCGACTCCCGCTGGATCGCGTCACCGCCCGCTCTGGCGATGGCGCCGGCCAGGCCGCCGGCGTGGGCGAGGCGCTCGTTGGCGGCGTTGACGATCGCATCCACCTCCATGGTGGTGAGGTCGCCCCGGTGGCTGCGGATGGTGGTCTGGCCGACGGTGGTCTCCATGGGGACCAAGGTAGCGGGCGGGCCGGCCTGTCTAGGGTTCTCCGGTCGAAGGAAGGGCGGGCCGATGGCGAGGGTGCGGCTGGGGGCCGACTACTGGCGCCTCTGGGTGGGCAGCGTCGTCTCGAACCTGGGCGACGGCGTGGGCGTGATCGCCTACCCGTGGCTCGCCTCGGCGGCCACCCGCGACCCCATCCTCATCGGCCTCATCGGCGCGGTGCAGCGGCTGCCGTGGCTGGTGTTCACGCTGCCGGCGGGGGTGCTGACCGACCGCCTCGACCGGCGCCGGATCATGGTGGTGGCCGACGTCGTCCGCGCGGTGCTGGTGGGGGCCATCGCCGTGGCGGTGCTGGTGTCGGAGTCGGGCCTGCCGTCGCCGGCCGACCTCGCCTCCGGTGTGGACACGGCGACCAACTGGCCCATCTACCTCGTGCTCGCCGCCGGCGCCTTCCTGCTGGGCTTCGCCGAGGTGCTGCGCGACAACGCCGCCCAGACCTTCCTGCCGGCCATCGTGCCCGCCGACCACCTGGAGGCCGCCAACGGGCGCATGTGGGGCGCCGAGATGGCGGCGAACTCGTTCGTCGGCCCCATGCTGGGCAGCGTCCTGATCGCCGTCGGCTTCTCGGTGCCGTTCTTCTTCGACGCCGGTTCGTTCGCCGCCGCCGCCGGCCTGGTGTTCCTCATCACCGGGCAGTTCCGGGCCCGCGGCGCCGCCGCCGGACCGCCCGCCGAGCGGGGGGCGTGGCGGGGCGAGATGAAGGAGGGGTTCCTGTGGCTGTGGCACCACGACCTGCTGCGTCCCCTCGCCGTCATCCTCGGCCTCCTCAACGGCCTGGGGGCGATGGTGTTCTCCACGTTCATCCTGTTCGCCCAGGAGGACCTCGACCTGGAGACCGGCCTGTTCTCCGGGGTGCTGGGCGACCTGGGCAGGGCGCTCGGGTTCGAGTCGGTGGGGGCCTTCGTGTTCGCCGTCCTGATGATGGCGGGGGCGGTGGGCGGCATCCTGGGCTCGTTGCTGGCGCCCCGCATCAGCAAGGCGCTCGGGTCGGGGCCCTCGCTGTGGACGACGATGATCGCCGGGGCCGTCACCACCGTGGTCATCGGCATCTCCACGCGCTGGTGGGTCGCCTTCCTCATGAACGTGGTGGGGGTGATGACGGCCATCGTGTGGAACGTCATCACGGTCTCGCTGCGGCAGACGATCATCCCCGACCGCCTGCTGGGCCGGGTCAACAGCGTCTACCGCTTCTTCGGGTGGGGGATGATGCCCGTCGGGTCGCTGCTGGGCGGCATCGTGGTGTGGGTGGCGGGGCGGGCCACCGACCGGGGCATGGCGCTGCGGTGGCCGTTCTTCGTGGTCGGCGGCGCCTACCTGCTGCTGCTGATGTACGCCGCGCCACGGCTGACCACGGCCCGTCTCGACGCCGCACGCGACGAGGGCAGGGCGCGCCGTGAGGCGGAGCAGGCGGAGGCAGCCAGGGACGCGCTGCCGGAGGCGGGGATCGGCGGGGTCCCGCCCGACGATCCCGGTGAGGGCTAGGCGCCCAGGCCCACCGGGCAGGAGACGCCGGTGCCACCGAGGCCGCAGTACCCCATGGGGTTCTTCGCCAGGTACTGCTGGTGGTAGTCCTCGGCGTAGTAGAAGGGCCCGGCGTCGGCGATCTCGGTGGTGATCGGCCCGAACCCTGCGGTGTCGAGTTGCGCCTGGTAGGCGTCCCGGGACCGCTCTGCCGCCTCCCGCTGGGCCGGCGTGGCGGTGTAGATCGCCGAGCGGTACTGGGTGCCGAGGTCGTTGCCCTGACGCATGCCCTGGGTGGGGTCGTGGTTCTCCCAGAACGCCCGCAGCAGTTCGTCGTAGGTGACCGCCTCCGGGTCGTACGCCACCAGGACCGCCTCGGTGTGGCCGGTGCGCCCGGTGCACGTCTCCTCGTAGGTGGGGTTGGGGGTGTAGCCGCCGGCGTAGCCGACCGCGGTGGAGACCACCCCGGGCATCTGCCAGAAGACGCGCTCGGCGCCCCAGAAGCACCCCATCCCGAACACGGCGGTCTCGACGCCCTCGGGGAACGGGGGCTTGATCGGGTTGCCGTTCACCCAGTGGGTGTCGGGGGTGTCGAGAGGTTCGGGGCGCCCCGCCAGGGCGAACTCCTCGGGGACCATCTCTCGCTGCTTGCCGGTGCCGAAGATCATCTGTGCCTCCTCTGGCCTCTGCAACGGCGAACCGGGGCCCGGCGTTCCCGGGATCTTGGCAGGTGACGGCGGCCGGACGCGGGCGTGGAGGATGGCGCGCCGGCGCTCGAGCACCAGCAGGGCGGCCGCGCCGGCCAGTGCCCCGAGGGTGTTGAACACCAGGTCGTCCACGTCGGTGGCCCTGGTGGGGATGAACCACTGGGCCGCCTCGACGCACAGGCTGAGGGATGCGCCGGCCGCCACCGACCCCCACAACCGGCGGCGGGTGCTGCCGGTGAGCACGGCGGCGGCTGCCGCCCCCAGGGGGACGAACACCGCCACGTTGCCCGCCACGTCCACCACCACGAACCGCAGCGAGGCCGCGGCGTCGCCGCACCACCGCAGCACGCACCCGAGGGCGCGAGCGTGGTCTCGCAACGGCACGAAGTTGTCGGTGTTCACGGTGCCGTCGGGCCGCAGCGTGAGGAGGGCGATCGCCGCCACGACGGCGGCCAGGGCGGCGGTGCGACGCCGGAGGGCGGCGGGGTGGGGAGCCTGCACGGGGCGACCGTACCGGCGCGCCCGGGATACGGGTGCCGGTAGCGGCGGCGGCCTGGCACACTTGCCGGCCGTGCCGTTCACCGACCGCCTCCGCGACCGCATCACCGCCGGCGCCACCGGCCTGTTCAAGCACGCCGGCTATCCCCTGGCCCGCACCCTGGAGCACGAGGGCGATCCCGGCCTGTTCGGGCCGGAGTCGGTGTCGTGGCGGGTGATCGGGGACGTGGCGACGTTCGTGGGCGGCATCCGGGCGCTGCTGGTGCAGGCGGCCCACCCCGAGGTGGTGGCCGGGGTGGCCGACCACTCCCGCTACCGCGAGGACCCGTTGGGACGCCTGTCCCGCACGTCCAACTACGTCACCGCCACCACCTTCGGGGCGATGCCGGAGGTGGCCGAGGCGGTGGCCGTCGTGCGCCGGATGCACGCCCGGGTGCGGGGGACCTCGCACCGCGGTGTGCGGTACGCCGCAGACGTGCCCGACCTGGCCGCCTGGGTGCACAACGCCCTCACCGATGGGTTCCTCACCGCCCACCAGGTGTACGGCCCGGAGCCGCTGACGCCGGAGGAGGCCGACCGGTTCGTCGACGAGCAGACCCGCATCGGGCGCCTGCTCGACGCCGACCCGGTGCCGGGGACCGCCGCAGGGCTGCGGTCATGGCTGGAGGGGCACGCCGCCGTGGCGGGCTCGCCGGGCCTGGCCGAGGCGACCGGGTTCCTGCGCCGGCCGCCGCTGCCGTGGACGATCCGCCTCGGCTACCGGGTGCTGTTCCAGGCCGCGGTGGCCACCATCCCGCCCCGGCTGCGACGCACCCTGGGGCTGCGCCGCCACCCGGGCGCCATCACCGTCGGGCGCCTGGCGGTGCGGTTCCTGCGCTGGGCGCTGGGGTCGTCGCCCACGTGGAACCTGGCGCTGGTGCGGGTGGGCGCCCCGGTGCCGGAGGGGAGGTTCCGTCAGCCGCTCCCCATCGACGCGCTCGACACCTGGGGCGGCGGGTAGCCCTCAGGCGGAGACGTCGTCCCGGCCGATGAAGCGCTCCACCCGGAGCCGCATCACCAGTTCGCCCTCCACGCCGTTGCGGGCGCCGTACTCCGCGGCCCGGTCGGCGCCCATGTAGCGGCCGCCGGCCGCGGTGGCGATGCGGCGCACCTCGGCCGGGTCGCTGCTCACCTCCACCGTGCCCTCGGCGACCACGAACCCGTAGGGCGGCTCCTGGATGTCCACTGCCAGCGACGCCCGGGGGTCGGCGGCCAGGTTGCGGGCCTTCACGCTGGCGTGCCAGGTGGTGAACACCACGTCGCGGCCGTCCACCACGAACCAGACGGGGGCGGCGTGGGGCCGCCCGTCGGGGCGCACGGTGGCCAGCGTGCCGGTGCGGGTGCCCTCGGCGAGGAACGCCAGGCACTGCTCGTCGGTCAACTTTCGCATCGGGGCAGCCTAGGGGGCAGGCTCAGCCTTCTCCGGCAGCGTCGTCCCAGTCCTCGGCCGGCCCGCAGTCGCCCGCGTCGCCCAGGGACGCCCCGGCGAGGGAGAGGGGGAGCCGGTCGGGGGTGTCGTGCCCGCCGGCGAGCGGGACGCCGTGGCGGCGGGCGGCCTCGCGGAGGACGGCACGGTCCACGCCGAGGGTCTCCGCCCACCGCTGCATCTCGTCGGCCGTGTCGCCCCCGGTGGGGGGCGGCGCCGTGGTCTTGCTCACCCTCGCAGCGTATGGGGCGCCCGGACGGCGGGGGAGGGTCTTCCTACCTCTTCTTGCGCCGGGTGAGGAGCCAGGCCGCGACGGCGCCGATGCCGAGCATCACCCCCGCCCCCGACAGCAGGGGCACGGGGCGCGTGAGGCGGGTGCCGAGGCCCACCTGGCGGGTGAACTCCAGGATCGGCCAGCCCTCCCGCTCTGCCGCCTCCTTCAGTTCCCTGTCGGGGTTGACGGCGACGGGGTGGCCGACGGCGCGCATCATCGGCAGGTCGGTGGCGCTGTCGCTGTAGGCGTACGACTCGGCGAGGTCGATGCCCTCCCGTTCGGCGACCTCGCGCATGGCGGCCGCCTTGTTCTCGGCGTAGGCGTAGAACTCCACCTCGCCGGTGTAGCGGCCCTGCTCGTCCACCTCGGGGCGGGTGGCGATGACGTCCTCGACGCCGATGTACTCGGCGAGCGGCTGCACCACCTCGTCGGGGCTGGCCGACACGATGTACACCCGGCGCCCCTCCCGCAGGTGCTCGTCGATCAGGAACAGCGCCTCGGCGTACACCAGGGGGGCGACCACGTCGTCGAGCGTCTCGCGGACGATCGCCTCGATCTCGCTGCGGTCCCACCCCTTGGTGAGCGTCATCAGCATCTGGCGGGTCTTCTCCAACTGGTCGTGGTCGGCGCCGAACAGCACGTAGAAGGTCTGGCTGAGGGCGGCCCGCATCATCGTCTTGCGCCCCAGCAGCCCGGCCTTGTGCAGCTTCCCGGTGAAGGCCAGCGTGGACGACTTGGCGATGATCGTCTTGTCGAGGTCGAAGAACGCTGCCTGGGCCATGGGCCGATTGTAGGAAGGCCCGGTTTGCAGGTCCCTACCATGGCCACCGGGTCGATCACACCCAGGACGCCGATGTACTCGATAGAACGGATGGCCCGCCGGGCCCGCCTCGTGGTCACCTCTCGACGGCGACTCGGTCTGGTGCTCGGCGCCGTTGCCTTTGCGATCCCCTTCGTGGTCGACTTCCCCGACCTCTCCGAGCCCGGGCACCGCGCCATGGCGGTGTTCTTGCTCGCCATCGTGTTCTGGGTGACCGAGGCGATCCCGCTGTTCGCCACTGCGGCGCTGGTCATGTTCCTCCTGATCGTCCTGATCTCCGATCAGGCCCTGTGGAGCCTGCCCGGCGGCTACGAGGCGCCCCCGTTCTCATCGATCTACGGGGCGCTGGCCCACCCCGTGCTGATGCTGTTCCTCGGGGGGTTCTTCCTGGCCAACGGCGCCGCCCGGTTCGGCCTCGATCGCAGTCTGGCCCGGGTGGTGCTGCGGCCGTTCGGAGACTCGCCCAAGATGATCCTGCTCGGGGTCATGGCGGTCGCCGCAACGTTCTCCATGTTCATGTCGAACACGGCCACGACCGCCACGCTGGTGGCCGTGATCCTTCCGGTGATCGCGTCGCTCGAACCGGGGGATCGGTTGCGCGTGGCTCTGGCGCTCGCGATCCCGATCGCCGCCAACATCGGCGGCATCGGGACGCCGGTCGGGACCCCGCCCAACGCGATCGCCCTGGCCGCGCTCACGGACGCCGGGTTCGAGATCGGCTTCCTGCGGTGGATGGCGATGGCCGTCCCGTTGGCGGCGCTGCTGGTGATCGGGGCCTGGCTGCTGCTCGTGCGGGCCTTCCCGCCGTCCTGCGCGAGCGTGTCGATTCGCATCGACGCCGAGTTCGACCGCAGCCCGGCAGCCTGGGTGTTCTACGCGACGTTCGCGGCCACCGTGGCCTTGTGGCTCACCGAACCGCTGCATGGGATCCCCGCCACCATCGTCGGATTCGTCCCGGTGGTGGTGCTCCTCGGGACGGGGGTGTTCAAGGCCAGGGACCTGCAGGCCATCCAGTGGCACATCCTGTGGCTGGTGGCGGGAGGCCTGGCGCTGGGCCTCGGGGTGACCTCCACCGGATTGGACCGATGGCTGATCGGGCTGGTGGGCTGGGATGCCCTGCCGGGGTGGTTGATCGTCGCGTTGCTGGCGCTCGTCGCCACGGCGATGAGCACCGTGATCTCGAACAGCGCCGCCGCCAACCTGCTGATGCCGATCGGCCTGACGCTGGCGATGTCGGATGCGGTCGCGGTCGACCCGATCCGCGTGGGGTTCATGATCGCCATCGGGGCGTCGCTGGCGATGGCGCTCCCGATCTCGACGCCTCCCAATGCGATCGCGTACTCGACCGGCACCGTGTCCACCGGCGACATGCTGCGGACCGGCCTGGTGATCGGGGTGGTCGGCCTGGTGATGTTCCTCGGTGTCGGCCCGGTGCTGTGGCGCCTGCTGGGGGTGAGTTGATGGGCAACGGGCTCTCGTTCTTCTTCGATGCCGACGTCACGGGTGTGGAGGTCGAGCGGAGGATGATCGCCGAGCTCGAGCGCACGCTCGCGTCGGCCGAACGGACCCGGGTGCCGGCAGGCACCCGGCTGGTGTCGCACGGCGATGTCGTGGACCGCATCTGGATCGTGCTCGAGGGCGAGGTGCAGCTGACCCGAGAGGTGGACGGCAGGAGGGTGGTGTTCCACCAGCAGACGGCCGGCCGGCTGGTGGGGTTGCTGGCGATGGCCCGCAACGAGCCGGCCTACTTCGACACGACTGCAGCGACCGACCTCACCGTGATCGCCGTCACGCTGGAGGAACTCGATGCTGCGCTGCGGGCGAACCCCATCCTGGACGTGCACTTCGTCACCGTGCTGTTGCGATCCCTGGCCCGCCGTCATCTCCGCGCCGTCGAGCTGAGGGTGGAGGTGGATCGCCTGAACCGCGACCTCGCCGAGGACCGCGATCGCTTGCGACGGGCGCTCTCCGAACTGGAGAGGGCACAGACCCGCCTGGTGGAGCAGGATCGCATGGCGACGCTGGGGCAACTCGCTGCCGGCATCGGCCATGAGCTGAACAACCCCGTTGCGGCGCTGCTGCGGGCCGCCGCATTCCTGACGGAGGACCTGAGCGGATTGGCCGACGACTTCGGGGGCGGGACGGCGTGGGGATTCCTGCACCGAGCCCTGGACCGGCCGCCGATCTCCACGAGGGAAGAGCGCGAGCAGCGGCGGGCACTCGCGACCGGGATCGGCGACCCGGACCTGGCCCGCCGGCTGGTGGCGATCGGCATCACCGATGCCGGCGAGTACGAGCGCCGGTTCGGGGGTCTGGCCGCAGGCGAGTTGGAGGCGGCGCTGGCCGCGGCGGAACGGTGCCACGCCATCGGCCTGTCGCTGCGGAACATCCGCTCGGCCGCAGACCGGATCGGCGGGCTTGCCGGCAGCCTGCGCTCGTATGCGCGGGACCAGAGCGAGATGACCCTCGGGGTAGACGTGCGCGAGGGCATCGAGGAGACCCTCCGGCTGCTCGGGCACGAACTGCGCGGCATCGACGTGGTCCGCGAGTACGGGCCCGTGCCGGCGATCGCGGCCTACCCCGGTCAGGTGAATCAGGTGTGGACGAACCTGATCCACAACGCAGCACGGGAACTGGCCGGCCAGGGAACCCTGACGGTGCGGACGGCCCCGGTCCCCGGCGGCGTGCAGGTGGAGGTGGCCGACACCGGGCCCGGCATCCCAGCGGCCCACCTGGACGACGTGTTCGAACTGTCGTTCACCACGCACGGCGGCAGGGTCGACTTCGGCCTGGGCCTGGGCCTCCGCCTGTGCCGGGACATCGTGGAACGCCACGGCGGGTCGATCGAGGTGCAATCGGTGCCGGGCGACACACGGTTCATCGTTACGCTGCCGGTGGAGTCACCAGACGGCCCGGAGGCCCCATGACCGAGATCGCCATCCTGGTGGTGGAGGACGAGCCCGAGGTGCGCGATGCGATCGAGCGTGACCTCGCCCCGTTCCAGGGGTACTTCCGCATCGAGGCGGCCGACGACGTCGCCGACGCGCGCGACGTGGTGCGTGAGCTCGCCACGGAGGGGATCGTCGTCGGCCTGGTGCTGTGCGACCACCTGCTCCCCGGCACACTCGGCACCGACTTCCTGGTCGAGTTGCACGGCGACGCGGCGACCCGGGGCGCCCGGAAGGTGTTGCTGACCGGCCAGGCCGGCCTGGAGGACACCATTCGGGCCGTCAACGAGGCGGGCCTCGATCACTACGTCCCGAAGCCCTGGACCGCAGCCGGGCTGCAGGGCACGGTGCGGGAGCAGTTGACCGAGTTCGTGCTCGAGGGGGATGTCGACGTGCTCCCGTACGTGCCGGTGCTCGACGGCCCACGTCTCGTGGCGGCGGCGGCCGACCGAGGCTGGGAGGGCCGCCGTACCTGACGCGGCTCGTGCCGTGCGAGAATCCTCCTCATGGCCCCCGCGACCGTCACGCTGCGTGAGATCACCAAGGACACGGTGCGCGATGTGATGCGCCTGCAGGTGACCGAGCACCAGAAGCAGTTCGTCGCCGAGAACTCGGTGTCCATAGCCCAGGCCCACTTCGAGCCGAAGGCGTGGTTCCGGGCCATCTACGCCGGAGACGACCCGGTGGGCTTCGTGATGGTGTACGAGGACCCCGGCGAGTCGGAGTGGTTCCTGTGGCGCCTCATGGTCGCCGCCGAGCACCAGGGCAACGGCTACGGCCGGGCGGCCATGGAGCAGGTGGTCGACCGGGTGCGCCGGCAGGGGGCCGCACACCTGCTCACCTCGTACGTGCCCGGCGAGGGGTCGCCCGGCGGCTTCTACCACCGCCTCGGCTTCGAGGACACCGGCGAGGAGGACGGCGGCGAGCTGGTGACGCGGCTGGCCTTCTGACGGACCCCTTGAGCCGGCCTCCCCTGGTCGATACGTTGCCGCTGCCCCGATCACGAGGAGACGATGCCGGCGCTCGCCGTATGGACGCCGGAGGACGGGCTCCTCGGCGCGCTCGCCCCACTGGGCCTGGCGGCCGCCGCCCCCGCCCCCGCCCTCGTGGTGGACCTGGACGAGGGCGGGCCCCGCTACCCGGGTGACGCCTCCCTCGCCGACCTCGTCGCCGACTCGCCCCGCCTCGACGACCTCCGCCCCTCCGCCGCCGGCACGGCGGTGCTGCGCAACGGCGGGGTGAGCGCGTCGGATGCCGCCGAGGTGGTGGAGGCCATGGCCGGCGGGTGGCCGTACCTGGTGCTGCGAGTGCCGCCGCGGCGCAGGGTGGAGGTGACGGTGCCGGTCGTGCCGGTGCGGATGCTGCTGCCGGGCGGGTGGTTCGAACCGGTGTCCCGCCCTGCGGTGCATCAGGCCACCGCGGCGCGGATGCCGGCGGCGGCCAACGGCATCCGCCTCCCGGTGCCGTCCCGGGGCACCGTCGGTGCGTTGCTGCGGGGGCAGGCGCCGCCGCGATGGGACCGTTGGATCCGGGCATGGCGCCGTGTGTGGGAGGCGCCGTGGGGCCGGTAGAGCGCGTCACCGCCCGCCTGGTGGAGTCCGACGTCCCCCTGCGCCGGGCGTCGCTGCTGGCGGAGGCCGAGCGCATCGCCCGCGACGAGGCGCCCCTCGCCGGGCCCGGCATCGCCCGGGCTGCGGTGGACGGCCTGCTCGGCCTCGGCCCGCTCGAGGCCCTGCTGGCCGACCCGGCCGTCACCGACGTGCTGGTGAACGGCCCCGACGAGGTGTGGGTGGAGCGGGCCGGCGCGCTGGAGCGCACCGGCGTCACCATGCCGGACGAGGCGGCGGTCGTCGCCGCCGTGGAGCGGGTGATCGCACCGCTGGGGCTCCGCCTCGATCACGCCTCGCCTGCCGTCGACGCCCGTCTGCCCGACGGTTCCCGCCTGCATGCCGTGATCCCGCCCGCCAGCGTGGACGGGCCGGTGGTGGCGATCCGGCGCTTCACGCCCGTGGTGCCCGACCTGGACGCCCTGGTCGCCTGCGGCGGGGTGCGCCTGGAGGGCGCCGCCCTGCTGCGGGAGGCGGTGGCCGGCCGGGCGAACCTGCTGGTGAGCGGCGGCACCGGGGCCGGCAAGACCACGCTCCTGAACGTGCTGTCGCGGGAGATCCCTGCCGGCGACCGGGTGGTGACGATCGAGGACAGCGCAGAGTTGCGTCTCTCGGGCCACGTGGTGCGGTTGGAGGCCCGTCCCCCGAACGCCGAGGGGGCGGGCGAGATCACGCTGCAGGCGCTGGTTCGTCAGGCGCTGCGGATGCGCCCGGACCGGATCGTGGTCGGCGAGGTGCGTGGGCCCGAGGCGCTCGACTTGATCCAGGCGATGAGCACCGGCCATGCCGGGAGCATGGGGACGGTGCACGCCAACGGGGCCGACGAGGCGCTGTGGCGCCTGGAGACGCTCGCCGCGTCGGGGCCGAGGCGGGTGCCGGCGGGGGCGATGCGGCGCCAGTTGTGGTCGGCGGTGGACGTGGTGGTGCAGATGGACCGGGCCGACGGCACCCGGCGGGTCCGGGAGATCGCCGTGGTGCGGGGCGACGGCCTCGAGGAGGCGTACCGGTGCTGACCGGCGCCCTGCTCGCCGTGGCGGCGGCCGCAGGGGTGCCGTGGCCGATGGTGGGGGCGATCGCCCTCGCTGTGGTCCATCCCGCCTGGTTCCTCGCCGCCGTCGCCGGGTGGGTGATGTGGCACCGGCGGACGGGGCGGTCGCCGGGGCCGGACGACGAGGCGGCGTTCCTGCGCGGCCTCGCCGCCGAGTTGAGCGCCGGGGCGTCGCTGCGCGGCGCGGTGGTGGCGGCGGCCCGCCGCTCGCCCGCGCTCGACCTGGGTCGGGCCGCCCGGTTGTGCGCGGCGGGGAGGCCCGCCGGGGAGATCGGGTCGGAACTGGCGAGTGCGCTGCCGGTGAACGGGACGGCGGCCGCGGCGGCGTTCCGTCTCGCGACGCGCACCGGGGGGAGCACGGCGGCGGTGATGGAGGCCCTGGCCGAGCGGGCGGAGGCGTCGGGGCGCCTGGCCCGGGAGCGGTCTGCCCTCACCGCGCAGGCCCGCCTCTCGGCGTGGGTGGTCGGCGGGCTCCCGGTGGGGCTGGTGGTGCTGGGGGTGGTCACCGGTGCCGGTCCGGGCGGCGGCGACCTGGGCCCGGGCGGCACGGCGATGGTGGCAGCCGGGCTGGCCCTCATCGGCGCCGGTGCCGCACTGGTGTGGCTGATGGCGGCGAGGTCGGCGAGGTGACCGCCGCCGTCCTCACCGCAGCGATGGTGGCGACAGGATGGGCGCGCCTTCCCGAGGCGTGGCGCATGGCGGGGGTCGGCGCCGCCGCAGCGCTGCTGCACCCGGCAGCGGTGGCCGCCGCCGCGGCCGCGCTGGCGCTGCCGTCCCTCCGCAGGAGGGCGCGCCCTGCCGGGGGAGCACTGCTGCTGGCCGACCAGACGGCACTCGGCCTGCGGGCGGGGCTGACGCTGGAGGATTCGCTCCGGGAGGCCGCCGCCGATCTCCCGCCGGCCACCGCCGCCGAGGTGCTGGGCGTGCTGCGGGCGGCCCGGCGCCACGGGCTGGGGGAGGCGCTCCGGGACGCGGGAGGGGAGGCCGAGCGCGTGTACCGGATCACCGAGCGGGCGGTGCGCACCGGTGCGCCCCTGGGAGAGGCGGTGGAGGCGCTGGCGGCCGAGTTGCGGCACGAGGAGCACGCCCGGCAGATGGCGGCCGCCCGCCGCCTCCCGGTGCGCATGCTGCTGCCGCTGGCGCTGCTGATCCTGCCCGGGTTCGTGCTGGCGCTGGTGGGCCCGGCGGTGGTGTCGTCGTTGGCGCGGCTGGAGATCGGATGGTGATCGGAAGGAGAGCCATGCTGCGGGACCAATCCGGACAGGCCACCGCCGAGTACGCCCTGGTCATCGTGGCCGCCGCCCTCATCGCGGTGGCGCTGATCACGTGGGCATCGGGGTCGGACGTGCTGCCCGACTTCTTCGACTCGGTGATCCAGCGGGTCAAGGGCCTCGCCGGCGGTGGGTGAGCGGGGGAGCGCCGTCGTCGAGTTCGCCCTGGTGGTGCCGCTGGTGGTGCTCGTGCTGCTGGCCGCGGTCGAGGTGGCCGTGGCGGCCCGCACCCAGTTGGAGGTGAGCCAGGCGGCGAGGGAGGGCGCCCGGGAGGCGGCGGCGTCGCCGGACCCGTCCCGGGCGGTGGAGGTGGTCCGCTCGTTCCTGGGCGCCGATCTCGCCGCCCGCGCCACCGTGTCGGTGCGCCGCGACCACCGGGTGGGCGGGCGGGCGGAGGTGACGGTCCGCCTCACCCACCCGCTCGGCGGCGGGCTGCTCGGCGGACTGGCGGTCACGCTGGAGGGCAGGTCGTCGATGCGGGTGGAGCGGTGAGCGCGCCGTGAGCGAGCAGGGCGCGGCCGGGGTGGTGCTGGTGGGTGTGGCGGCGCTGGTGCTGCTGCTGGCTGCGGTGCTCGGCTCGGTGGGCGCCTACCTGAACGCACGGGTGCAGGTGTCGGCGGCGGCGGACGCGGCGGCGCTGGCGGCCGCACCGGTGACGTTCCTGCCGTTCGGCGCCGCCGGGACGCCGGCCGACGAGGCGGCCCGGTTCGCCCGCCTCAACGGCGCCACGCTGGACCGCTGCGTGTGCCCGATCGATCGGTCCTTCGAGCCCCGAACGGTGCGGGTGGAGGTGTCGAGGACGATCTGGATCTGGCCGATCGGCCCCATCCGGGTGTCCGCCGTCAGCCGTGCCGAGTTCGCCCCTGCGCTCCTGCTGGGAGGGTGAGGGCATTGCCGGTGTGGCACGAATGTGGCATAGTCATGCCATGGCACGCATTCGGGTCAGCACGACGGTGGACGAGGGCCTCTTCACCGAGGCGCGCAAGGTGATGGAGGGGTCCAAGGTCGCCGAGACCATGGACGCCGCTCTGGCGGCGCTGGTGCGGGCGCATCGGGCCGCCGAGATCGATCGCGCCTACACGGCGTACGACGAGCATCCCATCGACGAACCCGACGCCTGGGGCGACCTCGCCTCGTTCGGTGACGGGGCCCGCCGGCCGTGAGCGGCATCCCTTCCCGCGGCGAGGTGTGGTGGTGCGAGGTGCCCGATGCCGGGCGCCGTCCGGTCGTGGTCCTCTCGCGTGACGCGGCGATTCCCCGGCTGCGGCGGGTCCTGGTGGCCCCGTGCACCACCACCATCCGGGGCCTGCCCAGCGAGGTGGCGCTCGATGCCGGCGCCGACCCGGTGCCGCTGCCGTCGGCTGTCAACCTCGACTCGGTCTCCACCGTGGCGGTCGCCGCGCTCACCGAGCGGCTCGGGCGGTTGGCGGCGGACCGCATGCGGCAGGTGTGCGATGCCCTGGCGGTCGCCGCCGACTGCGACTGACGGCCTCGGTCCATCCGCCACACGTCACAGCCACCCGCTACCTTGCCCACCACGTCGAGAGAGGGGACACGAGATGGCTTCGAAGATCGTCCACTGGGAGATCATTGGGCCCGACGGCGACGCCATGAAGGCGTTCTACGGCGACCTGTTCGGCTGGGAGTTCGAGTCGCCGGAGGGGTTCGGCGGCTACCACCTGGTCGGCGACGACCAGAGCAGCATCGGCGGGGCGGTGGGCGCCGGCAGCGACGAGATGCCGTCCTACGTGACGCTGTACCTGTCGGTGCCCGACATCGACGCCCACCTGGCGAGGATCGAGGCGGCAGGCGGCAGCATCGTGATGCCCAGGACCACCATCCCCGGCATGGTCACCTACGCCACGTTCCGCGACCCCGCCGGCAACCTGGTCGGCCTGGTCGAGGGGGAGTAGGCCCCGGCGCGCCCCTGCCGGAGGCGGGCTCGGGGGCGGAGGGGGCACGGGGGCGGCGCGCCCTGCGCCGCCCCGCCCCGGCCCCCCACTCGGTAGCCCCACACAACCCACGGCACCCCCCGGTAGGTTCGGAGACGGTCCACGACCTGCTCGAAAGGAGCGCACATGGGTGTGTCGGTCATGGGTGTCGGGTTCACCGGGGCGGTCCCGACCTCCGACGGCCTCTCGTACCGCGAGTTGATCACACGCGCGGCGCGGATGGCCTACCAGGACGCCGGCATCGAACCGGAGGACCTCGACGGCGCCGTGTCGGTCGAGGAGGACTTCGTCTCCGGCTACTCGATCGCCGACGAGTACGTCCCCGACCAGCTGGGGGTGGTCCGCAAGCCGGTGTACACCATCAGCGGCGACTTCCTGCACGGCTTCGGCTCGGCGGTCATGCAGATCGCCACCGGCAGCTTCGACGTGCTGGTGGTGGAGGCGTACAGCAAGGCCAGCAACCTGCTGGAGAAGGACGAACTGCTGCACTTCGCCTTCGACCCCATCTTCGACCGCCTCGGGGTGACACCGCACTACCTGGCCTCCCTCGAGATGCAGCGCTACCTGGACCCGTCCGACTACGACCTGCTGGATGTGGCCGAGGTGGTGCGGCGCAACCGGGAGCAGGCCATCGCCAACCCGGCCGCTCCCTACGGCACCAGCCTCACCGTCACCGACGTGCTCGACGGGCGGCCGGTGGCCACGCCGCTCACCGACCTGATGTTCGCCCGCCACGCCGACGGCGCCGTCTGCATCGTGCTCGGCTCCGACGAGGCGGCCGCCCACTTCAGCGACCGGCCGGTCCCGGTGCTCGGCACCGGGTGGGGCTCGGCCGACTCCGTCGTCCAGCGCCGCGACCTCGAGGGCTCGGTGGGCACCGCGGTGGCGGCCCGGCGGGCGCTGGAGGAGGCCGGCATCGAGGAGCCGGCAGTGCAGTGCGACGTCTTCTACCTGTCCGACCTGTACGCCCACCGCCAGTTGATGCACATGGACGCCATGGGCTTCGGCGACGAGATGCTGCCGGTGATCAACCCCGACGGAGGGGCGCTGGGCGGCGGCGACCTGTTCGAGGCCACCGGAGGCGCCCGGCTGGTGGATGCGGTCCGCCAGATCCGCGGCGAGGCCGGCGCCCACCAGGTGGGCGAGGTGGGCACGGCCTTCGTGCACGGCTGGAGGGGGCTGCCCACGGACTCCTGTGCCGTGGCGGTACTCGGATCGGAGAGGAGGTAGCCATGGGACGGGTAGCCGTGATCGGCGCCGGCATGACCAAGTTCGTGCGCCGCGCCGAGGAGACACCCGGTGAGTTGACGGCCCAGGCCGTCGAGATGGCCCTCGCCGACGCCGGGATGACCATCGACGACATCGACGCCGTCTGCCTGGGGACCGCCCCCGACGCCTTCGACGGCATCCACATGAACGGCGAGAACCTGATCGCCGGGGCCGGCGGGTCGTCCAAGCCGTACCTGCGGCACTTCGTGGGCGGCGGCACCGGCGTGTTCAGCCCGATCCACGGGTGGATGCACGTGGCCTCCGGCAAGTTCCGCACCTGCCTGGTGGTGGCCGAGGAGAAGATGTCGCCGTGCGTCCCGCACCCGGCGGGCGCCTTCCTGACCATCTTCGACCACACCACCGAGCAGCCCCTCGAGCTGACGCTGATCCACATCTTCGCCCTCGAGATGGCGCGGTTCATGCACACCTACGGGTACACCGAGGAGGAGATCGCCCAGGTCTCGGTGAATCACAAGCACAACGCCCTCGGCCACCCCGCCGCCCAGTTGGCGGAGGAGATCACCGTGGCCGACGTCATGAACAGCACGCTGCTGTCGTGGCCGGTGAAGCGCTACGACATCAGCCCCACCAGCGACGGGGCGGCGGCCATCGTGCTCAGCACCGAGGACGTCGCCAGGGCCAGGGGGATGACCCCGGTGTGGATCGAGGGGGTCGGGTTCCGGCTCGACACCGCCTACTGGACCACCCGCGACCTGGCCTTCCCCGAGTACGTGGCCATGGCCGCCCGCGACGCCTACGACATGGCCGGCATCACCCGGCCCGAGGCGGAGATCGACGTGTGGGAGCCGTACGACCCGTTCGACTACAAGGCCCTGCACCACATGAACGGCCTGCTGCAGGACCGCACCGGCCGGCTGGTGAAGCGGCTGCTGGCCGAGGGCGCGCTGGCCCGCGACGGCAGCCACCCGATGTGCCCCAGCGGCGGGGCGCTCGGCGTGGGCAACCCCATCGCCGCCACCGGCCTGATGAAGATCGCCGAGCTGTACTTCCAGCTGAGCGGCCAGGCGGGGGAGCGCCAGGTGCGCAAGGACGTCCACCGGGGCATCGCCCAGGCGTGGGGCGACCTGATGCAGGTGGGCACCGTCGTGATCATGGGCGGCGAGGGCTCGTCCCCGACCCGGGACGGCGTGTGGTCGTCCACCACGAGGGACGACCTCCCCGGCACCGCCATCAAGCAGGTGGGCGACGTGCCGCACCTGGCGTTCGAGCCGCGCCTCACCTACCTGTGGGACGACGGCATGGCGCTCACCACCTACCTGGACGGCTTCGAGCACGGCAAGATCCGCGCCTCGTACTGCCCGGGCTGCGACCGGATGCTCATCCCGAGCCGCTCGTTCTGCGAGCTGTGCAACCTCCGCTCGGTGGACCGCTACTTCGACCTCCCCGACACCGGGGTGATCGAGACGTTCACCATCAGCCACGTGGACTGGGCGTCGGCCCCGCTGCCGGACGGCGAGGTGCGGATGTACGCGGTCGTCGCCATCGACGGCGCAGGCGACCACATGGGCCTGGTGCACCTCCTCGGCGAGGTGGACCCGGGCGACGTGGAGATCGGCATGCGGGTGAAGGCCGTGTGGAAGCCGGAGGAGGAGCGGGAGGGGGCGGTCACCGACCTGCTCTACTTCCGCCCCGTCGCCGACGGCGAGGACGAGGGCGAGATCGTGCCGATCAAGCCGGTGGAGCTGACCCGGGCGACGGCCGGGGCCACCGGCGGCAAGATCCCGCTGGCCTACGCCTACACCGCCGGCATCGGCGGCAAGCGCTTCTACGCCGACCTGGCCGGGGGCAGGCTCTCGGCCACCGAGTGCCCCGAGTGCCGCCAGGCGCTGGTGCCGCCCTCGGGGTTCTGCGAACTGTGCCTGCGGACGCTCGACCCGGACTCCGCCGCCGTGGACATCGGCCCCGAAGGGGTGGTGGCCGCGGCGACCCTGGTGTTCGAGGACCGCTACGGGCACGAACTGGACGACCCGGTGTGGGTGGTCCAGGTGGAGTTCGCCGACGCCGTCGGCTCGCTGTTCGGCAAGGTCCACGCCGAGCCGGGCACCGTGGTGGCGGCCGGGACGCCGGTGGTGCTGGAGAAGACCGATCAGGTGGGGCCCGAGCACGTGAGGTTCGCCCTCCGCTAGGGCGCCGGGACGGGGGACACGGGGGCCCGGGCGGATTGGGAAGCCCGCCCGGGCCCCCGCAAGGAGTCGCCGCGTGCCGGCGCGCCCGCCGCAGGCGGCGCGCTGCCCCCTGCGAGGCAGGGCCCGGGGGTACCGGCGTGCCCTACCATCGGGCGATGTCCGGCTCGCCATCGTTCCGCAGGGGCCTCCGGGACGGCCTCCCCATCCTGTTCGCGGTCGGGTCGCTGGGCGTGGTGTTCGGGGTGCTGGCCGTCGAGGCCGGGTTCGCCTGGTGGATCGCCCTCCTCGCCTCGGTGATCGTGGTCTCGGGCGCCGCCCAGTTCGCCCTGGTCGGGCTGGCCGGGTCGGGGGTCCTGCCGATCCTGGTGGCGACCACCGGCCTGGCGCTGCGCCACGTGCCGATGTCGGCGCGCCTCTCCTCGATGATCCGGGGCCGGAGCCGTCCGGTCCGCCTCGCCATGGCGTGGGTGCTGGTGGACGAGACGTTCGGCCTCACCATCGCCGCCTCCGACCGGGGCGAGACCGACATCGTCGCCTACAAGAGCGGCGCCGACCTGATGCTCTACGGCGGGTGGGTCGGCGGGACGGTGATCGGCGTGGCCGTCGGAGACCGCATCGACCCGGCGTCGTGGGGCGCCGAGGTGTTCTTCGCCCTGCTGTTCGTGGCGCTGGCGGCGCCGCTGCTGCGCCGCTGGGCCGACGCCGTCACCGCGGTGCTGGCGGTGGTGGCGGTGTTCGTGGCGGCGGAGTTCCTCCCCGACGCCTGGCAGATCACCACGGCGGCGGCGGCAGCCGCCCTGGTGGGGACGGTGCTGCCCGATGGGTGACCTGCTGCTGATCCTGGCGATGGCCGCGGTCACCTACGGCAGCCGGGTGGTGTTCCTCGCCGGCCACGGCGAGCCGCCCGCCGGGTTCGCCAAGCGGTTCCTGGACCGGTTCCCCCTGGCGCTGTTCGCCGCCCTCGCCGCCTCGATCCTGGTGGTGCCCGACCCCGGGTTCGACGCCCGCCACGGCTGGGCCGCCCTCGCCGGCGCCGCCCTCGGCGGCGTGCTGACGAAGCGCTCCCTGTACGGCGTGGTCGGCTTCGGGTTCGCCGCCTACTGGCTGGCCCGCTGGGTGGTGGGGTAGGGGCACTGGTCACGGGGCCGTATGCCCGCTGCACCGTCCCTTGAGGGAGGGCAACGGGTGGGCTGTCGCTACCCCCGGGCGGGCTTCGGGCCGTCGGCAGGGGGCATGGGGCCGCCGCGCATGCCCGCCGGGCCGGGGCCCGACGCCGAACGGGGCCCGAGGAACTGCGCCCGGTAGAGGGCGGCGTAGGCGCCGCCGGCGGCCATCAACTCGTCGTGGCTGCCGTGCTCGACGATGGCGCCCTCCTCCATCACCAGGATCAGGTCGGCGTCGCGGATCGTGGACAGGCGGTGGGCGATCACGAACGAGGTGCGGTCGCTGCGCAGCGCCGCCATGGCGTGCTGCAGCAGCGCCTCGGTGCGGGTGTCCACCGACGAGGTCGCCTCGTCCAGGATCAGCAGCGCCGGGTCGGCCAGGAACGCCCTGGCGATGGTGAGCAACTGCTTCTCGCCGGCGCTGATGTTGCCGCCCTCGTCGTCCACCACGGTGTCGTAGCCGTCGGGGAGGCTGTGGGCGAAGCGGTCCACGAACGTCGCCCGGGCGGCCTCCAGGATCTCGTCCTCGGTGGCGTCGAGGCGCCCGTAGGCGATGTTGTCCCGGATGGTGCCCTCGAACAGCCAGGTGTCCTGCAGCACCATGCCGACCTCCGAGCGCAGGTCCTGCCGCCGCATGCGTGCGATGTCCTCGCCGTCCAGGGTGATGCGGCCGCCGTCGAGGTCGTAGAACCGCATGATCAGGTTGACCAGCGTGGTCTTGCCGGCGCCGGTCGGCCCGACGATCGCCACCGTCTGGCCCGGTTCCACCGCCAGGGAGAGGTCGTCGATGAGGGGGCGGTCCTCGTCGTAGCGGAACGCCACGTGCTCGAAGGCCACCCGGCCGTGCGGGTCGTCCACCAGGCCGTCGCCGTCGGCGTCGGCCGGCTCCTCCTCGGCGTCGAGCAGTTCGAACACCCGCTCGGCCGAGGCGACGCCCGATTGCAGCAGGTTCACCATCGAGGCGACCTGGGTGACCGGTTGGGTGAACCGGCGGGAGTACTGGATGAACGCCTGCACCTCGCCGAGGCTCATGGTGCCCGACGCCACCCGCAGCCCGCCGACCACGGCGATCACCACGTAGTTGAGGTTCCCGATGAACATCATGATCGGCATGATCAGCCCGGACAGGAACTGGGCGGCCGCCGACGCCTCGTAGAGGTCGTCGTTGTCCTGCTCGAACCGCTCCTGGGCCTCCTTGCGGCGGCCGAACACCTTGATCAGGTCGTGCCCCGTGAACGATTCCTCCACCTGGGCGTTGACGTCGCCGGTCTTGCGCCACTGGGTGATGAACCGGGCCCGGCTGCGCGACATGACCGTCCCCGCCACCCCCATCGCCACCGGCACGGTGACCAGGGTGATCAGCGCCAGGGTCCACGAGATCGAGATCATCATCCCCAGCACGAACACGATGGTCAGCAGCGACGTCAGCGCCTGGCTCATCGTCTGCTGCAGGCTCTGCGCCACGTTGTCGAGGTCGTTGGTGACCCGGCTCAGCAACTCGCCCCTGGGCTGGCGGTCGAAGTAGCGCAGCGGCAGCCGGTGGATCTTGTCCTCCACCTCGGCCCGCATCTGCTTGGCGGTGGCCTGCACCACGTCGTTGAGCAGCCAGCCCTGGACGAACGTCAGCAGCCCCGCCGCGGCGTACAGGCTGAGGACGATCAGCAGCACGTGGCCGACGGCGCCGAAGTCGATGCCCTGGCCCGGCACCAGGTCCATGCTCTCCAGCATCTCGGCGACCCGGGGGTTGCCGCCCTCGCGGACCATCTCGACGGCCTGCTCCTTGGTCATGCCGTCGGGGAACTGCGACCCGACCGCCCCGGAGAACACCAGGTCGGTGGCGTGGCCGAGCACCCGGGGCCCGGTGGCCGACAGCGCCACGCCGATCACCGCCGTCGCGATGATCACCGCCACCTTGGCGGCCTGGGGGCGGAGCCTGCCGAACAGGCGCCGCGCCGAGTTGCCGAAGTCCTCGGACTTGCCGCCCATCTGCATGCCGCCCATGGGCCCGCGGCCGTGGCCCATCGGCCCGCCGCCGATGCGCTCGGTGGCCTTCATGCGGCGCTCGTTGCGGGGTGCGCTCACGATGCCTCCGCCCGCCGCTGCGACTCGACGATCTCGACGTAGGTGGGGCAGGTGTCGAGCAGTTCGGCGTGGGTGCCGAGGCCGACCACCCGGCCGTCGTCCAGCACCACGATCTGGTCGGCGTCCACGATGGTGGCCACCCGCTGGGAGACGATCACGACCGTGGCGTCGGCCGTCACCGGCGCCAGCGCGGCCCGGAGGCGGGCGTCGGTGGCCACGTCGAGGGCCGAGAACGAGTCGTCGAACAGGTAGATCTCGGGGCGGCGGATGAGCGCCCTGGCCATGGCGATGCGCTGCCGCTGGCCGCCCGACAGATTGGTGCCGCCCTGGGCCACGGCCGAGTCCAGGCCGTCGGGCATGGCCAGCACGAAGTCGTCGGCCTGGGCGATGCGCAGCGCCTCCCACATCTCGTCGTCGGTGGCGTCGGGCTTCCCGTGCCGGAGGTTGGAGGCGATGGTGCCGCTGAACAGGTAGGCGCGCTGGGGGACCAGGCCGATGCGCGACCACAGCGCCTCGAGGTCGAAGTCGCGTACGTCCACGCCGTCCACCCGCACCACCCCTTCGGTGGCGTCGTACAGGCGGGGGATGAGGTTCACCAGGGTGCTCTTGCCGGCGCCGGTGGAGCCGATGACGGCGGTGGTCTGCCCGGCGCGGGCGGTCAGGTCGATGCCGCCGAGCACCGGGTGGGCCGCCCCGGCGTAGGTGAAGCCGACGCCCTCGAACTGCAACTGGCCCCTGCCGGCGGTGGTGGTGCGGCCGTCGGTGGGCGGCTTCACCGACGGGTCGGTGTCGAGCACGTCCCCGATGCGGTCGGCCGACACCGCCGCCCGCGGCACCATCATCAGCATGAAGGTGGACATCATCACCGCGATCAGGATCTGGATGAGGTAGGAGAGGAACGCGGTCAGCGACCCGATCTGCATCGCCCCCGCCTCGATGCGCAGGCCGCCGAACCACAGCACCGCGACGCTCGACAGGTTCAGCACCAGGAACACGATGGGGAACATGGCCGCCATCCAGCGGCCCACGTTGATCGCGGTGTCGGTGAGCGCGGCGTTGGCCTCCTCGAAGCGGTCGGTCTCGTACGGTTCCCGCACGAAGGCCCGGATCACCCGGATGCCGGTGATCTGCTCCCGCATCACCTGATTCACCCGGTCCAGGCGGCGCTGCATGGCCTGGAAGCCGGGCACCATGTTGCGGATGATCACCGCCACTGCGGCGCCCAGCAGCGGCACGGCCGCCGCCACCAGCCACGACAGGCCGACGTCCTCCCGCAGTGCCATGATCAGCCCGCCCGCCATGGTGATCGGGGCGGCGATCAGCATGGTGAACGACATCACCACCAGCATCTGCACCTGCTGCACGTCGTTGGTGTTGCGGGTGATCAGCGACGCCGGCCCGAACCGGTTCACCTCCTTCGAGGAGAACGAGACCACGGTGTGGAACACGGCCGAGCGGAGGTCGCGGCCGAAGGCCATGGCGGTGCGGGCGCCCAGGTAGACGGCGGTGATGGTGCACGAGATCTGCAGCAGCGACACGGCCAGCATCCACCCGCCGATGCGGACGATGTAGCCGGTGTCGCCGAACACCACGCCCTTGTCGATGATGTCGGCGTTCAGCGTCGGCAGGTAGAGCGAGGCGATGGTGCCGACCAGTTGCAACGCCACGATCACGCCGATGGTGCGCCGGTAGGGGGCCAGGTGGCGGCGGAGGATGCGCAGCAGCATCAGGAGGATCCGCCTGCGGTGGAGACGGCTGCGGCGACGGTCTCGGCGAAGTGCCCCAGGGCGGTGTGCAGCGCCTCACGCAGCGGCACCGGGCGCCCGGCGGCGTCCCACCACTCGATGGTGGCTCGCATCACCGCCATGGCGCCGGCCACCACCACCCGGGACGGCAGGTCGTCGGGGCCCTCGCCCCGGCGGGCGGCGACGGCGCCGGTGAGGGCGTCCTCCATGGCGGCGACGCCCTCCAGGTACTGGGGGAGCAGTTCGGGGTGGCGCCGGGCCAGGTCGGCCCGGGTCAGCCACCGCCCCGCGATCTCGACGTCGCTGTGACCGTGGCCGGCCATCACCTCCACCAGCGCGGTGATCGGGTCCTCCTCCGGCGGCCGCTGCTGCAGGAACTCGGCGATCAACGACAGCAGCGCGGGCTCGATGCCCACGATGGCCTCCTCCTTGCAGGAGAAGTAGTTGAAGAAGGTGCGCGGCGACACCCCCGCCTCGTCGGCGATCGCCTCGACGGTGACCCCGTCGAGGCCGTGCTGCAGCGTCAGGTGGCGGGCGGCGGCGACCAGGGCCTTGCGGGTGGCGTGCTTCTTCTGCGTGCGGAGGTCGGGCATACGAAGTTGCAGATTACGCAAGTTTGCACGATGCGCAAATCAGGTCCGCCCGGTGTCGCCCCGCCTAGGCGGCCCGCTCGCAGTCGACCTCGACCTCGGCGTCGCAGCGGTCGTAGGCGTTGCCCCCGCCGTCGGCCTCGTCGGACCCGGTGCCGCCGACCAGGCGGTCCCGGCCGCCCTTGCCGATCAGGACGTCGTCGCGCGTGCCACCCAGCAGCTTGTCGGCCCCGCCGTTGCCCACCAGCACATCGGACCCTCCGGCGCCCTTCAGCACGTCGCGGTCGTTGCCGCCCTTGAGCGTGTCCGCTCCCTGCTGCCCGTACAGCCGGTCCCGGCCGTCGCCGCCGAACACGGTGTCGCGCCCCTTGCCGGCGCAGACCCGGTCGTCGCCGCCGAGCGCGAAGACCGTGTCGTCGCCGTTGCCGGCCAGGATCACGTTGTCGAGGTCGTTGCCGTACAGCACGTCGTCGCCGTCGGTGCCGACCAGCGTCGCCACGTACCCGGCGCACATGGGCGGCGGGGTGGCGCAGCCCGCGCCGGGGACCCACTCGTGCTCCGGCAACTCGTACCAGACGCCGGGGTCGTGGGTGGAGAGGCCGCCCCGCAGCATGCGGGTGGCGCCGTCGCCGTCGGTGAGCAGCAGGTCGTCGTGCCCGTCGCCGTCGAGGTCCTGCAGCGTAAGGCGCTCGGCGCCGGCGCCGCCGGTGGCGACGGGGTCCTGCGGGGCGAATCCCAGCGACGCCGGGTGGATGGTCAGCACGCCGCCGCCGTCCAGGGCGTACACGTCGGGGATGCCGTCGAAGTGCCCGTCCAGCGCCACGTCGCCGAGGGCGAAGCGGTACCCGGCGGAGGCGACGCCCAGGTCCACGTCCACGATGCGGTCGGTGAAGGCGGGGCCGCGCCAGATCTCGAGCCGGGCCGGGTCGCCGTCGCGGACCACGTAGAGGTCGGTGGCGCCGTCGCGGTCGTGGTCGGCGAACAGGTACTGGTCGCCGGGCGCCGGGGCCACCGCCGTGGTGCGGGTCTCGGGCACCAGGGCGGCGTTCTGGACCATGGGGAACACCTCCAACGCCAGGGTGCCGCCGCCGTCGAGTGCGTACACCAGGTCGGCGCGGGCGTCGCCGGTGACGTCCTCCAGGAACACGGGTGCGCCCGGGTCGGTGGGGGACACCGCGGTGGGGGTGACCTCGCAGGTCTCGTGGGAGTGGCGGGCCACCGCCACCCGCAGCACGTACTGCTCCGACCCTGCCACCGGCTCCACCCGGACCACGTCGGCGGCGCCGTCCCGGTCGATGTCGGCCACCAGTTCGGGGCGCCCGTCCTCGTCGCCCGGCAGGAGCACGCCCAGGCCGATCTCGTCGGTGAAGTCGGCGGCGCCGACCACCGGGTCCTGGGGCGGCGGGGTCACGTAGCCCGGGGTGTGGATGGGGCCCATCCACGACATGTGCATCGGGTCCTTGATGGTCTGCCAGTCGCCGCCCCAGCACCAGCCGGCGTCGCGCCAGGCGTCCACGAACCACTCCGGCATGTCGGTGATCAGCACGTTGTCGTCGCGGTAGGGGTTGAGCAGCGAGTTCACGTCGATGGCCGCCCCGACCGAGTGGAACGACATGGCGCGCCCGCTGCCGATGGTGCGGAACGACAGCGACCAGGTCTGCCCGCTGTTGACCGTGTAGGTGAGGCCGCCCTCGGCGGCGTCCGCCAGGTTGTCGAGCATCGCCTCGAAGGCCGGCAGCACCCGCTCGTGCACGTACAGCGCCTTGTCGTAGGTCATGTTGGGCAGCCGCACCTCGACGAACTGGCCCATCACCAGGTCCTTGGAGCGTCCGTAGAAGTCGGCCCACGGCCCGTAGTAGGGCGTGCCGTCGGGGATGTGCCCGGGCTCGGCGACCAGCGGGCCCCGGACGCCGTCGAGGGCGCCGCAACCGGGCGACTCCGAGAACGAGGGGAGCGTGTCGGCAGCCGGTTCGTCTGCGGAGGGAGGCTCGGGCTGGTCGGCGGCGGCCGGCGCCGCTGCGAGCCCGGCCACGAGCGCGGCGCAGGCGAGCGCGATGCCGAGCGGGCGGTGGTGCGGTCGTGGGGTCGATGCCATGGCGTGGGTCCTCGTGCGCCGTGTGCCGCAAGGATCGGCAGGGATGGTGCCGGACTGAAGCACGGTGCGCCCGGCTACTCCAACCCGGCGGCCAGCAGGCGGATCGCGCCCGCCTTGTCGAGCGGGTCGTTGAAGTTGCCGCACTTGGGGGACTGCACGCACGACGGGCAGCCGGTGTCGCAGCCACAGTCCCGCAGCGCCTGCAGCGTCGCCCGCAGATGCGCATCGGCCCGCTCGTAGCCGATCGGCGAGATCCCCGCCCCGCCCGGGTACCCGTCGTAGACGAACCACACCGGGCCCCCGGCGTCGGGGTGGAACGGCGTGGAGAGGCCGCCGACGTCCCAGCGGTCGCAGATGGCGAACAGCGGCAGCATGGCGATCGCGGTGTGCTCGGCGGCGTGCAGCGTGCCCGGCGCCGCCGCCCCGTCCACCCCGGCCCGGTCCATCAGCCCGTCGGGCACCGTCACCCAGAACGCCTGGGTCTCGAACGACCGGGCCGGCAGGTCGAGCGGCTCGTAGCCCAGCACCGAGCGGTCCCGCAGCGACAGCTTCTTGAACGCGCTCACCCGGTCGGCCACCTCGACCACGCCGTGGGCGACGGTGAACCGGCCCACCCGGGTGTGCGCGGCCCTGGAGCGCACCCACAGGTCGGTGTCGCGCTGCGGCTGCGTGGTGTAGCCGGGCTCGCGCGCCACCACCCGGGCCACCCGGTCGTGGAGGTCGAGCTCCTCCACCAGGTACGACTCGCCCTGGTGCAGGTACACCGCGCCGGGGTGCACCTGGTGGAAGGCCCTGCCCTCGTCCACCGTGCCGATCACCTCGCCGCCGCCGTCCACGATCGTGAACGGGAGGCCCCCTGCGGTGCGGATGTCCACGGCCGGCGCCGGGGCGTGGCGGGGGCCCCAGTAGAGGCGGCGGCCCCGGGGCCGCAGGTCGCCCCGGTCCACCAGGGGCGGCAGCAGCTCCTCCAGTTCCTCGCCGAACCAGGCCACGTCGTCGGCGGCGAGCGGCAGTTCGTAGGCGGCGCACCCGGCGTGGGCGCCCAGCACCTCGGGGTTCACCGGGTTCACCACGGCGGCCTCCGACGGGCGGGTGAACAGGGCGTCGGGATGGCGCATGAACCACTGGTCGAGCGCGTCCTCTCCCGCCACCAGCACCGCCAGCGACTCGTCGAGGGTGCGCCCCGCCCGCCCGGCCTGCTGGCGGAACGAGGCGATCGTCCCCGGGAAGGTGGTGACCACGGCGGCGTCGAGGCCCCCCACGTCGATGCCCAGTTCGAGGGCGTTGGTGGCCGTCACCCCCAGCAGCTCGCCCGAGAACAGCCGCTGCTCGGTGCGGCGCCGCTGCTCGGCCAGGTACCCGGCCCGGTAGGGCGCCACCCTGGCGCCCAGGTCGGGGCCGAGGCGCTCGCGTGCCCAGCGGTACATCAACTCGGTGCCCTTGCGGCTGCGGGTGAAGGCGATGGTGTGCCGGCCCCGCCGGACCAGGTCCACGAACACGTCGGTGGCCTCGGCGAGCGCGCTGCGGCGGGTGTCGTCGTCGGGGTCGTGCAAGGGGTTCCACAGCACCACGGCCTTGGCGCCGGCCGGCGAGGTGTCCTGATCCACCTCCTCGAAGGGCAGGCCGGTGAGGCGCTCGGCCAGTTCCCGCGGGTTGCCGATGGTGGCCGACGAGGCCAGGAACGTCGGCTCGGCTCCGTAGTGGGCGGCCACCCGCCGCAGCCGCCGCAGCACGTTGGCCACGTGGCTGCCGAAGATGCCCCGCAGCACGTGCACCTCGTCCACCACCACGTAGCGGAGGCGGGAGAGGAAGGTGGCCCAGCGCCCGTGGTGGGGGAGGATGCCGATGTGGAGCATGTCGGGGTTGGTGAGCACGGCGTTGGCGTGCTTGCGGATCCACGCCCGGGTGTCCCGGTCGGTGTCGCCGTCGTACACGGCCGGCGACAACTCCTTCAAGCGCAACCCGTACAGCGACCGGTACTGGTCCCGGGTCAGCGCCTTGGTGGGGAACAGCAGCAGCGAGGTGGCGCGGCGGTCCTCGAGAGCGGCCTCGGCGATCGGCACCTGGTAGCCCAGCGACTTGCCAGACGCCGTCCCCGCCACCACCACGGTGTGCGTCCCCGCTCTGGCGCGACGGATGGCCTGGGCCTGGTGGCGATAGAGGCGCTCGATGCCCCGCCCGGCCAGCGCAGCAGCGATCGGCGCCGGGATCGGCGGGTCGAGGTCCTCGTGGATCGCCCCGCGCGCCGGCACCGCCTCGACGTGGGCGATGCGGGCGGCGGTCTCGGGGTCGGCCGCCCAGGCGGCGAGGACGTCCTCCATGGAGCCGGATGGTAGGGAGCGGCCGCGACGCACCTTGGAGGTGTCGGGCCGCTGCGCCACACTGGCCGCTTCACGGAGGGAGCGGATGGACGAGCACCGGCGGGGCCTCTGGTACGGCGTGGCCGCCTACGGCATCTGGGGGGTCGCCCCGGCCTTCTGGAAGCTGCTCGACGGCGTGCCCGCCGTCGAGCAGACGGCACATCGCGTGGTCTGGTCGGTGCCGATGCTGCTCGCCGCCGTGCTGCTGCTGCGCCGCCGGGACCGGCTCCGGGCGATGCTCGCCGACCGGCGGGCCCTGGCGATCACGGCGGCCGCCTCGGTGCTGCTGACCGCCAACTGGCTGGTGTTCGTCTGGGCCGTCGCCTCCGGGCGCATCGTGGAGGCCAGCCTCGGGTACTTCATCAACCCGCTGCTGTCGGTGGCCCTGGGCGTGGTGGTGCTGCGGGAGCGGCTCCGTCCCGCCGCGATCGCCGCGGTCGTGCTGGCCGCCGCCGGGGTGGCGTACATGACGGTGCGGCTCGGCTCGCTGCCGTGGGTGTCGCTGGTGCTGGCCGGTTCGTTCGCCGTCTACGGCCTGCTCAAGAAGCGGCCGCAGGCGGCTCCGCCGCTGGAGGGCCTGCTGGGCGAGGCGGCGGTGGCCCTGCCCGCGGCGCTGGGCCTGGTGGTGGTGCTCGCCGCCCGGGGCGACGGCGCCTTCGGCGTGTCTGCCGGGGACTCGCTGCTGCTGGCCGCCACCGGCGTGGTGACGGTGGCGCCGCTGCTGTGCTTCGGGGCGGCCGTCCAGCGGGTCCCGCTGTCCACCGTCGGCCTGCTGCAGTACCTGGCGCCGACCCTGCAGTTCGTGCTGGGGGCCGCCGTCTACGGCGAGGAGGTCACCGGCGACCAGGCGGTCGGGTTCGCCTTCGTGTGGCTGGCGCTGGCGGTGTTCACGGCCGACAACCTGCGGGTCGCCCGGCGGGGCGGGCGCACCCGGCCGCCGGGGCCCGGGCCGGCGGTGTGACCGGCCGGTAGCATCGGCGCTCATGGACGGCCCCCCCGCCCCCGCCTGGCACGCGATGGAGGCCGACGAGGTGCTCGCGGCCCTCGGCACCGACCGCGAAGGGGGCCTCAGCGGTGAAGAGGCCGCCCGCCGTCTCGCCGAGCACGGCCCCAACACCCTCGGCAGCGACGACGGCCCGTCGCGCCTCGGCCTGCTGCTGAACCAGTTCCGGGACGTGCTCATCTGGGTGCTGCTGGCTGCGGCGCTGATCAGCGGCCTGCTGCTGGACGAGTGGATCGACGCCGGGGTGATCCTGGCGATCGTGGCGCTGAACGCCCTGCTCGGCTACGCCCAGGAGGCCCGGGCCGAGAACGCCCTCGCCCGGCTCCGGGAGTTGTCCGCCCCCGAGGCGGTGGTGGTGAGGGACGGCGCCGAGCACCGCATCCCCAGTGCGGAGGTGGTGCCCGGCGACCTGATCGTGCTGGAAGTGGGTGACCGGGTGCCGGCCGACGCCCGGGTGATCGAGGAGGCCCACTTCGAGGCCGAGGAGTCGGCGATGACGGGGGAGTCGTTCCCCGTCACCAAGCAGACCGGCCCGGTGGCACCCGTCTCGATGCTCGGTGACCGGCGGTCGATGGTGTTCTCGGGCACGTCGGCCTCGGCGGGCCGGTGCCGGGCGATCGTCACCGACACCGGCCGCATCACCGAGATGGGCCGCATCGCCGACGTCCTCTCCGAGAAGGAGCCGCCCACCCCGCTGCAGATCGAACTCGACCGGGTGGGGAGGCGCCTGGCGGTGCTGGCGGTGGCCACCGCCGGGGTGGTGTTCCTCACCGGCCTGGTGCGCGGCAACGCCGCCGAGGCCATGTTCCTCACGTCGGTCGCCCTGGCGGTCGCCGCCATCCCCGAGGGCCTGCCTGCGGTGGTGACGATCACCCTGTCGGGCGGGGTGCAGCGGATGGCGGCCCGCAACGCCATCGTCCGCCGTCTCCCGTCGGTGGAGGCGCTGGGGTCGGCGAGCGTCATCTGCACCGACAAGACCGGCACGTTGACCCGCAACGAGATCCGGGTGCAGGTGGTGGTCCTCGACGGCCTGCACGCCCCGCCGTCGGGCCTCGACCCCGCCGACCCGCGCAGTGCCCGCTTCGCCCGCATCGCCGCCCTGTGCAACGACGCCCGCAGGGCGCCGGCGGACCACCCGGTGGAGGACGGCGGGCAGGACTGGGTGTACCTCGGCGACGCCACCGAGGTGGCGCTGCTCGCCGCCGCCGAGGAGGCCGGCGCCGACCCCGACGGGATCAGGGAGGCGCTGCCCCGCGACGACGAGATCGCCTTCGACTCCCGCCGCAAGCGGATGACCACGCTCCACACCGCCGACGGCGCCCGCCTCGCCGCCGTGAAGGGCGCCCCGGAGGTGGTGCTGGAGCGGTGCGAGTCCATCGAGGGCCCCGACGGCCCGGCCCCCCTGGACGACGGGGCGAGGGCGGCGATCCTGGCCGAGGCCGAGCGCCTCGCCGGGACCGGGCTGCGCACCCTCGGCCTCGCCTACCGGGAGGCGGCGTCGCTGCCATCCGCCGCCGACGGCATCGAGGCCGGCCTCACCTGGGTGGCGCTCGCCGGCATGAGCGACGCCGTCCGGGAGGAGGCCGCCCCTGCGGTGGCCGCCGCCCACCGCGCCGGCATCGACGTGGTGATGGTGACCGGCGACCACGAGGTGACCGCCCGGGCCGTCGCCCGGGACGTCGGCATCCTCGCCGAGGGGCACGACGTCATGCCGGGCTCGGTGCTGCGGGAGATGAGCGCCGAGGACCTGGCCGCCGACGTGGACCGATACCGCGTGTACTCCCGCATCGACCCGCTCGACAAGGTGAAGATCGTCGAGGCCTGGCAGCGCAGGGGCAGGATCGTGGCGATGACCGGCGACGGGGTCAACGATGCCCCGGCGCTGCGGGCCGCCGACATCGGGGTGGCGATGGGCAGCGGCACCGACGTCGCCAAGGACGCCGCCGACATGGTGCTGGCCGACGACAACTTCGCCTCGATCGTCGCCGCGGTGCGAGAGGGGCGCAGCATCTTCAGCAACCTGAAGACCGTCGTCTACTTCCTGCTCTCGTGCAACGCCAGCGAGGTGCTGACCATGTTCGTCGGCTTCCTGGTGTTCGGGGCGCTCGGCGACCCGCTGCTCGCCGTCCAGTTGCTGTGGATCAACCTGATCACCGACGGCCTGCCCGCGCTGGCGCTGGGGGTGGACCCGCCCGCCGCCGACGCCATGGAGCGGCCCCCCGACCGCAGCCGTGACATCCTCAGCGGCCGCCGTCAGTTGGCCCTGCTGCGGCAGGGGACGATCCTGGCCGCCGCCGCGGTAGGCACCCTGGTGCTGGGCAACTACGTGCTCGGCTACGAGTGGGAGGCCACCCGGACCATGGTGTTCACGGCCCTGGTGGTGGTGCAGTTGGCGCACACGTACTCGGTGCGGGCCAGGGCCACCGGCCGGCCCGGGAGCGGTCCGGGCCGCAACCGGTTGCTGCTGGCCGGCGTGGTGGTGTCGGCCCTGCTCCATGTGGGCGTGGTGTACCTGCCGGCCGGGCAGACCCTGTTCGACACGGTCGCCCTCCCCGCCGGTGCCTGGGCGGTGGTGGCAGTGGTGGTGCTGCTGTCGTTCGCCGCCGTGAACGCGATGCACGCGGTGGCGGCCCGCCGGCGGGTCAGCCCTCGCTGAGCACGCCGTCGGCGAGGTCTTCGAACACCGAATCCGCCCCCGAGGTGAGCCGCACCACGCTGGCGCCCCCGGCGGTGCCCACCGTCCCCGGCAGCACCGTGTTGCCGACCAGCGCCGGGTCGACCTCGAAGGCGGCGGCCCCCAACTGCAGCAGGCGGGTGGCCGACAGGTCGGTCCAGGCGTCGTCGGTGAGGATGGCCAGCAGGTGGGGGAGGGAGCCGACCCCGGCCTCCCGGGCGGTGGTCAGCGCCGCGGTGAGGACGATGCCCTGGTGGAACGAACGGGTGAAGTCGCCGCCGGGGATGTGGCGGTTGCGGGAGAACGCCAGTGCGCCGCCGCCCTTCAACACCTGCAGGCCGGCGTCCAGGAAGGCGTTGGAGGGGTCGTCCGACATGGCGAACGGCACGTCCACCTCGACGCCGCCCAGGCGGTTGATGAGCCGCTTGAAGCCGGAGAACCCGGTGAGCACGTACCCCTCCAGGTCGATGCCGGACAGCCGCTCGGCGATCTCGACCATCTCCTCCGTCCCCGAGCGGACGTTGACGCTGCTGAACTTGTCGCTGCCGTAGGAGGCTTCCACGTAGGTGTCCCTGGGGAACCCCACGATCGCCCCCGCCCCCTCATCGACGTTGGCGGCGACGATGTGGATGCTGTCGGCCCGCAACTCCGGCTGGACCTGGTGGGGGCGGGCGTCGGTGCCCAGCACCAGCACGTGGCGGACGGGGTCCCCGTACCAGGGCCCGAGCCCGAGGCTGGTGAGGCGGGCCCCCACGATGCGCCAGTCCTCGCCGTCCTCCTGCACCGCCAGCACCACGTCCGGCCCCGCCACCGCCACCGCGACGTCGGCGCCGTCGGAGAGGACGGCGTGGCTCAGCGACACCGTCACCTGCAGCGGCCCGCCGCCGCGCCCGGGGGCGAGGTGGTCCAGCAGGCCGTCGGGGGCGTTCGGCGGGCCGGCGTCCGGGTCGGCCATCCAGGTGTAGAGCGCCTCCACCGCAGCGGCCGGGCCGATGAGGTCGGCGCCCTCGGCCACCTCCAGCGTCACCGGCGGGACGGCGGGGACCGTGGTGGTGGTCGTCGACGTGGTGGTGGTGGTGCTGGTGGATGTCGTGGTCGTGGTGCTGGTCGTGGTCGTGGTCAGCGCGGTCGGGATCTCCCGGTGGTCGTCGGCCACCGCCAGCACCGTCACGACGGCGACGGCCGCGGCGGCGAGGGCGGCGGTGACGGCGAAGGCGGCCCGGTTGCGCATCGCGGCGACTGTAGTTGCAGGCCCCGGGGCCGTTCGGGCGCCGGCTCAGACGGTCTCGCCCTGCGGCTCGGACGGGTCGGCCAGCGGCTTGCGGGTGCGCAGGAAGGCGGTCCCGATGATCCCGGCCACGATCGAACCGAGGAAGATGCCGGTCTTGGCCCGGTCGGCGAACTCGCCGGGGTCGAACGCCAGGGCGGTCACGAAGAGCGCGACGGTGAAGCCGATCCCGGCCACGGCGGCCACCCCGATCAGGTGCGGCCACCCGGTGTGGCGCGGCATCTTCCCGATCCCGAGCCGGATGGCCAGCCAGGCGAAGAGGCTGATGCCGATGGTCTTGCCCACCACCAGGCCCACGGCCACGCCGAGGGCGACCGGGTGAGTGAGCGCTGCCCCCAGGTTCACGCCCCGGAAGTCCACGCCGGCGTTGGCGAGCGCGAACACCGGCACCACCACGAAGGACGACCACGGCAGCAGAGCGTGCTCGATCCGGTTCAGGGGCGGCACCGACTCCCTGGCGATGGCCGACATGCTGAGGGCGTCGGAGTCGAGGCGATCGGCCGCCCGCGGGGCGCGGGCGTCGAACTCCTGGCGGCGCAGCAGGCGGCCCGCACGCTCCTGGTAGTCGTCGTCCGTGTAGTAGGCGAACGCCGGCGTCAGGAACCCGAGGGCGACACCGGCCAGGGTGGCGTGGACCCCCGACTCGAGCAGGAAGTACCAGGTCGCCACGCCGAGCGGCACGTAGAACGCCAGCGAGCGGATGCCGACCTTCCCGGCCACCCAGGTGACGAGCAGCCCGGCGAGGGCCAGCCCGAGCCACCCGAACAGCAACTGGTCGGTGTAGAAGATGGCGATCACCAGGATCGCCCCGATGTCGTCGACGATGGCCAGGGTGAGCATGAACAGCTTGGCGCCCACCGGCACCCTGCGGCCCAGCAGCGAGAGGACGCCCACCGAGAAGGCGATGTCGGTGGCCATCGGGATCCCCCAGCCCCGCACCGCGTCGCCGTGGCCGGCGCCCGACACGATGATCACGAAGAGGATGGCCGGGACGATCATCCCGCCGAGCGCACCGAGGGCGGGGAGTGCGGCCGCCTTGGGGTCGCGCAGATCGCCGAGCACCAGTTCGCGCTTGATCTCGAGACCGACCACGAAGAAGAAGATGACCATCAACCCGTCGTTGACGAAGTGCACCAGCGTCTCGTGGAAGTGGAACGCACCGATCTCCAGGTTGATCTCGGTCTCCCAGAAGTGGGCGTACGAGTCGCCCCATGCGCTGTTGGCCCAGACGATGGCGACCAGGGCGGCGACCAGCATGACGATGCCGCCGGCGGCCTCGATCTGGGTGAAGCGCAGGATCGGGCGGACGAAGCGGGACGGGATGGTGCGGTCCGAGTGGACCCAGGTGCGATGGAGGGGCTCTTGGCTCATGGTCGGTCCGCAGGCTAGTGAGTGCGCGGGGCGTCTCCGTCCGGCGAGGGGCGCAGACGGCGGCGCTACCCTGGCGTGTCCATGCGGATCATCATCGTGGGGGCCGGCGCCGTCGGGTATCACCTGGCCGAGCGGCTGGCCGTCGAAGGTCAGGACATCGTCGTCGTCGAGGCCGACGAGGAGAAGGCAGCCGAGCTGCAGACCTCCATCGACTGCCTCGTCATCAACGGGAACGGGGCGAGCCGCCGCGTCCTGGAGGAGGCCGGCATCGAGTCGGCCGGGCTGCTCATCGCGGTCACCAACAGCGACGCCGTGAACATCCTCGCCTGCCAGGCCGCCGCCGAGTACCAGGTGCCCCGCAAGGTGGCCCGGGTGGAGGACGAGACCCTCCGTATCGGCCCCGGCATCAACGGGGTGGACCTGATCATCGATCCCGGCGCCGCCCTGGCGCGTGAGTTGCTCGAACTGGTGCGCCGCACCGGCGTCTCCGAGGTGGTGGAGTTCGCCGACGGCAACCTGGTGCTGCTGGGCGGCTACGTCCAGGAGGACGCCCCGATGGCGGGGGTCACCCTCGCCCAGGTGCGGGAGAACCTCACCAACTGGGAGTGGATCGTGGCGGCCGTGGTCCGCAACGGCGAGACCCTCATCGCCAGGGGAGACACCGAGATCCGCCCCGGCGACCACGTGCTGGTGGTGACCACCGGCGACAACCAGGTCGAGGCACTGGCGTTGATGGGCGTGGAGGTGCACGAACCCGGCAAGGTGATGGTGATGGGCGGCACGAGGCTCGCCTCCCTGACCGGCAGGCTCCTGGCGGAGGAGGGCATCCACACCATCCTCATCGACAGCGACGCCGAGCGGTGCCGGCGGCTGGCCACCCACAGCAACCGCCTGGTGGTGGTGTGCGGCGACCCCACCGACCCCAAGGTGCTGGAAGCCGAGGGCATCGAGTCGGTGGACACCGCGCTGGCGCTCACCGGGTGGGACGAGATCAACATCGTCTCCTGCCTCCTGGCCAAGGCGCTGGGGGTGGAGATGACGGTGGCCCGCTTCCACCGCTTCGACTTCGTGGGCCTGCTCGCCGGGGTCGGCATCGACGCCGGCGTGTCGAGCCGCCTGGCGGCGGCGAACGAGATCCTCCGCTTCGTCCGGCGGGGCCGCATCCGGTCGGTCACCACCTTCCAGGACACCGCGGCCGAGGCCATCGAGATGGAGGTGGGGCACGGCAGCGCCGCCGCCGGCCTCACGCTGCGCGAGGTGAACCTGCCCCGTTCGGCCATCGTCGGCGGCATCATCCGCGATGGTGAAGCGTTCATCCCCCACGGCTCCACCGTGGTCGAGCCCGACGACGACCTCATCCTGATCACCCTCCCGGACGCGATCGCCGCCGTGGAGAAGGTGTTCGGGTAGGCCATGCACCGGCGGCATCTGGTCCTCATCGTCGGCGCCGTCGTCACCGCCGCCGGGCTGTCGATGCTGGTGCCGGCCGCCGTCGCCCTCGGCTACGGCGAGGTCGGGGACGCGCTCGCCCTGGCCGGCAGCGCAGGCATCTCGGTCCTCTTCGGCGTCCTGGCGTGGAAGGTGATCGGCAGGACCGGCGAGCTGTCGGCCCGGGAGGGCTTCGCCGCGGTGGCGCTGTCGTGGTTCGCGGTGGCGGTGTTCGGGTCGCTGCCGTACCTGCTGAGCGGCGCGGTCGACGGGCCCACCAACGCCTTCTTCGAGACCGCGGCGGGATTCACCACCACCGGGTCGTCCATCGTCCCCGACCCGGCGGCGCTGGGGCACGGCATCCTGCTGTGGCGGGCGCAGACGCAGTGGCTGGGCGGCATGGGGATCATCGTGCTCGGGGTGGCCATCCTGCCGCTGCTCGGCGTCGGCGGGGTCGAACTGGCGAGGGCGGAGTCGCCCGGCCCCACGCCCGACCGGCTCACCCCCCGGTTCCGGGAGACCGCCAAGCGCCTGTGGTGGGTGTACGCCGGGTTCACCGCGGTCGAGGCGATCCTGCTGTCGGTGGGCGACATGTCGGTGTTCGACGGGATCGCCCACTCGTTCACCACCATGTCCACCGGGGGGTTCGGCACCGACGCCGGGTCGCTCGGCGCCTTCAGCGCCTACTCGCAATGGGTGGTGATCGCCTTCATGGCGATGGCCGGCGTCTCCTTCGCACTTCACTTCCGGGGGCTGCAGCGTCCCGGCGAGTACGCCCGCAACGCCGAGTTCCGGGTGTACCTGTCGATCCTGGCCATCGCCTCGGTGTTCTTCCTCGTCGGCACCTGGGGCGGCGCGATCGCCACCACGGTGCGCGACGCGGTGTTCACCGCGGTGTCGCTGGTCACCACGACCGGGTTCGCCACCGCCGACTTCGGCCAGTGGGCGGTGGCGCTCCAGATCGCCGTGGTGGGGCTGATGTTCCTCGGCGGCATGGCCGGCTCCACCGCCGGCGGCGTCAAGACCTACCGGCTGGGCGTGCTGATGGGCGCCGCCCGCAACGACCTGCGACGCATCATGCACCCCCGCGGCGTGTTCGTCACCCGGCTCGGCAGGGACCCGGTGCCCGACAGCGTGGTCGAGAGCGTGCAGTCCTTCTTCCTCTTCTACGTCGCCCTGTTCGGCGTGGGGATCCTGTTCCTGGGGGTGTTCCTCTCCCAGGCCGGCTCCCCGATCCATCTGAGCACGGCGGCGTCCGCCGTCGCCTCGGCGCTGGGCAACATCGGCCCCGGCCTCGGCGAGGTGGGGCCCTCCGGCAACTACCTGGCCGTGCCGGCCGCGGGCAAGTGGCTGCTGTCGGTGCTGATGATCGTGGGGAGGCTCGAGATCTTCCCGGTGTTGCTGCTGCTCACCCGGGAGCTCTGGCGCAAGTAGCCGGCGGTGCCGGGGCGGGCCCGGGGCAGGGTGCCGGGGCCCTCCCGGCCGGTTTCTATACTCGGCACCGTTCCGATTCCTCGAACGGGAGTGGGTATCCGTGGATCCCGTGATCTGGCCGTACATCGCAGCGGGCGCCGCCGTGGCCGCCTTGCTGCTCGCTTTCTTCTACGCCCGGCAAGTGCTGGCGGCCCCCGCCGGCAACGATCGCATGCAGGAACTGTCGGCCGCCATCCGCGAGGGCGCGATGGCGTTCCTTCGCCGTGAGTACACCTGGGTCGCCGCGTTCGTGGTGGCCATGGCGCTGCTGATCTTCTTCGTCCTCGACTACGGCAGGTGGGGCGCCGTCGCCTACGTGTTCGGCGCGCTGCTGTCGGCGACCGCCGGCTTCGTCGGCATGCGGATCGCCACCGCCGCCAACGCCAGGACGACCGAGGCGGCCCGCCGGGGCGGCATCCGCGAGGCGCTGCCGCTGGCGTTCCGGGGCGGGGCCGTCATGGGCTTCGCCGTGGCCGGGCTCGGCCTGCTGGGCCTGGCGCTCGCCTACCTGGTGTTCGACACCTGGCTCGAGGTGGACGACGCCGTCAGCGTGATCACCGCCGTGGGCCTGGGCGGCTCGTCGATCGCCCTGTTCGCCCGTGTCGGCGGCGGCATCTACACCAAGGCCGCCGACGTCGGCGCCGACCTGGTGGGCAAGGTGGAGGCCGGCATCCCCGAGGACGACCCGCGCAACCCGGCGGTGATCGCCGACAACGTGGGCGACAACGTCGGCGACGTGGCCGGCATGGGCGCCGACCTCTTCGAGTCGTACGTCGGCTCGCTGGTCGCCCCCATCGCCTACGCCGCGGTCGTGTTCCTGGGCGCCGGCTTCGAACTCGAACTGATCGTGTTCCCGCTCGCCGTGGCGGCGGTCGGGATGGCGGCGTCCATCATCGGCTCGTTCCTGGTGCGCCCGTCGGGCAACCGTCTGGCGGCGGCCCTCAACCGGGGCACCTACGGGGCGGCGATCCTCACGCTGGGCGGCGTCGCCGGCCTGGTGTGGCTGATCTTCGGCGACTGGAGCGGCACCACCGACGCCACCGGCAAGCTGATCTTCGACAACCCCTGGGGCCTGTTCATCGCCGTGGTGATCGGCCTCGCAGTGGGGCTGATCATCGGGCGGCTGTCGGAGTACTTCACCAGCGATCACTTCCGCCCGGTCAAGGAGATCGCCCGCCAGTCGGAGACCGGCCCGGCGACCGTCGTCCTGGCCGGCATCGCCGACGGCATGCGCTCGGCGGCGTTCTCGGTCATCGTGGTGGCGGCCGGCATCGGAGGCGCCTACTGGGCGGGCCAGTTGGCCATGCCAACCGGCGGCGGCATCTACGGCATCGCCATCGCGGCGATCGGCGTGCTGAGCACACTGGGCATCACCGTGTCGGTGGACGCCTACGGGCCCATTGCCGACAACGCCGGAGGCATCGCCGAGATGGCGCACCTCCCCGCCGAGGTGCGGGAGGCCACCGACGCCCTCGACTCGCTGGGCAACACCACCGCCGCGGTGGCGAAGGGCTTTGCGATCGGGTCGGCGGCCGTCACCGCCCTCGCCCTGTTCTTCGCCTTCAAGCAGGCGGTCGGCCTGACCGTCATCGACCTGGTGCAGGTGGAGACCACGATCGGCCTGTTCCTCGGTGCGATGTTCCCGTTCCTGTTCGCCGCCCTGACGATCAAGGCGGTGGGCCGCGCGGCCAACCAGATGATCGAAGAGGTGCGCCGCCAGTTCCGGGAGATCCCCGGCCTGCGCGACGGCGACCCGTCGGCCCGCGCCGACTACGCCAAGTGCGTGGACATCTCGACCACGTCTGCGCTGCGCGAGATGGTGATCCCGGGCGCCCTCGCCGTGGCGCTGCCGTTGACCATCGGGTTCATCGACGTGCAGGCGCTCGGCGGGTTCCTCGCCGGCGCCCTGGTGACCGGCTTCCTGCTGGCGATCTTCATGGCGAACGCCGGAGGCGCCTGGGACAACGCCAAGAAGTTCATCGAGGCGGGCGCCCACGGCGGCAAGGGGAGCGACGGCCACAAGGCCGCGGTGGTGGGCGACACCATCGGCGACCCCTTCAAGGACACGTCCGGCCCGGCGATGAACATCGTCATCAAGGTGATGACCATCGTCTCGCTGGTGTTCGCCTCGGCGTTCATCTAGGCCCTGCGTTCGCACGTGGACGGGCCCGGCAGCCGCCGGGCCCGTCCCGCGTCGGCCCCGTTCCACGGTTCCGGCTGATAATTGTGACGAAGTGCCCTTGATTGCATTTCCTTGGGGTCGGATCGTGGAGGCATGAACACCCAAGCCCTTCCCACCAAGGGAGATGCGGGTCCGGCCCCGACCGACAGCCCGGCCAGGCGCGGGGTCTGCGGGGTCCTGTGCGGCGCCCTCGCCGTCGGGGCCTGTCTGCAGATCTTCGCCGCAGCCGTCGCCGTGGCGGTGGCCATCGTCATGGTGACCATCGCGGTCGCCGGGCCGGTGGCGCCGTGGGTCGGCGTCGCCGCCGTCATCGTCCTCGGGGCGATCGGCACCTGCATCTGGCGCAACCGGCACCAGCACTGACGCCGGGCGGGTGAGGGGCCGGCCCGGCCGTCGGGTCGCGCCGCGGGTCTAGCCTTCCGGTCGAACCGCGAGGCGCGACCACATGCAGATCACGTTCATCCGACACGCCGAGACCGAGGGCAACGTCGCCCACGTCTGGCAGGGCCACGGGGATTCGCCGCTCACCGAGCGGGGGCGCCGCCAGGCCGCCGACCTCGGCGCCCGCCCCTCGCTGCGCCGCTTCGACCTGGTGGTCGCCTCCGACCTGGGCAGGGTGCGGGAGACGGCGGCGATCGCCGGCCTCGACCCGGAACTCGACCCGCAGTGGCGCGAGGTCCACCTGGGCGGCTGGGAGGGCCTCACCTCCGATGAGATCGAGGCCCGCCACCCCGACGAGCGCGCCGCGCTCCGGGCCGGAGCGGACGTGCCGCTCGGGGGCGGGGAGACCCCCTCGGCGCTGGCCGCCCGCATCGACGCCGCCTTCGACGCCCTGGTCGCCCGGTGCGACGACGGCGACCGCGTCGCGGTCATCACCCACGGAGGCGTGATCCACTCCATCGTCGCCCGCCACCTCGGTCTGCGCGGCCGGGACCACCGGGTCGGCCGCCTCCGCAACACCGCGATGACCACCTTCGAGGTGGACGGCGGGCGGGTGCTGGCGGTGTTCAACGACGCGACGCACACGGGCACCGCCCTCCACCCCGACGAGTCCGGCGCCATCGTCGCACTGGTCCGCCACGGCGAGACCGAGGCCAATGTGGACGGCCGGTGGCAGGGGGTCACCGACGGCGCTCTCACCGAGGAGGGGAGGGCGCAGGCCCGGCGCCTCGCCGCCGCCTACGACGGCCTCGACCACGTGTACTCGTCCCACCTGCAGCGCGCCCGGGACACCGCCGCCGCCCTCGCCGGGGCCTCCGGGGTCGAGGTCACCGTGGTCCCCGGCCTGCAGGAGTTGCACTTCGGGGAGTGGGAGGACCTGGCCCCGGCCCGGATCAGGGAGATCGACGCCGAGCGCTTCGAGGCGATCTATGTCCACGACCAGGACCTCCCCAGGGGCGGGACCGGGGAGACGGCGGCCGCCATGGGCCGACGCATGGCCGACGCGGTGGCCGGCATCGCCCGGCGTCACCCCGGCGGGCACGTGGCGGCGGTCAGCCACGGCGGCGCCATCCGGGCGCTGGCGTCCGACCTCGTGGGCCTGCCGTTCGACAACCGCTCCCACCTGGCGCTGGCCGGCAACACCGAGGTGACCCACGTGCGCGCCGCCGCCGACGGCCTGGCGCTCGCCTCCTACAACACCCGGCCGGGGAGGTGACCGTGCGACTGCTCGTCGTCACCAACGACTACCCACCCAGGCCGGGCGGCATCCAGCAGTACCTGGGCAACCTGGCGGCGGCGATGGACGGCGAGGTGCGGGTGCTGGCGCCGGCCGACGACGACCGGTCGCCCGGCGTGGTGCGCAACCGGCGGCGGTTCATGTGGCCGACCCGCGCGGTGCGGCGCTGGGTGATCGCCCAGGTGGAGGAGTTCCGGCCCGACGTGGTGCTGTACGGGGCGCCGTACCCGCTGCCGACGATGGGCCCCCGGGTGCGAGCCGCCACCGGGGTGCCCTACGCCGTGCTCTGCCACGGGGCGGAGATCACGCTGCCGGCGGCGTTCCCGATCACCCGCCAGTTGCTGGCCGGCCCGCTGCGCAAGGCCGACGCCCGGTTCGCCGTCAGCCGGTTCACGCAACGCCGGGTGGAGCGGCTCACCGGGGAGCCGGTCGCCTACCTGGGCGCCGGCGTGGACGTGGAGGCGTTCACCCCCGGGCCGGCGCCGGAGGGGACCCCGGTGGTGGGCTGCGTGAGCCGGTTCGTCCCCCGCAAGGGCCACGCCCGGGTGCTCGAGTCGGTGGCGGCGCTGCGGGGCGAGGGCATCGATGTGGCGGCGCTCATCGTGGGGCGGGGCCGCCAGGAGGCCAGGCTGCGGCGGCTCGCCGGCCGCCTCGGCGTCCCGGCGACGTTCGCCGTCGACGTGCCGTGGGCCGACCTGCCGGGCCTGTACCGCAGCATGACCGTCTTCGCCATGCCCTGCCGGTCCCGGTGGATGGGCCTCGAGGTCGAGGGGCTGGGCCTGGTGTTCCTGGAGGCTTCGGCCGCCGGCCTGCCGGTGCTGGCCGGCGACTCGGGAGGCAGCCCCGAGACCGTGCTGCCCGGCGTCACCGGCTATGTCGTCGCCACCGACCGGCACCTCACCGAGGGCATCCGGACGCTGCTCGCCGACCCCTCCCTGGCCGCCGGGATGGGCGCCGCGGGGAGGGAGCGGGTGGTGGCCGAGTTCACCTGGGAGGCCGTCGCCGCCCGGCTCGCCGGGGCCCTCTCGGGCCTCGGCGGCACCTCCTCCGGACGGGACGCGTCTTGACATAGGCGCCGGACGGCCGTAGATATGTGGGCCGTCCCCACCCCTTCGAGCGGCGTCCCGCCGCCGCCGTGGAGAGGCCTGCATGTCCAAACTGGTCATCGTCGAGTCGCCCGCCAAGGCCCGCACCATCGCCGGGTTCCTCGGGCCGGGCTTCGTCGTGGAGTCGTCCATCGGCCACGTGCGCGATCTGCCGCGCAACGCCGACGACGTCCCCAAGGCGTACAAGGGCGAGCCGTGGTCGCGCCTCGGGGTGGACACGGAGAACGACTTCAAGCCGCTCTACATCGTCCCCAAGGAGAAGAAGGCGCAGATCACCAAGCTCCGCAAGCTGGTGAGGGAGGCCGAGGAGCTGTACCTCGCGACCGACGAGGACCGCGAGGGCGAGTCGATTGCCTGGCATCTGCTGGAGACCCTCAACCCGAAGGTGCCGGTGCGGCGGATGGTGTTCCACGAGATCACCCCCGTCGCCATCACCCGGGCACTGGAGGAGACCCGCGACATCGACCTCCGCCTGGTCGACGCGCAGGAGGCACGCCGCATCCTCGACCGCCTGTTCGGCTACGAGGTGTCGCCGGTGCTGTGGAAGATGATCAAGCCGAAGCTGTCCGCCGGGCGGGTGCAGAGCCCGGCCGTGCGCATCCTGGTCGAGCGGGAGCAGGAGCGGATGCGCTTCACCTCCGCCTCCTACTGGGACCTGGAGGGCACGTTCCGCGCCCGGGACGAGGGCGGCGCCCGGTTCACCGCGGACCTGGTGGCGCTCGATGGGGCCCGGCTCGCCACCGGCAAGGACTTCGACGAGTCGGGCGCCCTGGCCAGGGAGGGTGCGGTCCTGCTGGACCGGACGGCCGCCGAGGCGCTCGCCTCCGACCTCGACGGCGCCGACTTCGCCGTACGCTCGGTGGAGGCCAAGCCGTACACCCGCAAGCCCTACCCGCCGTTCCGCACCTCGACCCTGCAGCAGGAGGCGGGCCGCAAGCTGCGATTCACCTCGCAGCGGACCATGCAGACCGCCCAGCGGCTCTACGAGAACGGGTACATCACCTACATGCGAACCGACTCGACGGAGCTGTCGGAGACGGCGGTGGCTGCGGCGCGGCGAGAGGCGCAGACCCGCTACGGCGAGGAGTACGTGCCGGCCGCCCCCCGGGAGTACCACAAGAAGGTGCGCAACGCCCAGGAGGCCCACGAGGCGATCCGCCCCGCAGGCGACTCGTTCCGCAGCCCCGAGGACGTCGCCGGGTCGCTCGGCACCGACAAGGACGCCGCCCGTCTCTACGACCTGATCTGGAAGCGCACCGTCGCCTGCCAGATGGCCGATGCCAAGGGTGAGAGCGTGGCCGTGCGCCTCGGGGCCGTCTCGGCGTCGGGACGCGACGCCGAGTTCGGCACCAGCGGCAAGACCATCACCTTCCCCGGGTTCCTGCGGGCCTACGTGGAGGGCTCCGACGACCCCGAGGCCGACCTCGAGGACCAGGAGCGCCGCCTGCCGCCGCTGGCCGAGGGCGACCCGCTGGCCGCCGACGCCCTGGAGCCGAAGGGGCACGAGACCAAGCCCCCGAACCGCTACACCGAGGCCTCGCTGGTGCGGCGCCTGGAGGAACTGGGCATCGGGCGGCCTTCCACCTACGCCTCGATCATCCAGACCATCCAGGACCGGGGCTACGCCTTCAAGAAGGGCACCGCCCTGGTGCCGTCGTTCACCGCGTTCGCCGTCGTCAGCCTGCTCGAGCAGCACTTCGGCGGGCTCGTCGACTTCTCGTTCACCGCCCGGATGGAGGACGACCTCGACAAGATCGCCCGCGGCACCGAGGAGATGGTCCCCTGGCTGGCGCGCTTCTACTTCGGGAACGGGCGCCCCGGCCTCAAGCGGGCGGTGTCGGAGGGGCTCGGCGACATCGACGCCCGCGAGGTCAACTCGATCCCGCTGGGCGAGGACGGCGACGGGATCGCGGTGGTGGCCCGGGTGGGCCGCTACGGCCCCTACCTGGAACGCGGCGAGGACCGGGCGAGCATCCCCGACGACCTGCCGCCGGACGAGCTGACCGTGGCCGTCGCGGTGGAGCTGCTGGAGGCGCCGAACGGCGACCGTGTGCTCGGCGACGACCCCGAGTCGGGCCTGCAGGTGCTGGCGCGGGCCGGCCGCTACGGCCCCTACGTGCAGCTGGGCGAGGCCGTCAAGGGCGGCGACAAGCCCCGCACCGCCTCGCTGTTCAAGGACATGGACCTGGACACGATCACCCTCGACCAGGCGCTGCAACTGCTGTCGCTGCCCCGGGTGGTCGGCACCGACCCCGACACCGGCGAGGAGGTCCACGCCCTCAACGGGAGGTACGGGCCGTACCTGAAGCGGGGCGGCGACACCCGCAGCCTGGAGACCGAGGCCGAGCTGTTCACGGTGACGTTGTCCCAGGCGGTGGAGTTGTTCTCCCAGCCCAAGCGCCGCCGGGGGCAACGCAGCGCAGGCCCGCTGCGGGAACTGGGCACCGACCCGGCCACCGGGTGCCACGTGGTCGTGAAGGACGGCCGGTTCGGCCCCTACGTCACCGACGGCGGGGTCAACGCCTCGCTGCGCAAGGGCGACACCGTGGAGGCGATCACCGTCGAGCGGGCGTCGGAGTTGCTGGCGGCTCGCCGGGCCCGGCTCGAGGCCGAGGGCAAGCCGGTCAAACCGTGCACCCCCGCCCCCGGGGGCGCCGGCACCGGCACCTGATATCGTCCCCTCGTGACCGAGGCACCCGCTCGATCTGCCTGGGCCCTGATGAAGTCGGGGCCGTTTTCGCGCCTCTGGCGCGCCGGCCTGGTCAGCAGCATCGGCGACTGGGTGTCGATCCTGGCCACCCTGTCGCTCGCCGAGGAACTGGCAGGCGGCGGCGGCATCGTCCTCGCTCTCACGTCCCGCATCGTCCCCGGCCTGTTCTTCGCCGCCGTGGGCGGGGTGATCGCCGACCGGCTCAACCGCAAGTACGTGATGATCGGCGTCGAGGTGGGGCGGGCCAGCCTGGTCCTGTCGCTCGCCTTCGCCGACAGCATCCAGTACCTGCTGGTGGTCAACCTGCTGCTCGAGGCACTGACGCTGGTGTTCCAGCCGGCGAAGGAGTCCACCGTCCCCACGCTGGTGCGCCGGAGTGAGATCGTCACCGCCAACAGCCTCTCGCTGAGCGCCTCCTACGGCACCTTCCCGCTGGGGGCGGTGCTGTTCCTGCTCATCTCCCCGCTCGCCCCGCACCTGACCTTCGGGTTCCTGCCGGGCACCCAGGAGGGGCTGGCGTTCCTGCTGGACGCCACCACGTACACCATCTCGGCGGCGATCCTCCTCACGCTGCCGTCGATGCGGCGCAAGCTGCCCGAGAGCCGGAAGGGGAAGGGCCCGCTCAACCTGCTGGCCGTGGTGCGCGACCTGCGCGACGGCGTCGCCTTCGTGGTCCGCAGCAGGCGGGTGCGATCGGTGGTGGTGGCCATGACCTTCGGCCTCGCCGGCGGCGGCATCGTCATCGTGCTGGGCAAGCCGTACGCCACGGATGTGCTCCACGCCGGCACGTCGGGGTGGCCGGCGCTGCTGACCGCCTTCGGCCTGGGCGCCGGCACCGGCATCGTGCTGGTGACCATCTTCGGCTCGCGGCTCGTCCACAAGGACGTCTCGTTCGCGATCGCCCTGCTCGTCACGGGGTTCTCGCTCGGCGCCGCCGGGTTCGTCAAGACGATCCTCGGCGGGGTGGGGTGGATCAGCCTCATGGGGTTCGGCGCCGGCTCCACCTACGTGCTGGGGTTCTCCCACCTCCACGAGTCGGTGGACGACGAGTTGCGGGGCCGTACCTTCGCCGCGTTCTTCTCGCTGATGCGCATCGGGCTGCTGACGTCGATGATGATCGCCCTGCCGCTGGCCGACTTGCTGGACGGCCTGCTCCCGGGCCTGTTCACCGACGGCTCCCGCATGGTGCTGCTGGTGGGCGGCGCCATCATCTTCATCAGCGGCGGGTTCACCCTCTGGAGCCTCCGTCGCTTCCTCCACACCCTGGTCCGCTCCACCGACCGGCCCATGGTGGGCGCGGCCACCGAGGCCTTCCGCTCGTACCGCAAGGCGGCGCGCGGCCACGACCCCGACGAGACCACCGAGCACGAGGCCATCGACGTGGACGACTTCGACGGTCCTCCCGGGCCCTCCTGATGTGGCACTACCTGGCGGTGGAGGGCGTCGACGGCGCCGGCAAGACCACCGTCGCCGCCGCGATCGTGTCGGCCCTGGAGGCGGAGGGCCGCGAGGTGGTGGCCGTGCGGGAGCCGGGGGGGACCGCCACCGGTGAGGCGATCCGGCGCATCCTGCTGCACTCCGACGATTCGGTCGCCGCCTGGGCCGAGGCGCTGCTGTTCGCCGCCTCCCGCGCCCAGTTGGCCGCCGAGGTGGTCGCCCCCGCGCTGGCCCGTGGCGCCGTGGTGGTGTCCGACCGCACCGTCTACTCGTCGCTCGCCTACCAGGGCGGCGCCCGCGGCCTCGGCATCGGCCGGGTCCGCGACGTCAACGAAGCCGGCCTGCAGGGCATCTGGCCGGACCGGGTGCTGCTGCTCGAGGTGGACGCCGCCGCCGGCCTGGCCCGCGAGGACGCCGCCGACCGCATCAGCGTCGAGGGCGTGGCGTTGCAGTCCAGGGTGGCCGAGGCCTACGCCGCGATGGCAGCCGAAGACCCGGTGCGGTTCGTGGTGGTGGATGCCTCCCGTCCGATCGAGGTGGTCGTGGCCGAGTGCGTCGCCGGGTTGGTGCGGCGATGAGCGGCCTCTTCGACGGGGTGATCGGCCACGCCGCGGTGGTGGCGCTGCTGGAGCGGGAGATCGCCCGGCCGTCCCAGGCCTACCTGTTCGTGGGGCCCGGCGCCCTCGGCAAAGCCACGGTGGCCCGCCGCTTCGCCGCAGGCCTGCTCTGCCCCGACGGCGACCCCGGATGCCTGCGCCGGGCCCTCGCCGGCGGGCATCCCGATCTCGTGCTGGTGGAGCCGGATGGGCGTACCACGCTGACGGTGGAGAAGGCGCGCTCCACCGTCGCCAGAGCGGCGCTGGCGCCGGTGGAGTCCGATCGCAAGGTGTTCCTCTTCGAGGAGGCCGGGATGATGAGCGACGAGGCCGCCAACGCCCTGCTCAAGACCCTGGAGGAGCCGACCGCGTCGAGCATCTTCATCCTGGTGGCCGAGTCCGAGGACGACCTGCCGGGCACCGTCGCCAGCAGGTCGCGGACGGTGGTGTTCGGCCGTGTGCCCGACGGCGAGGTGATCGCCGCTCTCACCGGGCGCGGCATCGACGAGCAGCGGGCGGCCGACGCCGCCCGCACCTCCGGGGGCCGGCCGGGCCTGGCGCTGCTGCTCGCCACCCGGCCCGAGGTGGCCGCCTTCCGGCGGGCGTGGCTGTCGGTGCCGGGCCGCCTGGACGAGGCACCGGGGTCGGCGTTCCTGCTCGCCGAGTCGATCGTGGCCGCCGCCGATCCGCTCCTGGAGGGGATGGCGGAGCGGCACGACGAGGAGCGGCACGCCGCCGGCGACGAGGCGTCGGCCAAGGCGGTCAAGGACCGCCAACAGCGCGAGGTGCGGCGGGCCACGACCGCGCTGCACGTGACCGGCCTCGAGATCCTCGCCTCCTGGTACCGCGACGCCGCCGCTGCGCAGTTCGGCGCCCCGGCTCGCAACCGGGACGTGCCGGGGGCCGACCTGGCGACGGTGTCCCCGCAGGCGGCGGTGTCGGCGGCCGAGCGGGTACTGGATACGATCACGTCGCTGGAGTCGAACCAGCGGCCCGACCTGGCCCTCGCGGCCCTCTTCACGGACCTTGCGGCACCGGCGTGAGCCCGGCTTCCCCTTCGCCGGCTTCAACGGCTGGAGGATGGCGATCGGCCCCGGCAGGCTGCTGCTCCGCCTCTGGAACCGGATGACCCTGGCCGGGGAGGATCTGCTCCCCGACGGCCCCGTGGTGGTGGCCGCCAATCACTTCTCCCACCTCGACCCGGTGGTCGTGGGCCTGGCGGTGCGGCGGCCGACCCGCTTCCTGGCCGTGGACGAGTTGTACGGCAACAGCCGGTTTTTCGACGGCCTCACCTCCTGGCTCGGAGCCATCCCCATGTCGCGCACCCGGGCACCGCTCGGGGCCCTGCGGCTGGCGCTGGCCGAACTGGCGGCGGGCGGTTCGGTGGGCCTGTACCCCGAGGGGGTCCGGGTGTGGCGATGGGGGGAGCAGCAGCCCAAGCGGGGTGCGGCGTGGCTGGCCCGGCGGGCCGGGGTGCCGCTGGTGCCGGTGGCGGTGTGCGGCACCGACGAGGCCATGGGCCGGGGGACCGCCCGCATCGGCCGCAGCCCGATCCACGTGCAGGTGTGCGAGCCGATCATGCCTGGCGCCTTCGCGGACTGCCCCGACCCGCTGGGGGAGATGACGGCGCTCTGGGCCGAGCGGGTGGGGAGCGTGCTGCAGTCCTGGTACGGGGCCTGACCTCCCTACGCTCCGAATCGACGAGAGGAGCGGCATCGTGCGGGTGGTGATCGCCGGGTCGTCCGGCCTCATCGGGTCGGCGCTGATCCCGGCGCTGGAGGGGGCCGGCCACGAGGTGGTGCGCCTGGTGCGCCCCGGCACGCCCGGCGAGGGCATCGCCTGGGACCCGGAGGCCGGCACCATCGACGCCGCCGCGCTGGAGGGAGCCGACGCCGTCGTGAACCTGGCCGGCCGCAGCATCGGCGCACGGCGCTGGACGGCCGTCGAGAAGGCACTGGTCCGCAGCAGCAGGGTGGGCGCCACCGCCCTGCTGGCCTCCACGCTGGCGTCGCTCCAGGACCCGCCGCGGGTGCTCCTCAACGCCTCTGCCGTGGGGTTCTACGGCGACCGCGGCGACGCGGTGATGGACGAGGAGGCGGGGCCGGGGGAGGGCTTCTTCCCGGAGGTGTGCGCCGCCTGGGAGCGGGCGGCGGCGCCGGCGGCCTCCGCCGGGATCCGGGTCGCCTACCTCCGGTCGGGCATCGTGCTGGCGCGCCGGGGCGGCGCCCTGGCCCGGGTGCTGGCCCCGTTCGGGCCGGCATGGCTGAGCCCCTACCGGTGGGGCCTCGGGGGTTGGATCGGCGACGGCCGGTCGTGGTGGCCGTGGATCTCGCTGCGCGACGAGGTGCGGGCCATCCTGCACCTGCTGGACTCCACGCTGGCGGGGCCGGTGAACCTGGCGGCGCCGGAACCGGCCCGCAACAAGGACTTCCTACGGGCGGTGGGGCGTGCGCTGCGGCGGCCGGTGTGGCTGCCGATCCCGCGGTTCGTGCTGCGCCTGGTGCTGGGGAGCGACCTCGCCGAGGCCACGCTGTTCGACAGCATGCGGGTGGTCCCGGCCCGGCTCGCGGCCGACGGGTTCGCCTTCGAGGACACCGACCTCGATGCGGCGCTGCACGCTGCACTGGGGCCCGACGCGGCCTGAGCGGCCCGCAAAGGGACCAAGGACTCTTACCTTCGGTTATCGAGGGTTCCACCGTGTGCTTATCAGTCCCGTCATCGCGATGACGGACGGACACGGAGGTCGTCCATGCCGGCCACATCGGTCTCGCCGCCCGCCCTCGGGGAGGTCGACGCCGACCCGCCGCTCAGCCGCCCGGCGGCCGCCGCCCCCACGGCGGCGTGCTGCCGGCGACCCTCCGCACCCCTCGCCGGGCGTCGCCCGCCGTTCGCGTCCGCCCGCCGTCCCCAAGGAGAGGTTGGATGGCCACCGAACCGATGATTCGCATCGAGGCCGACCGCGACCCCGAGTTCGCCGCCTGGTTCACCGGCCTGGTGGGCGAGGAGAAACTGCGTGAGTGCATCCACTGCGGGGTGTGCAGCGGCAGCTGCCCGCTCGCCAGCCACATGGACCTGGGCCCCCGCAAGCTGATGTACCTGGCCCGCGAGGGCTGGGCGGACGACGTGCTCGGGAGCAACACGATCTGGCTCTGCACCAGTTGCTACGCCTGCACCGTGGCGTGCCCGCAGCAGATCCCGGTCACCGACGTCATGTACGCGCTGAAGCGCAAGGCGATCGAGGCGGGCAAGGCGCCCAAGCGGCACCCGGTGGCGGTGATGGCGAAGCAGTTCTCCCGCATGGTGCACCGCCGCGGCCGGATGTCGGAGGCCTACCTCATCGCGGGCCTCGCGCTCCGCTCCGGCGTCCACCGCTACGTGGGGATGCTCCCCATGGGGGTCAACGCCGTGCGGACCGGGCGGATCTCACTGAAGCTCGACCGGATCCGCCGCCGGAAGGAGTTGACGGCCCTGCTCGATCGGGTCGAGCGGGAACGGGAGGAGGTGGCGGCATCGTGAGCGGGTACCAGTACTACCCCGGCTGCTCGCTGAAGGGCACCGGCAAGCCGTACGAGGAGTCGCTGCTGGCGGTGGCCGAGGCGCTCGACATCCGGCTCGACGAACTGCCGGATTGGAACTGCTGCGGGGCGACCGCCTACATGGCGGTGGACGAACTGCAGGCGACCACCCTCGCCACCAGGAACCTGGCGATCGCCGCGGCCGACGGGCGCGACCTCATCGCCCCCTGCAACGCCTGCTGGCTGGTGCTCTCCAAGACCGCCGGCCACCTCGCCGACGACCCGGGGCTCTGCTCGGTGGTGTGCGGTGCGCTCCAGGCCACGTGCACGATCCCCAACGGCGACGGCCCGGCCCCGCTGTCGTACGACGCCAGCGTGCCGATCCGCCATCCGCTGGACGTGCTGGTCAACGACGTCGGGGTGGAGACGGTGGCGGCCGCCGTCACCGAGCCGCTGGAGGGCCTCACGGTGGCCCCGTACTACGGGTGCCAGATCGTGCGCCCGCTGGCGCCGTTCGACGACCAGTACGACCCGGTGACCATGGACCGCCTGCTCGAGGCGGCAGGGTGCGACGTGCTCGGCGACTACCCGTTCAAGACGCGGTGCTGCGGGGCGAGCCAGATGATGACCATGCCCGACGTGGGGGTGGACCTCGTGGCGATGCTGCTCGAGGACGCCATCGCCAGGGGAGCGGACGTGATCGCGGTGGCCTGCCCGCTGTGCCAGTTCAACCTGGAGGCCTACCAGTCCAAGGCGTTCAAGCGGCTGGGCAAGAAGGGGCGGATCCCGATCCTCTACTTCACCCAGTTGCTCGGGCTGGCGATGGGCTTGTCCCACCGGGCCCTCGGCCTGCAGCGGAGCTTCGTCGACGTGAAGCCCGTCCTGGCGGGGAGGTCGTCCGATGCGTGAGCCCAACGGCACCCCCCGCATCGGCGTGTACGTGTGCCACTGCGGCACCAACATCGCCTCCACCGTGGACGTGGCCGCCGTGCGGGACGCCGCCGAGAGCCTCCCCGGCGTCGTCCTGTCGCGTGACTACAAGTACATGTGCTCCGACCCCGGTCAGGAGCTGATCAAGCACGACATCGCCGAGTTCGGGCTGGAGCGGGTGGTGGTGGCCTCCTGCTCGCCGTGCCTGCACGAGGAGACGTTCCGGGGCGCGGTCGGCGAGGGCGGCATCAACCCGTACTTCTTCCAGATGGTCAACATCCGCGAGCACGACTCGTGGGTGCACCGCGACATCGCCGCCGCCACCGCCAAGGCCAACGACCTGATCCGCGCTGCGGTGCGGAGGGTCCGCTTCCACGAGCCGCTGGAGCCCCGCCGGGTGCCGATCGACCCCAGGGTGATGGTGGTCGGCGGCGGCATCGCCGGCATCCACGCCGCGCTGACGCTGGCGAACGCCGGCAAGCAGGTGTACCTGGTCGAGCGGGAGCCGAGCATCGGCGGCCACATGGCGATGTTCGACAAGACCTTCCCCACCCTGGACTGCGCCGCCTGCATCCTCACCCCGAAGATGACCCAGGTCCGCGCCCACCCCAACATCCAGATCATGACGATGTCGGAGGTGGAGGAGGTGTCGGGCTTCGTCGGCGACTACCGGGTGCGCGTCAAGCACCACCCGCGGTTCGTGATCGAGGACGCCTGCGTCGGGTGCCTCGAGTGCATCGACGCCTGCGTGTTCCGCAACGGCAAGACCCCCGACGAGTTCAACCTGGGGCTCAGCAAGCGCAAGCCGATCTACATCCCCTTCCCCCAGGCCGTCCCCCAGGTGGTCGTGATCGATCCGGAGGCCTGCATCGAGTTCCGCGCCGGGTGCCGGAAGAAGACCTGCGTCGAGGTGTGCGCCGAGCGCAACGCCATCGATTTCCAGCAGGAGGTCACCTACGACGAGGTCACGGTGGGGGCGATCATCCTCGCCACCGGGTTCCAGGCGTTCGAGGCCTCCCGGCTGCCCCAGTACGGCTACGGGCGCCTCGACGCCGTCTACACGGCGCTCGAGGTGGAGCGCCTGGTCAACGCCTCCGGGCCCACCGAGGGCAGCATCGTGCTGCGGGACGGCAGCACGCCGACCTCGATCGGGATCATCCACTGCATCGGGAGCCGCGACAAGAACACCAACGAGTACTGCTCGCGGGTGTGCTGCATGTACTCGCTGAAGCTGGCGCACCTCCTGAAGGAGAAGACCGACGCCGAGATCTACGAGTTCTACATCGACATGCGGACGCCCGGGAAGGGCTTCGAGGAGTTCTACAACCGGGTGGAGGAGGAGGGCGTCCACTTCATCCGGGGCAAGGTCGCCGACGTCTACCCGGAGGCCGGCAACACCGGCAGGGTGGTGCTGCAGGCCGAGGACACGCTCGCCGGCATGGTGCGCAAGATCCCGGTGGACATGGTGGTGCTGGCCACCGGCCTCGAGCCCCAGCCGGATGCCGAGGACGTGCGCCGCACCTTCAACATCACGTGCGGGTCGGGCGGGTTCTTCACCGAGCGCCACCCGAAGCTGGCGCCGGTGAGCACCTTCACCGACGGGGTGTTCCTCGCAGGCGCCTGCCAGGGCCCCAAGGACATCCCCGACACGGTGGCTCAGGCCGGCGCCGCCGCCGCCGAGGCGCTGGCGCTGATCGACGCAGGCCACATCGAACTCGAGCCCAACACCGCCTTCGTGGTGGAGGAGCGCTGCTCGGGGTGCCGCACCTGCGTGGGCATGTGTCCGTTCAGCGCCATCTCGATCGTGGACGGGAAGGCCGTGATCAACGAGGTGCTCTGCAAGGGCTGCGGCACCTGCGTCGCCGCCTGCCCCTCGGGGGCGATCCGGCAGAACCTGTTCGAGGACGAGGAGATCTTCGAGGAGATCCTGGGAGTGCTGACCCATGTCTGACACCGACACCACCGAGACCGCCGCCGCCTTCGAGCCGACGATCGTGGCGTTCTTCTGCAACTGGTGCACCTACCTGGCTGCGGACCTCGCCGGGACGTCCCGGATGAAGTACGCCCCCAACGCCAGGATCATCCGGGTGATGTGCTCGGGCCGGGTCGACCCGCAGTTCGTCTTCGATGCCTTCGCCAAGGGCGCCGACGGCGTGCTCATCGGCGGCTGCCATCCCGGCGACTGCCACTACCAGGAGGGCAACACCAAGGCGCTGCGGCGGTTCACGCTGCTGCGGAGGATGCTCACCGATCTCGGCGTCGAGGAAGAGCGCATCCGGCTGGAGTGGATCTCGGCGGCCGAAGCCGACCGCCTCCGCGACGTCATGAACGAGATGGCCGACCAGATCCGCGCCCTCGGCCCGTTCCGCCTGCCGGACGGCGCCGTGGCGCCGGCGGCGCCACGGCGCGAGGAGGTGCCGGCATGACGGCCAAGCCGAAGGTGGCGTTCTACTGGCTGGCCTCCTGCGGGGGGTGCGAGGAGGCGGTGGTGGACCTCGCCGAAGACCTGCTGGGCGTGGCCGACGCGGTGGACATCGTGTTCTGGCCGGTGGCGCTCGATTCCAAGCGCGCCGACGTCGAGGCCATGGAGGATGGCGAGATCCTGGCGGCCTTCGTCAACGGCGCGGTGCGCACCGACGAGCAGGAGGAGATGGTCCACCTGCTGCGCCGCAAGGCCCGGGTGATGGTGGCGTTCGGCTCGTGCTCGCACATGGGAGGCATCCCCGGCCTGGCGAACCTGTGGGACAAGGAGGCGATCTTCGACCGGGTGTACCGGACCTCGCCCACCACCGACAACCCCGACGGCGTGGTGCCCAAGACCGAGTACGCCTCCAACGGGCACCGGGTGACGCTGCCGGGGTTCCACGACACGGTGCGGGCCCTGGACCAGGTGACCACGGTGGACTACGTGGTGCCGGGGTGCGCACCCACCCCGAACATCATCGCCGCCGCCGTCGGCGCGCTGCTGTCGGGCGACCTGCCGCCCGCCGGCACCGTGCTGGCGCCCGACGTGGCCCTGTGCAGCGAGTGCGACCGCAGGGACACCAAGCCGGACGACCTGACCATCACCGAGTTCAAGCGCCCCCACCAGATCATCGCCGACGAGGACACCTGCCTGCTCGCCCAGGGCCTGCTGTGCCTCGGTCCCGCCACCCGGGCGGGCTGTGGGGCGCTGTGCATCGGCGCCAACATGCCGTGCACCGGGTGCTTCGGGCCCACCAGTTCGGTCCGCGACCACGGCGCCAAGGCGGCGGGGGCGATCGCCTCGCTGGTCGGCGCCGACGACCCCGAGGAGATCGAGCGGATCCTCAGCACCATCCCCGACCCCATCGGGACCTTCTACCGGTACGGCCTGCCGCACTCGCTGCTGGTGCGCAAGCGGCAGCCGGCCGGGGCGACGGAGTAGGAAGGACGGCCATGGCATCGAACGGCAACGGCAACGGGCGGCGGATCACCATCGACCCGATCACCCGCCTCGAGGGCCACGGGAAGATCGAGATCTTCCTCGACGACGTCGGCGAGGTGGACCGCGCCTACTTCCAGGTCCCCGAACTGCGCGGGTTCGAGCAGTTCGCGGTGGGACGCCCCGTGGAGGACATGCCGCAGATCACGGCGCGCATCTGCGGCGTCTGCCCGACCGCGCACCACATGGCCGCCACCAAGGCGATCGACGCCCTGTACGGCGTCGAGCCGCCCCCGGCGGGCCGCGCTATTCGGGAGATGATCTACTCGGCGTTCATGGCCGAGGACCACGCCCTCCACTTCTACTTCCTCGGCGGCCCCGACTTCGTCGTCGGCCCCGACGCTCCGCCCGCCGAGCGCAACGTGCTCGGCGTCATCGCCAAGGTGGGCGAGGAGGTGGGGCTGAAGGTGATCGGCATGCGGCGCCGCCTGCGGGAGATCATCACGCTGGCCGGCGGCAAGGTGATCCACCCGGTGTTCGGCCTGCCGGGCGGCGTGTCGCGCCGGGTGAAGGAAGAGGAAGCGGCCGGGTTCCGCGAGGTCGCCGACGACGCCGTCGAGTTCGCCACGTTCACCCTCGATGTGTTCCGGGACGTGGTGCTGGGCAACGCCGAGTACGTGGATCTGATCACGTCGGACGCCTTCACGCACCGCACCCACTACATGGGCCTGGTCGACGGCGACGGCAACGTCAACTTCTACGACGGCACCGTGCGCGTGGTCGGCCCCGACGGCGGCGAGACCGTCTCGTTCACCGCGGCGGAGTACGCAGACCACATCGCCGAGCACGTCGAGCCGTGGACCTACGTGAAGTTCCCCTACCTGAAGTCGTTCGGGTGGCAGGGCTTCGTGGACGGCCCCGGCAGCGGCCTGTTCTCGGTCGCGCCGCTGGCGCGGCTCAACGCCGCCGACGGCATGGCCACGCCGCTCGCCGCCGCCGCCCGCGACGAGATGTTCGAGACGCTCGGCGGGCGGCCCGTGCACCACACCCTTGCCAATCACTGGGCCCGGGTGGTGGAGCTGCTCTACGCCGCCGAGCGGCTGCAGCAGATCACCTCCGACCCGGTGCTGACCGACCCCGAGGTGCGGGTGCTGCCCACCGCCACCCCCACCGTCGGCATGGGCGTCGTCGAGGCGCCGCGAGGCACGCTGTTCCACCACTACGAGACCGACGAGCGAGGGATCGTCACCGCGGCCAACCTGATCGTCGCCACCCAGAACAACGCCGCCAGGATCGCCATGAGCGTCGACAAGGCCGCCAAGGGCCTGATCAGCGCCGGCAAGGTCGACGACGGCATCCTCAACAAGATCGAGATGGCCTTCCGGGCCTACGACCCGTGCCATGCGTGCGCCACCCACTCGCTCCCCGGATCGATGCCGCTTCTCGTGACGATTCGCGGCGCCGACGGGGAGGTGGTCGGCACGCTCGGCAGGGATGCCGATGGCAGAGTCACCCGCGGCTGACCGTCCTCCCTCGAGGACGCGGGTGCTCTGCCTCGGCAACCCCCTGGTGGCCGACGACGCCGTCGGCCCGGCGGTGGCCGCCGAACTCCGCTCCCGTCTGAGCGACGCCGAGGTGGTGGAGTCGTCCCTCGCCGGACTGGGGCTGCTCGACGACCTGCTCGACGTCGACCGCCTGGTGGTGGTGGACGCGGTGGCCACCGGGCGCGCCCCGGCCGGGGCCACCCACGTGTGGGCGGAGGACGACATCGACGCGTCGCCGGGCGGGTGGCAGCACTCGCTGGGACTGTTCGAGATGCTGGGCCTCGCCAGGGCGCTGGGCCTCCACGCCCCCCGCGACGTGGTGCTGGTGGGCGTCGAGGCGGGGGACCTCACCAACGTCGGCGGCCCCATGACCCCTCCGGTCGGGGCGGCCGTCCCGGCCGTGGTCGGCGTGGTCGAGCGCCTGGTCGCCGACCCGGCCTGACCCGGCGGCGGCCCCGTCGAAATCCCCGGCGCCGGAGGGCGCCCCTCATAAGATCACACCAGTGTCGTTCGGTCGGCCGGGGAGCGCTGTGCCACTGATGTCAGAGGGTCAATCGAGGAGGGCGTGGCGCCGCCGCGTCGCCGACTACATCCTCCGTCAGGTGGATCACAGCGGGTTCGCCCGGTTCGTGGGGCTGACCCCCGAGGACCGCCGGGAGATGCTGAAGGTCGCCGAGATGCTCCCCAGGGACATCGAGGTGGAGATCTTCGAGGACTCCCGCTACCCGGGCCGCACCTACCTCGAGGTCCGGATGCATCAGCAGATGCCCGCCGCCAAGCCGTCCTTCAAGGTCGTCTACCCCGAAGAGGCGACCGGCTCGTAGGACGGTTGCCCGC
>JAHLKU010000009.1 GCA_020444505.1 Actinomycetota bacterium | reverse complement strand
CCCGAACCCGAGCCCGAACCGCTGCCCGAGCCCGAACCCGAACTCCGCCCCGCTCCGCAGCCGGCGGCCCGGGAGGCGGCACCCCGATTGCTCATCGACGGGCCCGCGTGGTGCTACGTGCTCGCCCCCACCGACGTGCTCGACCTGAGCGATCACACCCGCACCATCGGCGCCCTCCACCCCGGCACCTGGTACCTGGCGAAGCGCCAGGTGGGCGCCTGGGTCCAGGTCGCGGCAGGCGAGGGCGTCGAGGGTTGGGTGGCAGCCACCTCGATCCACCGCCACGGCTGAGCGCCCGTTCCCCTCAAGCCGCCCCCTCGGGGGGGCGAAGCAGTCCCATGGAACCGACCCGCTCCGTGCAGGCCGGCGCGTCGGCGCTGGCCCTGGCCGCCGTGCTGCTCGCCGCCTGCACGGCCCCCGCCGGCGCAGGCATCCCCGGGGTCTCCCCCACCGCCGGGCCGTCCCCGAACGCGGCCGCGGCGCCCGCCGCCGCCGCCACCCCGGAGCCCGACGCGACCGCCGGCGACGCCACCGCCGGGGAGGCGCTCCCCGACATCACCGCCCGGCCCATCGCCACCTCCGACCTCCTGGCGATGCTGCCGCCCGGCGGCGACGGGGCGCTGCTGGCCAACGAGGACCTGATCGTGGCCGCCACGCTGGACCGTGCCGACGAGGCAGCCGACATCGCCCAGTACGGACGCGTCACCGGCGCCGCCGCCGCCTACCCCTCGTCCGGCTCCACCTCCCACGTCGTCATCGGCCTGTTCGCCACCGGCGACGGCGCCGCGGGGTGGGTCGGCGACGCCGCCGGGGACATCGTCAAGGGAGTGGGAGGCACGCACGCCGTCGTCGAGGCGACGGCCGTGGACGACTACCCGCTCGACGTCGGACAGGACGCCGTCGGCCTCCTGGTGGAGATCGGCGGCGGCGAGGCCACCGAGACGGTGGCCCTGTTCCGGGTCGGCCGCCTCGCCGTGCTCGCGTCCGTCACCCAGCCGGGCGCGGCCGACGGCAGGGTGCGCGCCCAGTACCTCGCCGAGGAGGTAGAGGCTTCGATCCTCTCCACCCTCACCGCCACCGACGCCCCCGCCGACGGCGCCGGCCCCGCGCCGTCCTCCTACGAGTTCGCGTTCGAGCGCACCGTCGAGATCGGCGGCGAGCGCTGGTCGGTCTCCTCGTCCGGGACGGTGTCCGGTGCCGACGTCGCCTGCACCGTCGAGGCCGACCTGCCGGGGCTGTCGGCCGGCCGGGACCTCGTGCTCGCAGGCGGACGGCTCTGGGCCGACGGCACCGCCGCCGTCAGCGCAGCAGGCGCCGTGGACCGGGCGCTGATCGCCTTCTGCCCCGCGTGGCCCGCCGACCCGGGCGCCGCCGGGCTCTCCGGGGCCATGGACGGCACCCCGGCGAGGCACGAGGTCGGCGGACTGGCTGCGCTCGGCTACCGCGGCGACGCCGGCGACCTGGAGGCCGCCTTCGGGGTGCCGGCCGGGTCGGCAGAGGTCGCCGTGTTCACGTTCTGGGTGGCCGCCCAAGGAGGATGGCTGGTCGGGCTGGACCTGCGGGTGGAGGGCGATGCCTCTTCGCTCGCCCAGGTGATCGGCACCGGGTACCCCTCCGGCACCGCCCGCGTGGTCGTGTCGCAGCACCTCGCCGCGATCGGCGAGGCGGCGGCGGTCACGCCTCCCGGCTAGCCGCCGGCTCGCCGTACAGGGTGGTGCGGCGGCGGGGGGTCTTCCCCGCCGCAGCGACGGCGGCCTCGATGGCCGCTGGCCCCGCCATCTGCCCGTGAGAGGCGCCGGCGGCCCTGGAGATGTTCTCGTCCATGAGCGTGCCGCCGAAGTCGTTCACCCCGGCGTCGAGCAGGGCCGAAGCCCCCTCCAGGCCCAGTTTCACCCACGACGCCTGGATGTTGGGGATGAGGCCGTCCAGGGCGAGGCGCGGGACGGCGTGCATCAGCACCACCTCGTCCCAGGTGGGCCCGGGCCGGGCCCTCCCCCGCAGGTAGATCGGAGCGCCCATGTGCACGAAGGGCAGGGGGACGAACTCCGTGAACCCGCCGGTGCGGCGCTGGACCCGGCGGATCACCTCCAGGTGCTCCGCCCAGTTCTCGGGCCCGTCGATGTGGCCGAACATCACCGTCGCCGTGGACCGCAGCCCCATCCCGTGCGCCTCGGTCATCACGTACGCCCACTCCGAGGTGGTGATCTTGTCCGGGCAGAGGTGGCGCCGCACCCGGTCGTCGAGGATCTCGGCGGCCGTGCCCGGCAGGGTGTCCAGTCCCGCTGCGGCCAGGCGCCGCAGGAACTCCGGTACCGGGACCCCGGTGGTGGCGGCCCCCTGCCACACCTCGAGCGGGGTGAACCCGTGCACGTGGATGCCGGGGGCGGCCTCTTTGACGGCCTCCACCACCTCGACGTAGAAGTCGCCGGTGAAGCCGGGGTGGATGCCGCCCTGCAGGCACACCTCGGTGGCGCCCCGCTCCGCTGCCTCGCGGGCACGGAAGGCCACCTCGTGGATCTCGAGCAGGTACGGCTCTCCCCGCAGGTTCAGCGACCGCGGGCCCTTGGAGAACGCACAGAACCCGCAGCGGAACGTGCACTGGTTGGTGTAGTTGATGTTGCGGTTCGTCACGTAGGTGACCACGTCGCCGTTGGCCCGCTCCCGCAGGGCGTCGGCCACCTCGGCGACCGCCTCCACCTCGGTGCCCCTCGCCTCGAACAGGCGCCGGACCTCGTCACGCTGCGGGGCGATGCCCTCCACCGACCTCTCCAGGATGCCGGCCAGGTCGTCGGGGAGGCGGTGCACGGTGGCCCCTGCCGCCCACACCGGGTCGGCCCACTGGGCCGAGAGGCGCGACGGAGGCCGGGGAGCCGCAAGGTCCTTGCCAGGCGCCCATTCGGTGCGCGGCCGCACCGCACCCGAGGCGTCCACCTGGTGCAGCCACGCCGTGAACGTGGCCTCGTCGAACACGGCCCGGGCGTCGTCCACCGCCATGCCCGGCGGCACGGCGGTCCGCTCCACCGGGGCCTCGTCCAGGGCGTCGCGCAGGCGGCCCAGGCGCTCGGTGTCCCAATCGCGCAGCAGCAGGTCCCGGGCGCCTGCCTCCACCGCCGCGACCGCCTCGTCCACGTCGTCGACGAACACCGACACGGCCGCCGCCACCCCCGGCATCGCCGCCAGCGCGGCGGCATCGGCCACGGTGCTGCGGCGGGTGCGGAGGTAGGCGGCGCCGCTGCGGGCGAGGGCGTCGAGCACCTCCTCGGCGGGGCCCTCGTGGCGCACGGTGATCCGCCGCCCGTCGGTGCCGCTCCCCGACAGCGCCAGCGCCTCGGCGGGCGACGCCACCCAGGCGGCGGCATCCATCCCTGCCGCGGCGGGAGCCACCGGCAGCAGGCCCTCCTCCAGGCAGACGGCGACCTCCTCGGCGCCGCCGTCCCCGACCTCGGCCACCGCAGCGCCCTGGCGGCGGCGGGCGGCCGCCCAGGCCGCGGTGGGCCGCTCCACGGGCCGGAGGCGGCAGAACGTGATCACGCCGCCTCCCTGGGGGCGACGGCGTGCCCGCGGGCGTCCACGGCGGCGCGTGCCTTGGGCAGCAGCCCCTCGTCCACCCACTCGGGGGTCAGGTACTCGGGGTACGCCGGCAGGCGGGGAGCCAGCGTGAACCCGGCCGCGGCGGTGCGGGCTTCGAGTTCCTCCAGGTGCGGCCACGGCGCCTCGGGGTTCACCCAGTCGATGGTGAGCGGCGACACCCCGCCCCAGTCGTTGATGCCGGCATCCAGGTAGGCCTCGTATCGCTCGGTCAGGTTGGGCGGCACCTGCACGTTCGCATCCGGCCCGAGGATCCAGCGCGCCGCCGCCGCCACCCGTGCCGTGTACTGGACGGTCGGCTCGGGCTCGCGCCGCATGCGGGTGTCGGCCTTGGCCCGGAAGTTCTGGACGATCACCTCTTGCACCGCCGGCATCGCCGCGATCGCGAACAGGCTGTCGGCGACCTCCTCCGGCGTCTCCCCGATGCCGATCAGCACCCCGGTGGTGAACGGCACCCGGTGCTCGGCGGCGGCGGCGATGGTCGCCAGGCGCACCTCCGGCTCCTTGTCGGGCGACCCGTGGTGGGGCATCCCCGGCTCGGTCAGCCGCGGCGACACGTTCTCCAGCATCAGGCCCATCGAGAGGTTGGAGGGGCGCAGCCGGGCGAGGTCGGCCCCGGTCATGACACCCGGGTTGGCGTGGGGGAAGAGCGACGTCTCCTCCGCCACCATCGCCGTCGTCTCCGCCACGTAGTCCATGGTGGAGGCGAGGCCTTTCGCTTCGAGGAACTCCCTCGCCGCCGGCCAGCGGTCCTCCGGGCGGTCGCCCAGGGTGAACAGGGCCTCGGTGCACCCGGCGGCCTCCCCCGCGGCGGCGATGGCCAGCACGTCCCCGGGCTCCAGGTAGGCGCCGCCGGCGCCCGGCGGCTTGGCGAAGGTGCAGTAGGTGCAGCGGTCCCGGCACAGCGTGGTGAGCGGCACGAACACCTTGCGGGAGTAGGTGACGGTGCGCCCCTTGCCCTCGTCCCGCAGCCGCCGCGCCTCGGCGAGCAGGCCGTCCACGTCGCCTCTGCCACGCAGCAGGGCGGCGGCGTGCTCCGGGTCCGGGGAGGGAAACGGCATGGCCGGGAACCGTACTACGGAGGCGACGGAAACCCTTCGGGAACGCGGTACCCTGCGGGCGTTCAACCCACAGGAGCCCTCATGGACAAGTACCGCGTGGGGCTGATGGGGTTCGGCCGGATCGGACGCAACGTGTTCCGCCAGCTGGAAGACCACCCTTCCATCGAGGTGGCCGCGATCGTCGACATCGCCGACCCCGAAGCCCTCGTGTATCTGCTCAGGTACGACACCATCTTCGGCCGCTTCCCGAAGAAGGTGTCGCTCGTGGACGGCGCCCTCGCCGTCGACGGGCGGAAGATCCCCATGCTGCAGGCCAAGGATCCCAAGGACGTGGACTGGTCGGCCTACGGCGTGGACGTCGTGGTGCAGGCCACCCGCAAGCACCGGACCGTGGCCGAATGCACCGACCACCTCACCAACGGCGCCGATCACGTGATCCTCGCCACGGTGCCCGACGACCCGTCGGCCATCGAGACCCTGGTGATGGGGGTCAACGACGAGGTACTCGACTCCGGGGACCGGATCATCTCGCTGGGCTCGAACACGTCGAACGCCCTGGCGCCCGTGCTGAAGATCCTCGACGACGAGTTCGGCATCCAGCACGCCCTGTACACCACCGTGCACGCGCTCACCAACGAGCAGCGCCTGGCCGACGTGCCCGGCGACAGCCTCCGCCTGAGCCGCGCCGCCGCCGAGAACATCATCCCGGCGCCGACCAACTCGCCGGAGATCATCGAGCGGGTGCTGCCGGCGGTGAGCGGCAAGCTGGTCGGGATGGCACTCAACGTGCCGGTCGCCGACGGCTCCAACGTGGACCTGGTCGCCTTCCTGGAGAAGCCGGCCACCCGCGACGAGGTGAACGCCGCCATCGCAAAGGCCGCCGCCGAGAGCCGGATCCTCGAGTACACCGAGGACCCGATCGTCTCCACCGACGTCATCGGCAACCCTCACTCGGCGATCTTCGACGGCCTGGCCACCGTCGTCATGGACGGCACGCTGCTGAAGGCCGTCATCTGGTTCGACAACGGCTGGGGCTACGCCGCCCGGGCCGTCGAGCTGATGGAGAAACTGGCCGAGTTCAAGGAGGTGTCGGCATGACCCGCGTCGCCATCAACGGGTTCGGCCGCATCGGCCGGTCCGTCTTCCGCGTGATCAGCCAGCGCCCCGACGCAGGCATCGAGATCGTCGCCGTCAACGACCTGGCCGACGACGAGATGGCCACCTACCTCCTCAAGCACGACACCGTCATGGGTGAGTTCCCCGGCAAGGTCGCGCTGGAGGACGGCTACCTGGTGGCCGGCGGCCACCGCGCCCGGCTGCTGACCGTCCGCGACCCCGCCGCGCTCCCCTGGGGCGAGATGGGGGTGGACGTGGTGATCGAGTCCACCGGCGTGTTCCGCACCCGGGAGATGGTCGCCAAGCACCTCGAGGCCGGCGCCAAGCGGGTCATCCTCACGGTGCCCGCCAAGGACGAACTGGACGCCACGGTGGTCCTGGGCGTGAACGACGAGGAGTTGGGCCCCGACGACGAGATCGTCTCCAACGCCTCGTGCACCACCAACTGCCTGGCCCCGATCGTGAAGATCCTCGACGACGAGTTCGGGATCGTGCGCGGGATCATGACCACGGTCCACGCCTACACGAACGACCAGCGGCTCGCCGACGTCCCCCACAAGGACTTCCGGCGCAGCAGGGCCGCCACGGAGAACATCATCCCGACCACCACCGGCGCAGCCAAGGCGGTCGGCAAGGTGCTCCCGGCGCTCAACGGCAAGTTGGACGGCATCGCCATGCGCGTGCCGGTGCCCGACGGCTCGACCGTCGACCTGGTGGTCGAGTTGAAGACCGAGGTCACCGCCGAGCAGGTGAACGCCGCCGTCAAGGCGGCCGCCGACGGCCCGATGGCCGGGATCGTGCAGTACAGCGAGGACTCGCTGGTGTCCACCGACATCATCGGCAACCCGCACTCGAGCATCTTCGACGCCGAGGTCACCTCGGTGATCGGCGGCACGAAGGTGAAGCTGTTGTCGTGGTACGACAACGAGTGGGGCTACTCCAACCGGGTGGTCGACCTCATCGAGCGGATGAGCGCCCTGCTCCCCGCCTGAGACGGCCCGCACGCGTGACGAAGGCCCCCCGGCGACGGGGGGCCTTCTCGCGTGAGGTGCAGGAGCGCCAGCCCGGGGCGGCGATCGCGATCCGCATGCCTTCGATGGGCGCCGGCGGCACTCGCCGGGTGCGCTGGGGCCCGGGTGGGGCCCGGTGCGAACGGTACGATCGACCGATGAGGATGCCCGTCCCGGTCATCGCGATCGCGCTGGCGGCGGTGGTCGCCGGCTGCGGCGGCCCGGTCCGAGACGCCGCTACCACGGGGTCGGCTCCCCCGTCGCAGGCCACCACCTCCCCTGCGCCGGTGAGTTCGCCCGGGACCACCCAGGCTTCCGCGGCGTCCGTGCCGACCTCGACCACTCCTGCAGCGCCCGGCCCGCGATCGTGCCTGCCGAGCTTCGGAGACCCCCGATCGATCGGCGCCACAGGGGGCCGCGGCGAACCCTTCGTGACGGCAGGGGATCTCGACGGCGACGGAGACGACGACCTGCTCATCACGCGCACCGAGTTCGCCACGCTCCAGGAGTTCGAGATCGAGATCTACCTGAACGAGGGTGGAAGGCTCGTGCCATCCACCGACCTGTTCGAGACGAGCGTGCCCACCGTTCAACACCCGACCGACGTCGTGCTCGCCGACTTCAACGGGGACGGCGTCGGCGACATCTTCGTGGCCGATCACGGCTACGACGCGCCGCCCCACCCCGGCTATCAGAACGTGCTCGTGCTCAGCACGTCCGATGGCACGTTGCGCGACGCCACGTCCGGGTTGCCCCAGCAACTGGACTTCACCCACTCCGCGGCAGCCGGCGACATCGATGGCGACTCCGACATCGATCTCTTCATCGGGAACGTGTGGGGCGGGACCGACGACGGCAAGCCGCCGGAGTTCTGGATCAACGATGGGACGGGGGGCTTCACGGTAGGCCGAAGCCGTATCCCTCCCGACGTCGCCGAGCGCAACAACGGTGCCTACCTCGATTCCCTGATGGTCGACGTCGACGGCGACGACGACCTGGACCTCGTGCTCGGCGACTCGGGTGACGATCTGCCGCTGGGCCCCGATTCACTGGTCCTGCTGAACGATGGCAACGGTCGATTCAGCGTCCTCGCCGACGCCATGCCACCCAAGGACACCCCGACGGACGGCGTGCTCGACCTCGACCCGATCGACCTCGATGGCGATGGTGCCCTCGATCTGCTGGCGCTGATCGAGCGCTACTACTCGGGTGGAGGGACCCCTGGCGCCTATGTGCAGGTGCTGCACAACGATGGGCTCGGGGTCTTCACGGACGTGACCGAGGACTACCTCGTGCCGCGCCCGATCCCCCCGGGGAGCGATACGCTCGAACTGCTCGACCTCGACGAGGACGGCGCTCTCGACGTGATCGTTCGGCCGTGGGACCACACCGCCCCGGATCCGCTCGTGTGGGTGCACGCGGACGGCCGCTGGTCTCCGCAGCCACACCGCTTCGGCGTCGGGTGGCTCTACTACGACTTCCTCGACTTCGACGGCGACGGCGACCTCGACCTCGTCAACGGCGAACTCGAGCTCCTGGAGAACCTGGGCTGCCGCTGATCCCGCCACGTCTCGCGGTACCCGACCGCGGCCGGTCCCGGGCCCCACTCGACCACGGCAAGGGTGGCGGGGTCTCCCGGCCCGCCCGACGCGGCCTCACCCGCCGTGCGCGGAGGCTCCCGGGGGCACGTGCTCCTCGATGCCGGCGGCCCACTCTCCGGGCAGCAGGGTCCAGGCCGCAGCGACCACCAGGACGGCGGTGACGGCCAGCAACTCGCCTCCGTCCTCGACGGCGATCGGGACCATGCCGGGCAGGTCGAGGGCGACGGCGAAGAAGGCGAACGTCACCGCCAGCGGGAACATCATCCGGGTCAGCACCGTGAACCGCGGGTGCGGGTCTCGCCACTCGGCGAACGCGAAGAGGGCGGCGCCGCCGGCGACCACCACCAGGTAGACGAGTGCCTCGCCGACGTCCTGGGCACGGAACGGCCCCACCTCGCTCAGCGACAGCGCGTCGACGAGGAACCTGCCGGCCCGCTCGTGGATGGTGAAGGCGTCGTCCAGGGCGAGGTAGCCGAACGCCGCCGCCCAGAACGCGACCGACGGGCCGCGGGACCTTCGCCAGGCGGCGAACAGCAATGCGGCCGCCGCGCCCATCTGCAGGTACCCGTAGGCCTGGGCGAGCCCCGCCTCGGTCTCCAGCGACAGCCGGAAGGCACCCGGGAACCCGTAGTCGGTGGCGTCCACCGCCACCTGGATCACGATGCATGCGACATCGGCGGCCACCAGGCCCGCCACCAGCAGGCTCCAGGGCCGGCTGCGGACGAGCGGCCGGAGTGCCCGCCAGGCGCGCCGCGCCGTCGGCCGGAGCCGCTCCATCGGGTGGGGCGCGAGGCGCGCCGGAGCGCCGTGTTCCATTGGGACGGGATCGGCCCCGCCGGCCGGGGACTGAAACGGGAATCCCGGCCCGGAGATGCCGCTACTCGTCGAACATGCCGCCCGGCGGGTCGATGCGGATGCGGCCGTCCACGGGGTCGCCCACCAGGGCGCTCACGAACGGGACCTCCACCCGGCGCCCGCCGGGGGTCTCCACGACCAGGCGGTCCTGCGGGCCGAACACGACCGCCACCACGGCGCCGAGCGGCTCACCCGACGGGCCCTCGGCCTCGAGGCCGATCAGGTCCTCCGGCCAGAACTCCCCTTCGCCCAGTTCGGGGCGGTCGGCGGCCTCCACCTCCAACTCGGTGCCCCGCAGCGCCTCGGCGGCCACCCGGTCGGCGATCCCCTCGAAACGGACCGTGAGGCCCTGCTGCCGGTAGGGCTGTGACTCGGCGACCACGAAGGCGGTGGACCCGGACCAGAGGGTCGCCCCGGGCGCGAACCAGCGCTCGTCGCGCGGGAGGATGGTCACCTCGCCGTGGAGACCGTGGGGACGGCCGATCCGCCCGGCGGGGACCCTGCTAGTCGACGAACTCGACGCCAGCTTCGAGGCCCTCTTCGTCGGCGGCGGCCTGCGCCACGGTGCGGATGGCCTTGGCCACCCGGCCGCGCCGGCCGATCACGCGCCCCATGTCGCCCTTGGCGGTGCGCACCTCGGCCACCACCTCGTCGGGCCCTTCCTCGACGATCGTGACGCTGAGCTCGTCCCGGTCGGAGACGATCTCGCCGCTCACGTACTCGACGACCTTGTGGACGATCTCGCCCTTCACGACTGCTCCTCGTCCTCGTCTGCGGCGGTCTCTGCGGCCCCGTCGGCTTCTGCGGCCTCGGGGGTCTCCTCGTCCGCAGCGGCCTCCTCGGCGGCCTCGGCGGCCTCGTCGGCAGCGACCTCGGCTTCGGCGGCGACGGCGACCCCGGCGGCTGCCACCACGGCCTCGTCGTCGGCGGCTGCCTCGATCTGGGCCTCCTCACCCACCACGTGCACCTTGGGGTCGTGCACGACCTTGACGGGCCGGGCGTCGAGCGCACCGCTGATCTCCAGCAGCTTGCGGACGGCATCGGAGGGCTGCGCGCCCACCGACAGCCAGTAGCGTGCCCGCTCGTTGTCGATCTCGATCTCGGACGGGTCGGACAGCGGGTGGTACCGCCCGATCTGCTCGAGGTAGCGGCCGTCGCGGGGAGACCGCGAGTCTGCCACCACGACGCGGTAGGACGGCTGCTTCTTCTTGCCCGTCCGTGTCAGGCGGATCTTCACCGCCATCGGCTCACCTCTTCTTCCGTCGTGTCATGCCGGGCAGCGAGAGCCCCGGGATCGGGGACCGCCCTCCGGCAAACGCCTTCATCATCTTCTGTGCCTCGGCGTACTGCCGCAGCAACCCGTTCACGTCCTGGGGGGCAGTCCCCGACCCGGAGGCGATCCGGCGCTTGCGGCTGCCGTCGATCATCTTGGGGTTCCGCCGCTCGGCGGGGGTCATCGACCGGATGATGGCCTCGACCCTGGCCAGATCGGCTTCGGACACCTCCAGGCCCCCGAACGCAGATGCGGCGCCGGGGAGCATACCAAGCAATTCGGGAAGAGGCCCCATCCGGCGGACCTGCTGGAACTGGTCGAGGAAGTCCTCCAGGGTGAACGAGGCCGTCATCAGCTTCTCGGCGGCGGCCCTGGCGGTCTCCTCGTCGAAGGCCTCCTCGGCCCTCTCGATCAGCGTCATCACGTCGCCCATCCCGAGGATGCGGGAGGCCATCCGGTCGGGGTGGAACACCTCCAGGTCGGCGATCGCCTCTCCGACGCCTGCCAGTTTGATCGGGGCGCCGGTGACCTCGCGGGCGGAGATGGCGGCCCCGCCCCTGGCGTCGCCGTCGAGCTTGGAGAACACCAGGCCGGTGATCTCGGTCCGCTCCAGGAACCCGGAGGCGACGTTGACGGCGTCCTGGCCGGTCATCGCATCCAGCACCAGCAGCACCTCGTCGGGGTCGGCCGCCTTGCGGACGTCGGCAAGTTCCTTCATCAGGGCGTCGTCGATCTGCAGCCGGCCGGCGGTGTCCACCACGACCGCGTCGAAGCCCTCCGACCCGGCGCGCTTCAGCGCCGCTTTCACCAGCCGGGGCGGCGTCGTCGCCCGGTCGGCGTGCACCGGCACCCCGATCCGCTCCCCGAGGGTCTCCAACTGATCGACGGCGGCGGGGCGCTGCAGGTCGGCGGCCACCAGCAGCGGCCGCTTCCCCTGCCCCTTGAGCCGCGCCGCGAGCTTGGCGGCCGTGGTGGTCTTGCCGGAGCCCTGCAGCCCCACCATCACCACGGTGAGCGGCGGTCTCGAGGCGGAGGCCAGCGGCACGGCGGCGCCGCCGAGCGTGGCGATCAGCTCCTCGTGGACGATCTTCACCACCTGCTGGCCGGGGCTGAGGCTCTTCGACACCTCCTCGCCCAGGGCCCGCTCCCGCACCCTGGCGAGCATGGCCTTGGCGACGCCCACGTTGACGTCGGCCTCCAGCAGCGCCATGCGCACCTCGCGGAGGGCGGCGTCCACGTCCTGGCCCCCCAGGCGGCCCTTGCCGCGCAGGCGGTCGAAGACGCCGCCGAGGCGGCCGGTGAGTGCGTCGAACATCGTGCGGAGCGTAGCGGGGCCGCCGCCCCCGGCGCCCCGGCCGCCCCGCGCTCGGGTACGCTCTGGCGCGGCGTTAGGAGGCGCGATGAATCTCACGGTGATCGACCACCCGCTCACGTCCCACTACCTGACGGTCCTGCGGGACGAGGCCACCCAGCCGGAGGAGTTCCGCTCCGCCGCCCGGCGCCTCACCTACACGCTGGTGATGGAGGCGACCAAGCAGGTCCCCCTCCTCGAGCGCCCCGTCACCACCCCCCTCGAGACCACCACCGGCTACCGCATGCCCGACATGGTGGCGATCGCCGTGCTCCGGGCCGGCCTCGGCCTCCTCGACGCCGTCATCGACATGATCCCCCACGTCAAGGTGGGCTTCGCCGGGGTGCAGCGGGACGAAGAGACCATCCAGCCCATCGAGTACTACTTCAAGACGGCCGACCTCAGCGACGCCCACGTGCTGATCCTGGAGCCGATGCTGGCCACCGGCGGCTCCCTCTCCTGGGCCGTCGAGAAGGCAAAGGAGAACGGCGCAGGGTCGATCACGGCCCTCTGCGTGGTCGCCGCCCCCGCCGGGGTGCAGGCCATGTACGACCGGCACCCCGACGTCCGGGTGGTGGCGGCCTCGCTGGACCGCGACCTCAACGACGCCTCGTACATCCGGCCCGGCCTGGGCGACATGGGGGACCGCCTGTTCGGGACCCTGTGATGCCGGCGGAGGGTTTCGAGGACGCAGTGCTGGCGGTGCTGGGCCGCCTCTCGCCCGGCGAGGTGATCACCTACGGCGAGGTGGCCGCCGAGGCCGGCTTCCCCGGCGCCGCCAGGGCCGTCGGCAACCTGCTGCGCCGCACCACCGAGCCGGTCCCCTGGTGGCGCGTCGTCGCCGCAGGAGGCAGGCTGAGCCCGTACGGGCGGGCAGCCCAGGCGCGGCTGCTCGCCGCCGAAGGAGTCGAGGTGACCCCCTCCGGCCGGGTCGCCGCCATGTCGCGACGCGGAGGTACCCCATGAACGTGGTGGAGTTGATCGAGCGCAAGCGCGACGGCGGCGCCCTCACCCCCGACGAGATCGTCTGGATGATCGGCCGCTACAGCGCCGACGACATCCCCGACTACCAGATGTCGTCGATGCTGATGGCGGTGTTCAAGGAGGGACTCGACCCCGAGGAGTTGAGCGCCTGGGTGGATGCGATGCTCCACTCCGGCGACGTGCTCGACTTCTCCCACGTGGCCGCGCCCAAGGTGGACAAGCACAGCACCGGCGGCGTCGGCGACAAGATCAGCATCCCGCTGGCGCCGATCGTGGCCGCCTGCGGGGTGGCGGTGCCGATGATGAGCGGCCGCGGGCTCGGCCACACCGGCGGCACCCTCGACAAGCTGGAGTCGATTCCCGGGTTCCGCACCGCCCTCGACCCGCCCGAGTTCCGGGCGATCCTCGAGAAGACCGGCCTGGTGCTGGCCGGGCAGTCGGAGACGCTGGTGCCGGCCGACCGCCGCCTGTACGCGCTGCGGGACGCCACCGGCACCGTGCCGTCGATCCCCCTGATCTCGTCTTCGATCATGTCGAAGAAGCTCGCCGAGGGCCTCGACGCCCTGGTGCTCGACGTCAAGGTGGGGCGCGGGGCGTTCATGAAGGAACTCGACGACGCCAGGGCGCTCGCCGAGACGATGGTGTCCATCGGCACCGTCCGGGGCACCGCCGTCACCGCCCTGCTCACCGACATGAGCCAGCCGCTCGGAAGGACGATCGGCAACGCCAACGAGATCGCCGAATCGGTGGACGTGCTGCGGGGCGAGGGCCCGGCCGACGTCACCGAACTCACCTTCCGCCTGGGCGAGCAGATGCTGGTGATGGGCGGCGTCGCCCCCGGGCCGGCCGAGGCGAGGGCGCAGATGGAGAGGGCCGTGGAGAGCGGCGCCGCCTTCGAGAAGCTCGTGGAGGTGGTGGTGGCCCAGGGCGGGGACCCTTCGGTCCTGGAGGACACCTCGCAACTCGCCAGGGCCCGCAACGAGACGGTGGTCGCCGCCCCCCGCAGCGGCGTGCTCGCCCGCTGCGACGCCCTCGACCTGGGGGTGGCTGCCCTGCGCCTCGGCGCAGGCCGCGAGAAGAAGGAGGACGGCATCGACCGCGGCGTCGGCATCGTCGTGCCGGTGGCCGTCGGCGACACCGTCGCCCAGGGCGACCCGCTGGCGATCCTCCGGTGGGCGGGAGAGCGCCGCCTCGCCGACGCGATGCCGCTGGTGGAGCGGGCGTTCGAGATCGGGGACGAGGCCGTGGAGCCCACCCCGCTGGTCTACGGAGAGGTGCGATGAGCTACGAAGCGATCCAGCAGGCGGCGGCGGTCATCGCCGAGCGGACCGGCCGGCCCGAACACAGGGTGGCCATCGTCCTCGGCTCCGGCCTCGCCGGGTACGCCGCGACCCTGCCGGGCGCCGTCGAGGTGCCCTACGCCGACATCCCCGGGTTCCCGCTCCCCAAGGTGCAGGGGCACGGCGGCAGCCTGTTCTCGGCGCAGCCAGGCGAGGTGCCGGTGCTGTGCTACTCGGGGCGGGTCCACACCTACGAGGGGTGGGACATGGCCGACGTCGTGTTCGGGGTGCGGACCGCCGTCGCCTCGGGATGCTCCACCGTCGTGCTCACCAACGCCGCCGGCGGTGCCGGCGACGGCCTGGAGCCCGGCGACCTGGTGCTGATCCGCGACCACCTGAACCTGGCCGCCCGCAACCCCCTGGTCGGCACCAACGACGAGCGGCTCGGGCCCCGGTTCCCCGACATGAGCGACACCTACCCCCGGGACCTGCGGGACCTGGCCCGGCAGGTGGCCGCCGACGCCGGCGTCACCCTGAAGGAGGGCGTGTACGCCTGGTTCCTGGGCCCGACGTTCGAGACCCCATCCGAGGTGCAGATGGCCAGGCGCATGGGCGCCGACCTGGTGGGCATGTCCACGGTGCCCGAGGCGATCGCCGCCCGGCACATGGGCGCCCGCCTGCTGGGGATCTCGCTGGTCACCAACCTGGCGGCGGGCATCTCCCCGGTGCCGCTCAGCCACGAGGAGGTCCAGGAGACCGCCGACGCCGCCAGAGAGCGGTTCACCGCCCTCGTCGACGGCCTGCTCCGCACCCTCCACTAGCCCGGGACGCCAGGGACGAACGGCCCCTGCCGGGGCTGCGCGCCCCCACCTAGCATGGGCGGCGTCGCACATTCCGAAAGGGAGGGTCATGAAGATCGCGGTCTGCGCCAAGCAGATTCCCGACCCGGCGACGCCCTACAGCCTGGACCCGGAGACGCACTTCGTGGTCCGCCCCAACGACCAGGTCCTCGACGACACCGACCGGTACGGCGTCGAGATGGCGCTCCAGTTGGCCGAGGCCAACGACGCCGAGGTCGTGCTGGTCTCCATGGGGCCGGCGGGCAACCTGCAGGGCGTGCGCCAAGCGTTGGCGATGGGGGCCGACAAGGCCATCGTCGTCGACGACGAGGGGCTCCGGGGCTCCGGCGCCCTGGTGACCGCCAAGGTCCTCGCCGCAGCCATCCAGCAGGAGGGCGGCGTCGACCTGGTCATCACCGGCACCGAGTCCACCGACGGCTACACCGGCGTCGTGCCGCAGCAGATCGCAGCCCTGCTCGGGCTGCCTGCGCTGTCGTTCGCCCGCAAGGTCGAACTCGACGGCACCACGCTGAAGGTGGAGAGGATCTCGGCCACCGGCTACGACGACGTCGAGTGCCCGCTGCCTGCGGTGGTGGCGGTCACCTCCGGCGCCGTCGAGCCCAGGTACCCCACCTTCAAGGGGATCATGGCCGCCAAGTCCAAGCCCGTGGAACAGCCCACCGCCGCCGACCTCGGCATCGCCGCCGACGCCATCGGCGAGGCGGGGAGCGGCCAGGAGATCACCTCCGTGGAGGACGCTCCCAGCCGGACCGCCGGCACCAAGATCGTGGACGAGGGCGAGGCCTTCCAAGCGATCGTCGAACTCCTCGAGAAGGCGAAGGTGATCTGATGGCGACCACATGGGTGTTCACCGAAGAGGTCGCAGGCGCCCCGTCGTCGACCTCGCTCGAGATGCTGACCAAGGCCCGCTCGCTGGGCGGCGACCTTGCGGCCGTGTACGTGGGCACGGGCTCCCCGGAGGCGTTCGCCGCCGTCGGGGCGCACGGCGCCACCAGGGTGTTCCACATCGACCCGGGCGACGCCCTGCCGGCGGCCGGGGTCACCGGGGCGCTCGCGGCGCTCGCCGCCGAGCACGAGCCCGACCTGATCCTGTTCGGCATGGGCTTCACCGACCGCGACGTGGCCGGGCGCCTCAGCGCCGCGCTCGACCGGCCGGTGCTGGCCAACGCCGTCGACCTGGAGGTGGACGGCGACGCCGTCACCGTGGTGAGCGAGATCCTGGGCGGCACACAGATCGTGAAGGCCGCGTTCACCGGGCCCAAGCCGTGGCTCGGGATCGTGCGGCCCAAGGCCTTCCCGGCGGAGCCGGGCGACGGAGGCGACCCCGAGGTCGTGGGCGTCCCGATGGGAGAGGCCGGCCCGGCCGTGATCGCCGCCCGTCACGAGGAAGCCGCCGAAGGCCCGCAACTGGCCGACGCCAACGTCGTCGTCACCGGCGGCCGCGGCATCGGCTCGGCCGAGAAGTGGTCCATGGTCACCGACCTGGCCTCGCTGCTCGGCGCAGCCGTCGGCGCCACCCGCGCCGTGGTGGACGCCGAGTGGACCGCCTACTCGCTGCAGGTGGGCCAGACCGGCCAGACCGTCAAGCCGGACGTGTACCTGGCGCTGGGCGTCAGCGGCGCCATGCAGCACCTGGTGGGCATGAAGGACTCCGGCACGATCATCGCCGTCAACAAGGACGAGGAGGCGCCGATCTTCGAGGTCGCCGACCTCGGCGTGGTCGGTGACGTGCACAAGGTGGTCCCGGCGCTCATCGAGACGCTGCGAGCCAGGGGCTGACCCGGCAGCATCGGATCGGAGGGCGCGCCTGCGGGTGCGCCCTCCGGCGCGTCTAGCGCGGGGCGCCGGTGTCGATGTGGTTGCGGGCGCCGACCAGCAGGTCGCGGGGCACCGGTTCGGGCAGCAGGGCGCCCACCAGGAGGGCGAAGGAGGCGCCGCCGACGGCGGCCCACCAGCCCTGCTCCATCCCCACCAGCACGGCCACCGCGGCCCCGTACAGGGCGACGACCACTGCGGCCCACGCCACCTTGGTGAGGACGCGGTGGGCGGTCGTGAGCTTCCAGTCGGTGGGCGGCCGGCCGGCCGCGTGGTCTGCAGTGGTCATGCCCGCGGTATCGGACGGCGGCGGCCCCGCCTTGACGATCGGTTTTCGCGGCCTGCGGTCAGTCGGCGAACTTGAACCCGTGCGGGATCAACTCGTCGAGGGTGTGCTCGACGTAGCCGCCGTCGGGGGTGCCGACCAGCACCCGCCGCACACCGAACTCCACCATCATCTGACGGCAGTTGCCGCACGGGTAGCCGGGCTCGTCGGCGTCGATGCACGCCACCGCGACGGTGTCGATGGCTCTGGCCCCCTCCGACGCCGCAGCGGCGATCGCGGCGGCCTCGGCGCACACCGTGGAGGGATAGGCGGAGTTCTCCACGTTGGCGCCGCGGTGGACCCCGCCGCCGGCGTCCACCACCACCGCCCCCACCCGGAAGCCCGAGTACGGGGCGTAGGCGTTGACGGCCACCTCCCGAGCGGCTGCGATCAGTTCGCGGTCGTCCATGTCAACCTCCCACCAGCGCGTCGGCGAACGCCGGGGCGTCGAAGGGCAGCAGGTCGCCGGCCCCCTCGCCCACCCCGAGGTACTTCACGGGAATGCCCAGGTCGTGCTCAACGGCGAGGGCGATGCCCCCGCGGGCCGTGCCGTCCAGTTTGGTCACGATCACACCGGTGACGCCCACCGCCGCGGTGAACGCCCTGGCCTGGGCGATCGCGTTCTGGCCCGAGGTGCCGTCCAGCACCAGCAGGACCTCGCCCACCGGGCCGGCCTCCCGCTCCAGCACCCGCACCACCTTGCCCAGTTCCTCCATCAGGTTGTGCTTGGAGTGCAGCCGGCCCGCCGTGTCCACGATCACCACGTCCTTGCCGCGGGCCCGGGCGGCGGCGTAGGCGTCGAAGGCAACGGCGGCGGGATCGCCGCCGGCCTGCCCCCGCACCACGTCGAGTCCGAGGCGGCCGGCCCAGGCGGCGAGTTGCTCGGCGGCGGCGGCCCGGAACGTGTCGCCGGCGCCCAGCAGCACCGACCTGCCCTCCCGTTCCAGCAGCGCCCCCAGCTTGGCGATGGTGGTGGTCTTGCCCGAGCCGTTGACGCCGACCACCACCACGACGGCCACCGGGTCGCCGGTGAGCCGCAGGCCCCGGTCGGCCCCCTCGAACACGGCCAGGATCTCGCTGTGGAGCGCCTCGCGCAGTTCGGCCGCCGACCCGGGGCGCCGTTCCCGCAGGCGGGCCACGATCGCGGCCGTGGCGGCCACGCCGGCGTCGGCGGCGAGGAGCGCCTCCTCGACGGCCTCCCAGTCGGCCTCCGAGGGGCCCCCTCCGAACAGCCCGGCCAGCCTCCCACCGAGCGCCGCCCGGGTCCCGGCGAGGCCCCCGGTGAGCGCGTCGGGGGCCACCGTCGGGGTATCACGGGTGATCGCTGCGGCGGGGGTGGAGCGGCGGCGGGACCGGGCCCACAGCCACCAGCCCGCCAGCGCCGCCAGCACCACACCGGCGGCGATCAGAGCGGGGATCATGCAGCGCCCTCGGCGGCCGCCGGCGTCCGCACCAGGCGCTTGGCGAGCACCCGGGAGGTCTCCCCGGGCTCCATGGTGACGCCGTAGAGCAGGTCGGCGGCCTCCATGGTCTGCTGCTGGTGGGTGATGACGACGAGCTGGGAGGTGCCGCTGAGCGTGCCGACGAGCCTGATGAACCGGTGCAGGTTGGCGTCGTCGAGGGCGGCCTCCACCTCGTCGAGCAGGTAGAAGGGGCTGGGCCGTGCCCGGAACACGGCGAACAGGAAGGCGAGGGCGGCCAGCGACCGCTCGCCGCCGGAGAGCAGGCTGAGCTTGGAGACCCGCTTGCCCATCGGCTGGGCGTGCACGGTGACGCCGGTCTGCAGCGGGTCGTCGGGGTCGGTCAGCTCCAGCTTGCCCCGCCCGCCGGGGAACAGCATGGTGAACGACTCCTCGTAGAGGGCGGCGATCTCCGCGAAGGCGGCCGTGAACAACCGCCCGATCTCGTCGTCGAGCGCATCGATCACCTTGGTGAGCTCCCGGCGGGAGCCATCCAGGTCCGCCAACTGGGCCTCGAGGAACTCGGCCCGCTCGGCCAGTTCGCGGTACTCGGCGGCCGCCAGCGGGTTCACCGGGCCGAGGCGGCGCAGCTGGGCGTCGAGCGACGCCAGGTGCTCGGCGGCGTCGGCCCCCTCCGGCACCTCCGCCGGCGGGGCACCGAGCGCGACGTCCTCCTCGGCGTCCACCTCGCGGCGCAGGCCCTCGGCCTCGGACTCCCGCCGCACGCGGATCTCGGTGGCCTCGACCGCCAGTGCCGACAGCTGCTCCCGCCCCTCTGCCACCACCGGCTCGAGCCGCTCCCGCTCGGCGTAGGCGCCGTCGAGGCGGCTGCCGGCCTGCCCGGCCTGTTCGCGCAGTGCCCGCTGCCGCTCGCGCAGCACGCCCAGGTGGCGACGCGACGAGGCGAGCGCTACCCGGGCACGGTCCTCGACTGCGGCGAGGCGGACGATCTCCGCGGGATCCACCGGGGCGTCGCCGTCGCCGCCGAGGACGGTGGCCACCTCCTCGAGGCGGCGGTGCAGCAGGCGGGAGCGCTCTTCGACGGCTGCCAGCGCCGACGCCGACTCCTCACGATGGCGGCGGGCGGCGTCCACCTGGGCCGCCACGGCCTCGCGGCGGCGCCCCAGCGCCTCCCATGCCGCCTGGCGGGCCGCCTCCTCGCCCTCGAAGGCGTCGAGACGGGTGCGGAGGGCGGCGATGCGCTCGGTGCGCCCGGCCTGGGCCTCGTCGAGCGCCCGGAGCCGGGCGTCGAGCCGGCCTGCCTCGGCGGCGGCCTCTGCCTCGCTCCGCTCGATCAGGCGCAGCGCCTCGGTGGCGCCGGAGATGCGGTTCTCGACCTCCTCGAGCGCTTCGAGGGCGGTGCGCTCGTCCTCACGGGCCTGGCCGAAGTCGCGGCGGCACGTGGTGAGCCGGCTGGAGGCCCTGGCGTCGTCACGGACGGCCCGTTCCACGGCGGCTCCCGCCGCCTCGCGTGCGGCACGGCCCCGGCTGGGGTCGCCGATGCGCACCCCGATGCGGTCCACCAGGTCGCCGGAGCGGGTGACGGCCCGCACGCCGGGCCGCCCCTCCACCAGCAGCCAGCCCTCGTGCCAATGGTCCACCACCAGCACGTCGCCCAGGACGGCCTCGGCCAGCTTGCGGTCGGCGGCCGGCCCGAGCAGGTCCACCAGCCGTGCCCCGTCGGCGCCGGCGGGCGGGGATGCGGCCGGCACCACGAAGGATGCGGCGGAGCCGACGGCGGCGGCGACGGCGGTCTCCAGGGCTGCGGGCCCCTCGACGGCCCAGGCGTCGCCCCAGTCTCCCAGTGCGGCGTCCACCGCGGCGGTGAGGCCCTCGGGGACGTCGAGACGGCTCACCAGCGGCCCGAGCACGCCTGCGGCCCCGGCCACGGCCGGGTCGGCGGCGCCGGTGCCGAGCGCCTCGAGACGGGCCCGGGCGGCGGCGAGCGCCACCCCGGCGAGACGCGCCGCCTCCTCCGCCTGCTCCAACGCCTCCTGTGCCCCCGACCGGGCGGCGACCGCGCGGTCGTAGCGCCCCTGGGCGGGTGCGGCATCGCGGTCGGCGTCCCTGATCTCCTCGCGCAGACGCTCCGCCTCGGCCTCTTCCTGGGTGCGGCGGGTCTCCACCACCTCGAGGCGGCGCTCGAGCGACTCCCGCTCCTTCCGGTCGCGGCGCTCGGCGGCCTCCAGCGCCGCCAGGTCGCCGCGGACGGCGGCGACCACGCCCTCGGCCGGCATCTCGCCCTGCCCGGCCAGCGACCGCTCCTCGTCCTCCAGGGCGGCCAGGGCGATCTCATGCCGCTCGGCCAGGTGCCGGAGGGCGGCCTCCTCGTCGGCGGCGGCCCCGAGGCGGGCCTCGAGGTCGTGGTGCTCGGCCTCCAGGTCGTGGCGCCGCTCGTCGGCTTGCTCCAGGGAGGTCTGCATGGCCCGGCGCCGCTCCCCCGCCACCATCGCGATCCGTTGCAGCCGCTCGATGGCCGTCTCCAGCCGGGCGGCGGCGCCGGTGTCGCGCTCGAGCGCCCGTCCCGCATCGCCGGCGGCGGCCTGCAGGCCGCTCATCCCGGCGGCGATCTCGGCGAGGCGCCGCTCGGCCGCCCCCACCCGCTCCCGGATGCCTGCCTCCTCGGCGGCGATGGCCCCCAGCCGGGCGTCGGCGGTGCGGAGGCGCTCCCCGCCCAGCCACAGCCGCAGTGCCCGCCACTCGCCCTTGACGGCGTCGTACCGCTCGGCGGCGTTGGCCTGGCGCTTCAGGGGGCGCATCAAGCGCCGCTGCTCGGCCAGCAGGTCGTGGAGGCGCTGCACGTCGGCGTCCGTGGCCTCCAGGCGCCGCAGAGCCCGGTCGCGGCGGGCCCGGTGCTTGGTCACGCCGGCGGCCTCCTCGATGACGGCCCGGTGCTCCTCGGGGGTGGCGTTGAGCACCGCCCCCACCCTGCCCTGGCCGATGATGACGTGCTGATGGCGGCCGATGCCGCCGTCGGAGAGCAGTTCCTGGATGTCGAGCAGGCGGCACGGGGTGCCGTTGATCTCGTACTCGGAGGTGCCGTCCCGGTGCAGGCGGCGGGTGACGGTGACCTCGGCGAGGTCGATCGGCAGATGGCCGCTCTCGTTGTCGAAGGTGAGCGACACCTCGGCGCGGCCGTGGGCCGGGCGAATGGCGGTGCCGGCGAAGATGACGTCGTCCATCTTCTCGCTGCGCAGCACCTTGGTGGCCTGGGTGCCCATCACCCACGCGACGGCGTCCACCAGGTTCGATTTGCCCGACCCATTGGGGCCGACCACGACGGTCACCCCGGGCTCGAACACGAGCCTGGTCCGGTCGGCAAACGACTTGAAGCCGACGAGCGAAAGCGTCTTCAGATGCACCGGTGTGCACACCCTATCACCCGAATGACACGCCTGGGATTCTCCCGGCGCGGGCCCGCGTCAGCCCCGGATCTCGAAGCCCTCGAGGCCCCCCGGGACGCCCGGATCGAGCTCCACGGCGTCCACCCTGGCGGCCCGCGGTCCCTCCTGCAGCCACTCGGTGAACCCCTCGATCGGCCCCTGCGGGCCCTCCGCCCAGCCCTCGACGCACCCGTCGGGCCGGTTGCGCACCCACCCGGCCACACCGAGGCGCTCCGCCGCCTGGCGCGCCGACCAGCGGTAGGCCACCCCCTGCACGCGGCCCCGCACCACGAAGTGGACGGCGATCACTCGCCCTGCTCCTCGGCCAGCGCCTCGAGGTAGGCGGTCACGGTCTCGCGGTGGCCGGGGCAGAGGAACGTCGCCGCCGACCCCAGCACCCCGCCGGCCAGCAAGCCCTCGCGCTCGCCCACCTCGCCGGCCGCGATCTCCTCGAACGTCAATCCGGTGACGCCGAACAGGTCGTCGAAGATGCGCACGACCACGTCGTCGATGGGGTCGCCGGCGTCCAACCCCTCACAGATGTGCCGTCCGGCGGCCAGCAGTCCGTCGCCGGTGGGAGCGGGCTCCAGCACCGGCGCCACCATCTCCACCGCCGCCAGGAAACGGTCCTCCGGCGCGGCGGCTTCCCACGCCCGCATGGTGGCGGCGTCCACCTCGTCGGGGCACACCGCCACCGCCCCCTCCGCCAGCACCACGGCCATGATCTCGTCGTCGGACGGGTCACCGGCGGGGGCGTCGATGGACGCGACGGCGGAGAGCACCACGCCGTCGGGGTCGGACGACGCCGCCAGGTCGCCGCACACCGTCAGGACCATGGCCGCCACCTCGTCGTCGGTGACCCTTGCGAAGCGGGTCGTGTCCACCGCCCGCCGGGCCGAGCGGGCGTACTCGGCTGCGAGGTCGGCATCGGTGGGCGTGCCCGCGGTCGGGGACGGCGCCGCCGCACCGCCGCCGCAGGACGCTGCCAGCACCGCAGCGGCCAGGAGGGGGGCGAGCCTCCTCACGTCTGGCACTCCGGGCACCAGAAGGTGCTGCGCTGCCGCAGCACGGCCCGGCGTACGGGCGTGCCGCACCGCCGGCAGGGACGGTCCTCCCTCCCGTACACCCGGAGGCGGGACAGGTAGTCGCCGGCCCGGCCGTCGGGCAGGAGGTAGGCCAGGTCGTCGAGGCTGGTGCCGCCGTGGCGCAGCCCGGCGTCGAGCACGGGACGGATGGACCGCCGCAGAGCCGCCACCTCGCCGCCGTCCAGGGAGCCGCCGGGCCGCGACGGGAGGATGCCGGCGCGGTGCAGCACCTCGTCGGCGTAGATGTTGCCGAGGCCGGCCAGGAAGCGCTGATCCAGCAGCAGCGCCTTGATCGGCGCCGTGCGACCGGCGAGGCGGGCCGCCAGCGCCGGGGTGCGCGGCAGGGCGTCGAGGGCGTCGGGGCCCAGCAGCGAGATCGAGTCGCCCGCCACCTCGTCGGGCAGCAGGGCGGCGACGAACCCGAAGGTGCGGGGATCGACCAGGCGGAACTCGGTGGCGCCGCCGAAGCGGACGACGACGTTGGTGTGGGGCGCCTCCGGGTCTCCCTTGCCGGCGAGGCTCACCCGGCCCGACATGCCCAGATGGGTCACCCAGGTCACGTCGCCGGAGAGGCGCCCGAGCAGGAACTTGCCGTGGCGGTCGAGACGCTCCAGCGTCCGGCCCGTCACCCGGTCGGCGAAGTCGCCGGGGCGTGCGTGGCGGCGGGCCATGCGGGGCCGCCGCACCTCGACGGCGTCGATCACCCTGCCGGTGACGGCGGGGGCCACGTGGCGGCGGGTGGCCTCCACCTCGGGCAGTTCAGGCATCGAGGCCCGCCAGCGCGGCGCGCGCCGCCTCCTGCTGCGCCCGCTTCTTGGAGGTGCCCCGGCCGGTCCCGAGCACCTCGCCCCCGCACGACACGACGGCCGTGAAGTGGCGCAGGTGGTCGGGGCCCTCGCCGGCCACGTCGTAGTCGGGGACCCGGCCGTCGGCCGCCAGGACCTCCTGCAGACGGGTCTTGTAGTCGCGCACGCCGGGGGACGCCGCCCGGGAGCCGATGCGCCCCCCCAGCCGCTCCAGCACGAGGCGCCGCGCCGGCTCCATCCCGCCGTCCAGGTACACCGCCCCCAGCAGGGCCTCCATCGCATCGGAGAGGATCGACGGCTTCTGCCTCCCTCCCGACGCCTCCTCGCCACGGCCGAGCAGCAGGCACTCCCCGAGGCCCAGTTCGGCGGCCAGCTCGGCCAGCGACGGCTCGTCCACCACGCCGGCGCGCGCCTTGGCCATCGCCCCCTCCGGCAGGTCGAAGCGGCGGTACAGCTCCTCGGCCACCACCAGGTCGAGGACGGCGTCGCCGAGGAACTCGAGGCGCTCGTTGGAGGGATCGCCCTCGTCCTCGGAGGTGTGGGAGCGATGGGTCAGCGCCTGCTGCAGCAGCCCCGGATCGGCGAACGTGTGCCCGATGGCGCGCTGCAACGCGGCGGCACGCTGCTCATCCACGGAGCCCGGCCTCGATCTTGGCCGTCAGCCCCTGCTCGGCGCCTGCGGCGGCGAGGCGCAGGGCGTTGGCGATGGCGACCCGCGACGACGAGCCGTGGCAGATCACCACCGTGCCCCTGGCACCCACCAGGTGGGCGCCGCCGTGGGCCTCGGGGTCGAACCGCTCCCGCACGCCCATCAGCCTGGGCAGCACCGTGCCGGCCGCTTCCTGGAACGCCGGGTCGGCGTCGGAGGCCATCGTCTCCACCACCAGCCGGGCCACGGTGCGGGCGGTGCCCTCGGCGGTCTTCAGCAGCACGTTGCCGGTGAAGCCGTCGGTGACGATCACATCCACCCGATCCGACCCCAGGTCCCTGCCCTCGACGTTGCCGACGAAGTCGATCGGCATCTCTCCCAGCAGGGCGTGGGCCTCCTTCTCCAACGCCCGGCCCTTGCCGGCCTCCTCGCCGATGTTGAGCAGGCCCACCCTGGGGCGCTCGATCCCCAGGTGGATCTCGGCGAGCACCGAGCCCATCACGCCGAACTCGGCGAGGGTCTGGGGCCGCACCTCGACGTTGGCGCCGATGTCGAGCACCACCGTCGGGTTGCCCATGGGGAACACGGCGGCGATGGCGGGGCGGGACACGCCGGGCAACCGGCCGATCAGGATGGCGGCGGCGGCGAGCGCCGCACCGGTGGACCCCGCGGACACCATGCCGGCGGCATCGCCGCCGGCGACGAGGCGGGCGGCGACGGTGACCGAGGCGCCCTTCTTCTCACGGATGGCCGAGGCGGGATCGTCTCCCATCCCCACCACCTCGGGGGCGTGGGCGATGGGCAGGGCGCCGCCGGCCGCGGCCAGCTCGCCCTCCAGGACCGGGGTGTCGCCCACCAGGACGACCTCGACGCCCGAGGCGGCGGCGTCGAGCGCACCCAGCACCGTCTGTGCCGGTGCGTGGTCTCCTCCCATGGCGTCCAGCGCGATGCGCGCCGTCATGGGATCGGCCTCAGTCCTGTGCGACGACCTCGCGGCCCCGGTACGTGCCGCACTCCGGGCACACCCGGTGCGGCATCTTGTCGGCGCCGCACTGCGGGCAGCGCGCCGTCTTCGGCGCGTCCACCTTCCAGGTCGCCTTGCGGCGCCGGGTGCGAGATCGGGACATCTTCTTCTTGGGGACCGCCATGACGCGCTCTCCTACGGTTCGAGCAATTCGCGGAGGCCTGCAAACGGGGACGACGACTCGTCGTCGTGCCCCGGGCAAGCGCCCGTATTCAAGTCGGCCCCGCACGTTGCGCAAAGTCCCATGCAGTCGTCCCGGCAGGTCGGGACGAGCGGGAGGGCCAGCACCACCGTGTCCCGGACCGCCGGTTCGAGGTCGGCGACGTCTCCCCCGAGGGGGTAGTCGGCGTCCTCGCCGTCCTCCAGCATCTCCGCCAGGTCCACCTCGACCGGCTCCCGCCAGGTGGTGGTGCAGCGGTGGCAGGTGTGGACCGCCACCGCCCTCACCGTGCCGGTCACGTACACGCCCCCGGAGGCTCCCTCCAGCAGCAGGTCGGCCTCGAGCGGCGACGACGGGTCGAGACGGCTCAGTTCGACTCCCCAGTCGACCGGGGCCGACAGACGCTCGACGCGCCGCTCCCCCGGCCGGCGGCGCAGGTCGGAGACGACGAACTGGAACGGGGAGGTGGGATGGGACACGACCGGAATCGTACCGCCGTGCTCAGTCCTCTTCCTCGGGCATCGTCACCCGGGGACGCGCCTGGTGCAGCTCGGCCCGGGACCGCCGCACCTGCGAGAGCAGGTCGGAGAGCACTCCCTCGGTCTCGGCCAGGGTCTTCTCGGAGTAGTCCTCCGCCTCCAGCCGGACCCGGGTCGCCTCGGCCTCCGCCCGCCGCAGCAGGGCGTTGGCCTCCTCCACGGCCTCCTTCACGATGTACGACTCGCTGACCAGCTCGTCGGAGCGGGCCCGGGCCCGCTCCAGCATGTCGCGGGCGGTCTCGTTGGTGCGGGCCACGAACGACTCCCGCTCCCGGACCATCCACCGTGCCGCCCGGAGCTCGTCCGGCAGCTCGTCGCGCAGCTGGTACAGCATGTCGATGAGCCGGGCGCGATCCAGCATCACGTTGTTGGACAGGGGCACGGTGCGCGCCCCCTCCACGGCCAGGATCAGCTCGTCCACCAGCTCCAGCAGCTCCCCCAGGCGCGGGGGGACCTGCACGGGCTCGGGTTGCTGCGGGGTCTCGTCAGTCATCGGCGATCCGCTCCTTCAGCGCCGCGGCCACCGCCGGCGGCACCAGCTTGGTGACGTCGCCGCCCAGCCCGGCGACCTCCTTCACGAGCGAGGACGACAGGTACCCGAGGGCGGGCGCGGTGGCCACGAACATGGTCACGATCCCCGACAGATGCCGGTTCATCTGGGCCAGCTGCAACTCGTAGTCGAAGTCGGTCATGGCCCGGAGGCCCTTCACGATCACCTGCGCCCCCACGTCTCGGGCGCAGTCCACCAGCAGCCCGTCGAAGGCCACGTACTCCAGGTGCGGCCACTCGGCACAGGAGGAGCGCAGCATCTCGATGCGCTCCTCCGAGGTGAACATGGGGCTCTTCGAGGGGTTGCCGACCACCCCCACGACCACCCGGTCGAAGAGGTTGGCGCACCGGACGATCACGTCGACGTGGCCGTTGGTCGGCGGGTCGAAGCTCCCGGGCACGAGGGCTGTGGTCACCGGTCCTCCTCGGTCTCGAATCGGGTGATCTCCGTGTCGCCGTACGTCCGCACGGCGGCAGGGGCGAGACCCGCCGCCCGGGGCGTCCCCGTCCCGGCCCTGCGGTGCACCACGACCACACCTCCCGGCCTCAGCCGGGCCGCGACCAGGCCGAGGATCTCCTCCACCGACGGTAGCGGGAGCGCATACGGGGGGTCAACGAACACCAGGTCGAAGGTGTCCGGCGTCGATGCGAGGTAGGCGGCGGCGTCCGCCGGCACCACCTCGCCGCCCAGGCCGACGTCCCCGAGGTTGGCCCGGAGCACGCGGACCGCCCCCCGCGCCCGCTCCACGAACACCACGCGTGCTGCCCCCCTGCTCAGCGCCTCGATGCCGATGCTGCCCGACCCGGCGAACAGGTCGAGCACGTCCGCACCCTCCACGACGGGGCCGAGCGACGAGAACAGCGCCTCGCGGACGCGGTCCATCATGGGCCGGGTCCCCTCCCCCGGGGCCCGCAGCTTGCGGCCCTTGGCCGCCCCCGCGATCACCCGCATCGCCGCACCGTCATGAGATCAGCAGCCATTCCACCTCGTCGCCCAGCAGCGCCCGCAACTCCTCGGCGACGGGGCGGTGCCGGTCCAGGCCGGGGTCGCCGGCAACGAGCGCAAAGGCCTCGCGGCGGGCCGTCACCAGCGTGTCGATGTCCTCCAGGATGTCGGCCAGTTTGAGGTCGGGCATCCCGGCTTGCCGGGCACCGAACACCGTGCCCTGGCCCCGGATGCGCAGGTCCTCCTCGGCGAGGCGGAACCCGTCGGTGGTGGCCAGCATCGCCGCCAGCCGCTGCTCACCCTCCTGCGTGGTGGGGTCGGCCACCAGGACGCACGTCGAGGCGTGCTCGCCGCGGCCCACCCGGCCCCGCAACTGGTGCAACTGGCTCAGGCCGAAGCGGTCGGCGTCCTCGATCACCATCACGGTGGCGTTGGCGATGTCGATGCCCACCTCGATGACGGTGGTCGCCACCAGCACGTCGATCTCGCCGGCCCGCATCCGGCCCATCACCTCCTCCTTGTCGGCGGAGCGCATCTGGCCGTGGAGCAGGCCCACCCGCAGGTCGGGGAACACCGCCTGCAGCCGCTCGTGCTCGGCGGTGGCCGAGGCGGCCTGCAGTTTGTCGCTGTCCTCGACCAGGGGGCACACCACGAACGCCTGGCGCCCCGCCGCCGCCTCCGACCGGACCAGGTCCCAGACCGGGCCGAGTTCCCCCGGCGACGCCGCGATCGTGCGGATGGCCCGGCGGCCGGCCGGCATCTCGTCGAGCACCGACACGTCGAGGTCGCCGTACAGGGTCATCGACAGGGTGCGCGGGATCGGCGTCGCCGTCATGATGAGCAGGTCGGGCTGGGGGCCGTCGGCCTTGTCGCGCAGCGACACCCGCTGGTGCACCCCGAAGCGGTGCTGCTCGTCCACCACCGCGATGCCGAGCCGGTCGAAGGACACCCCCTCCTGGATGAGGGCATGGGTGCCGACCACGACGTCGATGGTCCCGGCGGCCACCGCCTCGATCACCGCCTCCCGGTCCTGCGACGAGCCGGTCAGCAGGGCCATCCGCACGCCCACCAGTTCGGCGAGCGGGGCGAGCCCCAGGTGGTGCTGCTCTGCGAGCACCTCGGTGGGGGCCATCACCGCCCCCTGGTAGCCGCCCTGGACACCCGTGAGCAGCGCCGCCATGGCCACCACCGTCTTGCCGGATCCGACCTCGCCCTGCAGCAGGCGGTGCATGGGGTGGGGCGAGGCCATGTCGGCCTGGATCTCGGCGATCACCCGCTCCTGGGCCCCGGTCAGCGAATACGGCAGCGAGCCCACGAACGACTCGACCAGCCCGGCGCCGACGGCGTGTTCGATCCCGTCCTCCTCCTCCACCTGCAGGTGCTTGCGGATGGCCAGCGCCACCTCGAGGCGGAACAACTCGTCGAACACCAGCCGCTCCCGGGCCGGCCCGGTGTCGGCCATCGTGTCGGGGAAGTGGATGTCGGCGATCGCGGTGTCCCTGCCCACCAGGCCGAGCCGCTCCACCAGGTCGGGCGGCAGCGGGTCGGCGATGGGCCGGGAGCGCTTCAGCCCGTTGTGGACGGCGCGGCGCAACCAGCCGGGGCCCACGCCGCCCGCGCTGGGGTGCACCGGCACCACCCGCCCGGTGATGAGCGACTCCGCAGGCCGGTCGAGCACGTCGGCGTCGGGGGACTTCATCTGCAGCCTGCCCCGGAAGCGCTCGATCTTGCCGGACAGCGCCACCTCGGCACCCTCCGTGAGCTGGCGGGCCCGGAACCCCTGGTTGAACCACACGGCGAACAGGTACGACGACCCGTCGAAGACGGTCGCTTCCACGATCGTCAGCTTGGCCCGGGGACGGCGGGTGGACACCTTCTTCACCGTCCCGATGGCGGTGACCTCCTCGCCGACCGGCAGTTCGGCCAGCGGCGCCTGCAGCGAGCGGTCGATGTACCGCCGCGGCACGTGCAGCAGCAGGTCGGCGACGCTGCGGATGCCGGCCTTGCGGAGATCGGCGCCCCGCTTGCCGGAGAGCCCCTGCACCCGCTCGATCTCCACCCCGGCGAGGTAGGCGAGGCTGCGCCCGGCGGTCACTCCGAGCCGATCAGGTAGGGGTACAGCGGCTGTCCCCCGTCGGCCAGTTGCAGCTCGGCGCCCGGCCGCTCGGCGGCCAGCCAGGCCGCGGCGGCGGCGGTGGCGGCGGGCTCCGAGCCCTCCCCGGCGAGCAGGGTGACGACCTCGTGGTCCGGGTCCACCACCTGCTCGAGCAGGGCGACCAGTGCGGCGCGCTCGGAGGCGGCCGCCCGCCGCCCGGCACGGGCCGCGGCGCGCTCGCTCCCGAGCAGCCTGCGCTCCAGCCAGGCCTGCAGCCGCCCCGCCTGCTTCGACCGGGTGATCACCCGCACCTTGCCGTCCACCACGCCCAGCCAGTCACCCCGGCGGATGCCACCCACCGGGGTGCGGGCGTCGCGCACCGCAGTGGTCATCTCGCCGGTGCTCAACTGGGCGGCGGCGTCCGCCATGGCGGCGGCCATCTCCTCCGCGTCGCCGTTCGGCTCGTAGCCGATCAACGATGCCAGCCCCTGGACGACGGAGCGGGTCGGCACCACGTGGATGGTCTTCTTGGTGAGCGCGTCCAACTGCTCGGCGGCGGGGATGACGTTCTTGTTGTCCGGCAGCACGATGATCGTCTTGGCGTGGGCCGCCTCGACGGCGGCCAGCAGATCGCCGACCGACGGGTTCATGGTCTGGCCCCCGACGACCACCGCCTGCACCCCGTACTGGCGGAACATCTCGACGACGCCGTCCCCGGCGGCCACCGCCACCACGCCGACCCTGGCCTTGCGGGCCTCGGGGAGGGGCTCGAACACGGGTCCGCTCGGCCCGTGGATCTCCTCGGCGGCGGCCTGCTCCAGCAGGTCGGTGACCCTGATGCGGTGCGGTCGACCCTCGGCGATGCCGGCCTCGATGGCCGCTCCGATGTGGTCGGTGTGGATGTGGCAGTTCCAGTCGCCGTCCCCGCCGACCACCACGATGGAGTCACCGATCTCCGCCCACGCCTCCTTGAGGCGGTCGCCTGCGCCGTCCTCCCCGTCGAGCAGGAACATCACCTCGTAGCGGAGATCCCCCACACCGTGCTCGGCGTCGCCGGGGTCGTGGACGTGGTGGTCGCCCAGGTCGGCGGCGGCCGAGAGCAGGTCGGAGGGGAGGGCCGGCCGCGCACCGCCCACTTCCTCCGCCAGGGCGGCGAACAGCAGCAGCAACCCCGCACCGCCGGCGTCCACCACGCCGGCCTCCGCCAGCACCGGCAGCAGGTCGGGCGTCCTCCGCAGCGACGCCTCGGCGGCCCGGTAGGCGGCGCCGAGGACGACGGCCAGGTCGTCGCCGTCGTCGGCGGCGATCGCCTCGGCGGTCTCCCGCAGCACGGTGAGGATGGTGCCCTCCACGGGACGGCCGACCGCCTGGTAGGCGGCCGCCGACGCCCCCGACAGCGCCTCGCGCAGCCCGGCGGCATCGAGCGCCTCCCGTCCCTCCAGCGTGGAGGCCATCGCCCGCAGGATCTGGGACAGGATGATGCCGCTGTTGCCCTGGGCGCCCATCAGCGAGCCGCGGGCGACGGCCTCGGCCACCTCGTCCATCTTGCGGGAGTGCCCGAGGTGGTCGTCCACCGACTCCATGGTCGCGACCATGTTGGAGCCGGTGTCGCCGTCGGGCACCGGGTAGACGTTGAGGCGATTGAGGGCTTCCTGCTGTTCGCGCAGCAGGCCCAGGTAGCGCCGCAGCGCCCCCCGGACCATCGCGGCACGCATCTCGGACACCTTGGTGCTCACGGTTCGGGGAGTATACGGGCGCCGCCGGATGGTGTGCCCTCCGCCCGCTGCTATCCTTCCGGCCGCTCGTCAGGAGGTCTCCATGTCCTATCGCTGCGAGGTCTGTGGCAAGGGGCCATGGGTCGGCAAGCAGGTCAGCCATTCGCACCGCCGGAGCAGCCGACGCTGGCTGCCCAACATCCAGCGCGTCCGCGTCAGGGACGGCAGCAACTCGAAACGGATGCGGGTCTGCACCTCGTGCATCAAGGCCGGCAAGATCGAGAAGGTCTAGCCCGGTGCAGGGCGTCGTCAAGGTCTACGACCCGGAGACAGGCCTCGGCGTGATCCTGCTCGACGACGGCACCACCGAGGTCGCCCTCGCCCCGGGCTCGCTCCGGGGCAGCATCTTCCGCACCCTCCGCCAGGGGCAGCGCATCGTGTTCGACACCCGGGACGACGGCGGGCGCACCGTCGCCACCTCGGTCCGCCTCGGCTCCGACGGCTCCTAGGGGCCGTCGCCGGCGGCGCGGTGGCGCCGCCACCACCCTTCCAGGAACGCCTGCACCCCGTCCACCGTGCGCTCGGCGCGCAAGGAGTGCATCACGTCGAAGCCGTGCGTGGCGCCCGGCAGCACGGCGAGGCCGACCGGAGGCCCTCCCGCCGCACGCAGCGCATCGGCCAGCCGTTCGGACTCGCCGGGCCCTACGAGCGTGTCGGCAGCGCCGTGGACGATCAGGAACGGCGGGCGCTCGGCCCGGGCCGAGCGGATCGGCGACGCCGACGCCCACCGCTCCGGGTCCTCGACGGGATCGGACCGGAGCACGTGGGTGGCCAGGTACGGCCACTTGGGCGTGATGCCGTCCCGCCGCAGCATGTCGTGCACCCCGTACACCGGCACGCACGCCTGCACCGCGGTGTCGGCCTCCTCGAAGCCCGGCTGGTAGCCGGCATTGCCTGCGGTCAGCGCCGCCATCGCTGCCAGCTGCCCCCCCGCCGAGCCGCCCGTCACCGCCACGAACGAGGCGTCGGCGCCCAGCCCGGCGGCGTGCTCGCGCACGTAGGCGATGGCCCGCTTCACGTCGACCAGGTGCTCCGGCCACACCGCCGGCGGCGTGAGCCGGTACGAGATGCTGCACACCACCCACCCGGCGGCCGCCATCCGGTGCAGCAGCGGGCGCGCCTGCTGGTCCCGCCGCCCGTGCGTCCAACCGCCGCCGTGCACCTGCACCAGCACCGGCCCCGGTCCGGCGGGCGACGCCGGGCGGTAGACGTCCATGCGGTGCGCCCGCTCCGGGCCGTAGGAGACGTCGCGTTCCACGCGCACCCGGCGGGGCGGCGACGGGTAGGGGCGCAGCAGCCGCCACCACGGCGTCGGCGGCAGCGTCACCGGCTCACCGAGCGCCTCCGAGGCGGCGGCCGCCATCAGCGCCCTGGCCCGCAGCGCCGCGGCGTGGTTCACCGCCAGCAGCGCCGCCGAGATGCCCAGCAGCGCCAGCCCGGTGCGGCCTGCCCATCCCCCCGCCCAACCGGCGGCGGCGAAGGCGGCGCCGATGCCCAGACGCAGCGCGATCCCCCACGGTGCCGTCTCGCCGGTGACCATCGCCGGCAGCCACAGCGGGCCGAACCGGCGGGGTCGCCTCAGCGACGCATTGACGGCCGAGAGCAGGGCCCCGGCGGCGGCGGCGAGCAGGACGATGGGCATGGGCGGGAAGTATCGGCGGGCGGCGCCCCCGGGCCAAACCGGCCGGTGCCACGCCGCGCGCCCCGGACGGTAGAGTTCCCCCCAACACGCAGCCCACGAAGGAGTGTCAGGTGGTCGAGGCCTACGTGCTCATCCAGACCGAGGTCGGCAAGGCCGCCCAGGTCGCCGGCGAGGTCAGCAAGATCCCCGGCGTCGAGGTGTCCGCAGCCGTGACCGGCCCGTACGACGCGATCGTCCATGCGTCGGCGGACGACGTCGATTCGCTCGGCAAGCTGGTCGTCGCTCGGATCCAGGCCGTCGCGGGGATCACCCGCACGCTGACCTGCCCGGTCGTCAAGCTGTAGGCAGCCGGCGGGAGCGGCGGCGCCGCCCTCTCGGCGCGCGCCCTAGCGCTCCAGCGCCAGGCCCACCAACTCGTCGCAGAGGTCCGGGTACGGCAGCCCGGTCGCGTCCCACATCATCGGGAACATCGACTTCGGGGTGAACCCGGGCATCGTGTTGATCTCGTTGATCACGAAGCCCCGGCCCTCCTCCTCGTAGAAGAAGTCCACCCGGGCCAGCCCCCGGCACTCGAGCACCGTGAACGCCCGCTTCGCCAGTTCGCGCACCTCGGCGGCGGCGGCCTCACTCAGCGGCGCCGGCACGAGCAGCGTGGTGGCGTCGTCGCGGTACTTGGCCTCGTACGTGTACCAGCCCGACACCACGATCTCGCCCGGCACCGACGCCCTGGGGCCCTCGAGGACGGCCACCTCGATCTCCCGGCCCCGCACCTCCTGCTCGGCGACGGCCTTGTCGCCGTGGCGGAGCGCCTCCTGGACGGCGTCCTTCAGCGACTCGTCGTCCACGGCCCGGCTGATGCCCACCGACGAGCCCAGTTCGGCCGGCTTCACGAACACCGGGTAGCCCAGGACTGCGGCGACCCGGGCGATCACGCCGGCCGGGTCGTCGGCGAAGCCGCCGGCGCGGATGGTGAGGAACGGGCTGGTCGGGATGCCGGCTTCGGCGAACAGCCGCTTGGCGACGTCCTTGTCCATCGCCACGGCCGAGCCGACCACGCCGCTGCCGACGTAGGGGACGCCCGCCATCTCGAACATGCCCTGCACGGTGCCGTCCTCGCCGTACGGGCCGTGGAGCACCGGGAACGCCACGTCGAAGGCGAGCCGGGTGTCTCCGGAGCGGAGGGCCCCGTCCGGCACCTCCAGCACCACGGCGGGGCCCTCGGCGGCGAGGGGGCGGGAGGCCGGGTCCACCAGGTGCCAGCCGCCGTCACGGCCGATGCCCACCGCGAGCACGTCGTGGCCCTTGTGGGCGAGCGCCTCGATCACGGCGACGGCGGAGACGCACGACACCTCGTGCTCCTCCGAGCGCCCGCCGAAGAACACCGCGACCCTGGCCATGGGCGGAGATTACCGGTTCGCCCGGCGGCTACTCGGTGGGAGCGGCGGCGATGGCGTGGAACCCGCCGTCCACGTGGACGATCTCGCCGGTGGTGCTCGTCGCCCAGTCGCTCAGCAGCACCGCGGCCATCTTCGCCACCGGCTCCGGGTCGGCGACGTCCCACCCCAGCGGGGCCCGGCCGCCCCAGACGTCCTGGAACACCGAGAACCCGGGGATCGACTTGGCCGCCACCGTGCCGAGCGGCCCGGCCGACACGGCGTTCACCCGGATGCCGTCGGCGCCCAGGTCCCGGGCCAGGTAGCGGGTCACCGACTGCAGGGCCGACTTCGCCACGCCCATCCAGTCGTAGGCCGGCCAGGCCTGGCTGTTGTCGAAGTCGAGCGTCACCAGCGCCCCTCCCCCGGCCTTGCGGAACAGCGGCAGCAGGCCGACCGCGAGAGTCTTGTAGGAGAACGCCGAGGTGAGGAAGGCGGTCCCCGCGCTCTCGGCGGGGGTCTCCAGGAAGCGCCCGCCGAGGGCGTCCTCGGGGGCGTAGGCGATGGCATGCAGCGCCCCGTCCACGCCGCCCCACCGCTCGTCGAGCGCAGCCACCAGCGCCGCCATGTCGTCGGCGCTGGTGATGTCCAGTTCGTAGACGTCGGGCGGTTCGGGCAGGCGCTTCGCCGACCGCTCGGTGAGGCGCCTGGCGCGGCCGAACCCGGTCAGCACCACCCTGGCGCCCTGCTCCTGGGCGACCCGGGCGGTGTGGAACGCGATCGAGTCGTCGGTGAGCACGCCGGTGATGACGAGGCGCTTCCCTTGCAGCAACACGAGATCCCTCCCTCGGAGCGGCGGCCATCGTAGGCCGCAGGGCGTCAACCGGCCACGGTCGCCCATGCCCGGATCGCCAGGCCCATCGAGAACAACAGCAGCACGCCCCACGCCGGCGCAGGCCTCCGGGCGATGCGCGCCCGGAAGATGTAGGCGCCTGCCAGCGTGAACAGCACGAGGAACCCGTAGAACAGGTGCCGGTCGCCGGGACGGAGCCCCTCGCCGTACACGGCGAAGCCGAGCGCGGCCTGCACCAGCAGCGACCCCACCGCCGCCCACACCCCGGCGTCGAACGCCCGTCCGGGGCGGCGCCGCAGCGCGGCGGCGCCGAGCCCCCACAGGCCGACGGCGCCGGAGACGGCCACCGCCACCCACGCCCAGTGCGCATGCAGCGTCCTCATCACCGCCGACGGTAGCGATGCGGCCGCTACCGTCGGCAGGTCACCTCACGAGGAGCGCCCGTGTCCCGCCACGCCATCACCGGAGCCACGCTGTTCGACGGCACCACCGCCCCGCCCCTGCCCGGCCACACGGTCGTGTGGGAGGGGGACCGCATCACCTGGGTGGGCCCGGACGGCGGCGCCGACACCGCCGGAGCCGAGACCGTCGCCGCCGGCGGCGCTTCCCTGCTGCCGGGGCTGATCGACGCCCACGTCCACCTGTGCTTCGACGCCACCATCGAGGGGATCGACGGGGTCGCCGACGAGCCGATGGAGGAGGTGCGGGAGCGGTCCGCCGTCAACGCCGCCCGGCTGCTCGCCGCCGGCATCACCACCGCGCGCGACCAGGGTTCCCGCGACGGGGTGGCCGTCGAGATCGCCGCCGCCCAGGCGCGCGGCGACCTGGTCGGCGCCCGGATCATCGCCGCCGGGCGGGGCATCACCCCCACCGGCGGGCACGGCTGGATGATCGGCGTGGAGGCCGACGGGCCAGACGCGGTGCGCGCCGCCGTGGCCGGGGAGGTGGCCCGGGGGGCGGCGGTGATCAAGCTGTTCCCCACCGGCGGCGTCCTCGGCACCGGGAGCCACGGCTACGACGTGGTGATGTCGGCCGACGAACTGGCGGCGGCCACCGACGAGGCGCACCGCCTCGGCGTGCTGGTGGCGGCCCACGTCCACGGGCCGGTCGGCATCGAGATGTCGCTCGACGCCGGCATCGACACCATCGAGCACGCCACCGGGATCACCGCCGAGCAGGCCCGCCGCGCCGCCGGTCAGGGGGTGGCCCTGGTGCCGACGCTCACCGGCATCGACGTGATGATCGAGCAGACGGGCGCCCTGCCTGCAGACCTCCGCTCCCGGGCGGAGGAGGTGGCGGCCGCCGCCGCCGCGGGCATCCGGATCGCCATCGCCGAGGGCGCCAGGGTGCTGGCCGGCACCGACTCCGGCACGCCGTTCAACCCGCCCGGTCTCCTGGCCAGGGAGATGCGGCTGCTCGCCGGCCTCGGCATGGGCAACGCGGGCGCCATCGCCGCGGCGACGTCGCTGGTGGCCGACACGCTGCGGGTCCCCGGGAGGGGCGTGATCCGGGAGGGGTCGTTCGCCGACCTCCTGCTGGTGGACGGCGACCCGCTCACCGACCTGGCGGCGCTGGAGCGGCCGCGGATGGTCGTGCAGGACGGCGTGGTGCGCTGAGCGCTACTGGTCGAGCAGCTTGCGCTTCTGCGCCTGGTACTCGTCCTCGGTGATCAGCCCGTCCTTGAACAGCTTGGCGAGCCGTTCCAGGTCGCCCACCGCACCGCCGCCTGCCGTCTCCGTGGTGAAGCCGGCCAGCGCCTTCGACCGCTCCTCCCTGACGGCATAGAGGAGGCTCTGGAACTGCTCGGGGGTGGGGATGTCGCTGAACCGGCTCTGGCCCATCTCCCCGGCGGACTCCACCAGGAGGTCGCCGGAGCGGAGGACGCGCTCCAGGATGTTCTGGTTGAACTGGACGTCGTTGATGCGCTCCAGCGGGATCTCGAGGCCCTTGCGGGCGAAGATGCCGCTGCGGGTGATGAGCCGCTCGTTGGTGAGCACGTACCAGGTGAACCACCACGCCACGAACGGGTAGAGCGCCAGGCGGATCCAGGCGACGCCGGCGGCGGCCGTCACGATCCAGGACACCCAGGACAGCCAGTCCGGCGAGTCCGGCATGTACACCCACGTGACCACCACGACGGCGATGAAGAGCACCGTCCAGCCGGCCGGCAAGGCCAACATCCTCCAGTGGGGGCGAAACTGGCGGATGATCTCTTCGCCTTCTGACAGCAAGCGCTCTGGGTATGCCATGCCGAGCATCCTACGTGCCTGCACCCCGGGACGCGGGAAGCCCCGAGTGAGCCTCGGCCGAAGCCTCAACCCTCTCGGGGCCTCCTCGGCGAAGCACCCTTTCGGCTGCTCCGCTCCCGGCCCGGGCCGAAGCCCGTTCCGGTCGGTTCCCGCCCCGACGTCTCCGTGCCCGAGGGCCCGGTTCCGCCGTTCCCCTTGCGAGGAGGCCGGAGCCTCCGCCTCGGTGGTCTCCCACCTCGACGGTGAACTCAAGGTAGGGGCGGCGCGAGCCCCGTGTCAACCCGGGAGCGTGGTTGGTTTTCGCGCCCCAGGGGATCTTTTCGCGAGTGACCAACGGCCCTCCCGGACGGCGCTCCCGGGGTCCACGCTGGAACCCCTACGGGAGGAGGGCGATGACGGCCGGGCTCTGGTACGCAGTGGGGTTCTCGATCGCGGTGGGCGTGGCGATGCCGGCGTTCTGGGTGGTGGCGATCGCCACCGGCGGCGTGCCGGAGATCGCCGAGGGACGGCGCGACATCTGGTTCCACGTCGCCGCGGAGATCCTGACGGCGGCGGCGCTGCTCTCCGGGGCGGCGGCCACGCTCGCATCCCCCGATGGGCGCTGGTCGCTGGCCGCCTCGTGCCTCGGCCTGGGCTTGCTGCTCTCGTCGATCACCCAGTCCCCCGGGTACTACGTGGAGCGGCGGGAGTGGCCGATGGTCGCCCTGTTCGGCGCGATCTGGCTGGGCGCCGTCCCCGCCATCGTCCTCAGGGTGACCGGGTAGCCCGCACGCGAGAGCCCCGAGGAAGCCTCGGCCGAAACCGCTGCCACCTCGGGGCCTCGACCTCCGTCGGCCGCTCCTTGCGAAGCGTCCCCGGAGGGAACCCGTCTGCCGGGCCGAAACCCGGCGTCTGGGCCGTGGCCCCGGAGGTCGCCCGAGTGAGCCCGAAGGCCCTCTCGGGCGTCTCCCTTGCGGGAGCCTCCTCCGAGGCCGTCTCCTCGGTTCCTCTCGGTCCCGAGGAGCAATCCGCCTCCCCGTTTCCTTTCGGTCCCGAGGAGGAAGTGGAGGCAAGGTACGGCGGCGGGGGGCCACCGTCAAGCGGAGGCGCTGGATCGTTTTCGCGGCTCACCAGGGGTTTTCGCGGGCCGTCCCGGGCGGCAGCGGGGTGCCGGTCCGGTGGCCTGTCACCCCGCCCCGGTACAGTCCTCGTCGATGGCACTCGAGACCCTCTCCCCCAGCAGGGCAGGCGACTTCAAGACCTGCCCGCAGCTGTTCAAGTTCCGCGCCATCGACCGGCTGCCGGAGCCGCCGTCGATCTACCAGGCACGGGGCACCACGGCCCACCTCGCCCTGCAGCGGCTGTTCGACCGCCCCGCGCCCGAGCGGACCCCCGAGGCCCTCTACGACCTGTTCCGTGAGGCCTGGGCGGAGCTGCGCACCGAGGAGTACGCCGACCTGTTCGAGTCGGTCGAGGAGGAGCGCGCCTGGGGAGTCGAGAGCCTGGAGTTGCTGGCCAACTACTTCACCGTCGAGGACCCGTCGTCCTTCGACCCGCTCGACCGCGAACTCGACATGCTCGAGGACCTCGACGGCATCACCATCCGGGGCATCCTCGACCGCATGGAGGAGGTGGACGGGCGGCTGGTCATCACCGACTACAAGACCGGCAAGGCCCCGCCGGAGCGCTACGCCCTCCCGGCGTTCTTCGCCCTGAAGATCTACGCCCTGCTCATCCGGCGCCGCGTCGGCCGCACGCCGGATGCCGTCCGGCTGGTGTACCTCAACGGCCCGACGGTGTACGAGATCCCGGTCAACGACGGTCAGCTCGACGCCATGGACCGCCAGCTCCGGGCGCTGTGGTCGGCCATCGACAGGGCGATCGCCGAGGACCACTTCCCGCCCCGTCCCGGGCGGCTGTGCGACTGGTGCTCATTCCGCGACCAGTGCCCCGCCTTCGCCGACGAGGCGGGCGGCGGCGCCTAGGGGAACACCCCGCGGGCGACCTTGGCACGCGCCACCCTCCGGATCCCCTTGATCAGCGCTGCGGTGCGCAGCCCCACGCCCTCCTGGTCGGCGACGTCGAGCACCTCGGAGAAGGCAGAGTTCATGATCTCCCGCAGCCTCCCGACGATCTGGTTCTCCGACCAGAAGTAGTTCTGCAGGTCCTGCACCCACTCGAAGTACGACACGGTCACGCCGCCGGCGTTGGCGAGCACGTCGGGGACCACCATGATCCCCCGCTCCTCGAGGATGCGGTCGGCCTCCAGGGTGGTGGGCCCGTTGGCGCCCTCGATGACGAGGCGCGCCTTGATGCGGCCGGCGTTCTCACCGGTGATGACGCCGGCGATGGCGGCGGGGAGCAACACCTCGCATTCGAGTTCGAGCAGTTCCTCGTTGGTGATGCGGTCACCGCCCTCGTAGCCCTCGAGTGAGCGGTGCTCGGCCACCCACGCCATCGCCTCCTCCACGTCGATGCCGTCCTCGCGGTGGACACCGCCGCTGATGTCGGACACCGCGATCACCCGGCACCCCAGCTCGGTGGCGGCGACGGCCGCGTACTGGCCCACGTTGCCGAACCCGTGGATGGCCACCCTGGCGCCCTCCACCGTCATCCCCAGCCTGAGGGCCGCCGTCGGCAGCAGGCTGATCGCCCCGCGTCCGGTGGCCTCGCGGCGGGCGGTCGACCCGCCCAGCGCCAGCGGCTTGCCGGTGACGACCGCCGGCACGGTGTGGCCGACGTTCTGGCTGTAGGTGTCCATCATCCAGGCCATCGTCTGCTCGTCGGTGCCCATGTCGGGAGCGGGGATGTCCTTGTTGGGGCCGATGAAGTTGATGATCTCCGACGTGTAGCGCCGGGTGACCCGCTGCTTCTCGGGGCTGGACAGCCGGGTCGGGTCCACCCGCACCCCGCCCTTGGCGCCGCCGAAGGGGAGGCCGACGATGGCGCACTTCCATGTCATCAGCATCGCCAGGGCGGCCACCTCACCGAGGCTCACATCGGCGGCGTAGCGGACCCCGCCCTTGGTGGGCCCCATCGACAGCACGTGCTGCACCCGGTATCCGAACACGGTCTCGACGTCGCGGTAGACGTCGTGGCGGAACGGGAACGCCACCACCATGGCCCGCTGCGGGACGCGCAGGCGGGCGTGGATGTTGTCGTCGAGGCCGATCATCTCCCCCACCCGGTCGAACTGGGCGAGCGCCTCACGGAACATCGGCGAGTCGAACTCGTAGACGCTCCCGGTGGTGGACTCTGCGGTCATGCTCCCTCTCCCGCTGCGCGGCGCCAGGCTACCGAGCCTCCCCCGGCGGCGCGTCACACCGCTGCGATAGCCTCGCCGCATGGCGACCACCCCGGAGATCCGTATCGGCCCCGACGGCTGGGACGACGCGATCGCCGCCACCGACGGGCCGCAGTTGGTGGTCGCGGGCCCGGGTGCCGGCAAGACCGAGTTCCTGGTGCGCCGGGCGCTGCACCTCATCGACGGGGGCGTCCACCCCGAGCAGATCCTGGTGCTGAGCTTCTCGCGGCGCGGTGCCGCCGACCTCCGCACCCGGATCGGGGCGGGCCTGGGACGGTCCATCACCACGGTGCCGGCGTCCACCTTCCACTCCCTCGCCTTCCGCCTGCTCGAGGCCCACGGCATCGACGGGTCGGGCCCGGGTGCGGTGCCCGCCCTGCTGACCGGCCCCGAACAGGTGGCGGTCGTGGCCGACCTGCTCGGCTCCGAGGACCCCGGCGCGTGGCCCGTCCTCTACCGGGGGCTGCTGGGGACGGCCGGGTTCGCCGACGAGGTGGCCGACTTCGTCCTCCGCTGCCGGGAGCACCTCATCGACCCGGCGGCGCTCGCGGCGAAGGCTGCCGACCGCCCGCAGTGGCGCGCCCTGCCCGCCTTCCTGGAGCGCTACCAGGCCGAGCTCCGGCGCCGGGCACGCATCGACTACGGCAGCCTGCAGGCCGAGGCGGTGGGGCTGCTGGGCGACCCCACCGTGCGCGACGCCGTCGCCGCCCAGCATCCCTACGTGCTGGTGGACGAGTACCAGGACACCACCGTCGCCCAGGCCACCCTGCTGGAGCGCCTCACCCGCGGCCACCGCAACCTCACCGCGGCCGGCGACCCCTACCAGTCGATCTACTCGTTCCGGGGGGCGGAGGTCACCAACGTCGCCGCCTTCCCCGAGCAGTTCCCCGGCCCCGACGGGACGCCGGCGCGCCGCATCGTCCTCACCACCTCCTTCCGGGTGCCGTCGGAGATCCTCGACGCCGCCGTCAGGGTGACGGCGGGCGGCGACCTCCCCGGCGCCGCGGGACCGGTCGAGCCGGCGCCGGGCCGCGGCTCGGTGGAGGTGTACGCCTTCGACCAGTCGACCCACGAGGCGGAGTGGATCGCCGCCGAGGCGCAGCGGATGCACCTGCGTGACCGCATCCCCTACGGCCGGATGGCGGTGCTGGTCCGGAGCAAGCGCCACGTCCTCCCCGAACTGTCGCGGGCGCTGGAACGGCGCGCCATCCCCCACGACCCGCCCGACACCCGCCTCGCCGACCACCCCGCGGTGCGCCTGGTGCTCGACTGCATCCGGGTCGCCACCGGCAGCGGCGGCGCCGTCGAGGCGGTGGCGCGCATCCTGCTCGGCCCGCTCGTCGGCCTCCCCCTGTCGGCGATGCGCGACGCCCAGCGCGACCAGGCGCGCAGCGGCGACGCCTGGCCGGCCGTGATCCGGAGGGCGGTGCCCGGCGGGGGGCCGCTCGCCGGCGTGCTCGACGACCCCACCTGGGCGGCGGAGGCACCCGCCGCCGAGGGGTTCTGGCACCTCTGGTCCACCCTTCCCCAATTCGCCGCGGCGGCGCTCGATCCGAAGCGCTCCGGCGACCGGGCGGCGTGGTCGTCGCTGGCCCAGGTGCTCGGCCGCCTCGGCGAGCGCGACCCGTCGGCCACGCTGGCCGACTACCTGCGGTGGAGCGAGTCGGAGGACTTCGAGGCGACGCCGCTGCTGGAGTACCGCACGGGCGGCGAGGCGCGGCTGTCGCTCACCACCCTCCACCAGGCCAAGGGCCGGGGGTGGGACGTCGTCTTCATCGCCGACGCCCGGGAGGGCTCGTTCCCCGACCTGCGCGCCCGCGAGTCGCTGCTCGGGTCCCGCCACCTGTCCGGCTCGCAGCCGGAGGACCCCGCCGCCTACACCCGATTCCGGCTGCAAGAGGAGATGCGGCTCGCCTACACCGCCATGTGCCGGGCCACCACCCGGGTGGTGTGGACCTGCACCACCGCCGGCTACGAGGACGGCCGCGGCATGCCGAGCCGCTTCCTCTCGTTGATCGCCGGCCCCGGCGCGTCGCCACCCGGGCCGCCCGGCCCCGCCGGCCCGCCCTCCACGCCGATGGAGGCCGAGGCCTGGCTGCGCCGCATCGTCCGCGACCCCGGCGAGCCGGGGCCCCGCCGTCTGGCGGCCCTCGGGGCCCTCACCGGCCCGGGGCCGTGGCGCCGCCGCGAGGCGTCGGAGTTCGCCGGGGTGGCCCGACGCGGCCCCGACACCGGGCTGGTCCCGCCGGGGACGCCCCTCTCCCCCAGCCAGGCCGAGTCCTATCTCACCTGCCCGCGCCTGTACGCCTTCCGGCGGTGGCTGCGGGTGGACGAGGGCGGTTCGGTGTACCTGGACTTCGGCACGCTGGTCCACGGCGTGCTCGAGGAGGTGGAGCGGGCCGCCCTCGACCGGGGCGACCCGCACGCCACCGTGGGCGAAGCCCTCGACGCCCTCGACCGCCGGTTCGACGCCGGCGCCTTCGGCGGCGAGCCGTGGGCATCGGCGTGGCGGCGCCGCGCCGAGCGGGTGCTCGAGCACCTGTACGACAAGTGGCCGAGCACCGGGAGCGTGGCGGCCGTCGAGCACCCGGTGACCCTGGAGGTGGGCGGCGTGGTCTGGAGGGGCAGGATCGACCGGGTGGAGGAATCCGGCGGCACCGTCCGCATCGTGGACTACAAGACCTCGGCGACGGTCCCTGCAGTCGCCGACGCCGCCCGCTCGGTGCAGCTGGGCTTCTACGTGCTCGCCGCCCGGGAGGACGCCGCCCTCGCCGCCCTCGGCGACGTGGCCGAGGCGCAGTACTGGTACCCGTCCAAGAAGGCGGCCTCGGTGATCACCCGCGACCTGGACCCGGGCCTCCTCGGCGAGGTGGAGGGCCTCATGCGGCAGGCCGCCGACGGCATCGCCGCCGAGGACTGGGCCCCGGTCACCGGGCAGCAGTGCGAGCGGTGCCCGGTCCGCACCGTCTGCCCCGAGTGGCCGGAAGGCCGGGAGGCGTATCTCGGATGACCATCGTCCCCACCCCCGAGCAGAAGGTGATCATCGACTACCCGCTGCTCCCGCTGCGGGTCACCGCAGGGGCCGGCACCGGCAAGACCACCACCATGGCGCTCCGGCTCCGCCATCTGGTCGCCTCCGGACGGGTGGAGCCCGAGCAGGCGCTGGGCATCACCTTCACCAACAAGGCGGCCGAGGAGCTGTCGGCCCGGCTCCGGTCGTTCCTCCCCGAGCTGTCGGCGGAGGGCCGGGAGGTCGAGGTCTCCACCTACCACGGGTTCGCCTACGGCGTGCTGCGGGAGTTCGGCGCCCTCGTCGGGGTGGACCGCTCGGCGGCGGTGGTCACCCCCGGCTACACCCGGCAGCTGCTGCGCGACGCCCTGGCCGCCGGCGCCCACACCGCGCTCGACCTCACCGCCCCCGGCCGCCGGGTGGACGAGCTGGCGACGCTCGCCGGGCAGCTGGGCGACCACCTGCTGGGGCCGGACGCGGTGCGGGGCGTCGGTGAGGACCCGGAGGTCGCCGCCGCCCGCACCGAGATGGCGGATGCCCTGGCCGCCTATGCGGCGCGGAAGCGGGAGCTCGGGGTGGTGGACTACGCCGACCTCATCGCCGCCGCCCACCGCCTGGTCACGTCGCACCCCGAGATCGCCGGACGCATCCGCGACCGGTACCGGGTGGTCCTGCTCGACGAGTACCAGGACACCAATCCCGCCCAGCGCGAGATGCTGCGCGCCCTGTTCGGGGGCGGCTTCCCGGTCACCGCGGTCGGCGACGCCGACCAGACCATCTACGAGTGGCGCGGCGCCTCGCTGCAGAACTTCGCCGACTTCCCCGAGCACTTCCCCGCCGCCGGCGGGGCTCCCGCCCACACCGAGCGCCTCACCCTCAACCGCCGCTCGACCCGACGGGTCATCGATCTCGCCAACCGGGTGCGCGGGGAGATCGGGCGGGCCGGCGACCTCGGCGACCTCGTCCCGCTGCCGGACGCCGCCGACGGCACGGTCCGCGCCGGGTGGTTCCGCACCGCCGTGGACGAGGCCCGCTGGGTCGCCGCCGAGGTCCGCCGCCTCCACGAGGACGGCACCGCCTGGCGGGACATCGGCATCCTGTTCCGCAAGCACCGCCAGATCGGCCTGGTGCGCGACGCCCTCGAGCGGCAGGGGGTGCCGGTGGAGGTGGCCGCCCTCGGCGGCCTGCTCGAGGTGCCCGAGGTGGCCGACCTGCATGCGTGGCTGCGCCTGCTGGGCCGTCCCGACGACGCCCCCGCCCTCATGCGGGTGCTGCTCGGCGCCGCCTACCGGCTCGGCATGGGCGACCTGGCCCCGCTCGCCGCCTGGGTGCGCGGCCACCACGACGACGCCGGGGACGACCTCGGCGGCATCGGGTGGGCGCTGCTCGAGGCCGTCGATTCCCTGGAGGAGTGCGAGGGCCTCGACGACCGCACCGCCGGGCGGCTGCGGTCGTTCCGGGCCACCCACCGCTCGCTGCTCACCGAGGCCCAGGGCGTCAGCCTGGTCGAGTTGTGCCGACTGGTGCTCGACCGCACCGGGGCGTGGCCCGAGGTGGAGGCCCTCGACGACGCCGCCCGGCTCTCGGCCCGGCTCAACCTGTACCGGTTCCTCGACCTGGCCGAGGAGTGGAGCCCGCTGGAGGGCCGGCCGTCGCTGGCGGCGTTCCTGGACTACCTCGACCTGCTCGGCGAGGAGGGCGCCGCCGACGAACTGGACACCGCCCGGGTGAGCGGCGAGGACGCCGTCGCCATGCTGACCGTCCACCGCGCCAAGGGACTGGAGTGGCCGGTGGTGTTCCTGCCGGCGCTGTGCTCGGGGACGTTCCCCTCCCGGGCCCACACCTACGCCGACCCGGTGGCGAGGGCCTGGTACCTGCCCCACGAGGTGCGGCTCGACGCCGGCTACCTGCCGGCGCTCCCCGCCGACGCCGGGGAGCGCCGGGAGGTCGTGCGCGGCCTCCACGACGACCAGGAGTGGCGCACCGCCTACGTGGCGGTCACCCGGGCCGCCCACACCCTGGTCGCCACCGGGGCGGCCTGGTACACCGAGAAGACGGCCAAGGGCCCGAGCCGGCTGTACGAACTGGCGGCGGAGACGGAGGGAGCCGAGATCGTGTCCGCCGTCGAGGACCCCGGCAGCCCGCCGGCCACGCTCCGGTTCGAGGCCGTCGACGCGGACGGCCCCGATCCGCTGTTCCCCGGGGGCTGGCGCGAGGCGCTGCGCACCGCCGTCGAGGACCCGGGATCGGTCGCCGAAGCGGCCGCCGCCGCCGGGGCGGGTGACGCGGTGGAGGAGGCCGCCGGGCAGTTGGCGCTGACGCTCGACGGCCTGCCCGAGCCCGGGGGTGCGCCGTCGGGCCCCGCCCCGTTCCGCACCTCGGTCACCGGTCTGGTGACGTTCGCCGCGTGCCCGCGCCGTTTCCACTGGAGCGAGGTGGACCGGCTCCCCCGCCGCCCATCGCCCGCGCTGCGGCGCGGCGTGGAGGTCCACCGCCGCATCGAACTGCACCATCGGGGAGCCGTCCCCTTCGACGAGGCCGACGAGGCCTTCTACGACCTCGACGCCGCCGGCGACACCGCGACCGGCGGCGCCGACGCCGGTCCCGGGGGGCCCGGGCCGTTCGAGGTGTTCCTCGGCAGCCGGTTCGCCGAGCGGCGCCCGATCATGGTGGAGGCGCCCTTCGAGTTGCAGACGGACGGCGGGGTGCTGGCCGGGCGCATCGACGCCGTCTACGAGCCCGAGCCCGGCACGTGGGAGGTCGTCGACTTCAAGAGCGGGCGCCGTACGGACGACCCCTCCCGCCGCGTGCAGCTGCAGGCCTACGCCGTCGCCGTGGCCGACGCCGGGTTCGCTGCGGGGACGCCCGAGCGGGTGCGGGTGTCGTTCGCCTACCTCGGCGGCGGATTGGAGGAGGTCGGGGAGGACGTCGACGACTCCTGGCTCGACGAGGCCCGCAGCCGCATCGACGCCCTCATGACCGGGGCCGCAGCGGGCGAACGGGATGCCAGGCCGGGCGACCGGTGTCGATCGTGCGACTTCCTGCGGTTCTGCGACCGGGGCACCGCCTGGCTGCAGGGAGCCGGCGAGCGGGGCTGATCAGACCACCCGCCCTCCGGCGGTGTCCACGACGATCGTCACCGGGCCGTCGTTGCACAGGTCCACGTCCATGTGGGCCCCGAACCTCCCGGTCTCCACCTCGATGCCGGCCGCCTCGAACCCGGCGGCTGCCTCGTCGACCAGGCGGGCGGCGTCCGCGGGGTCGGCGGCGCCGGTGAAGGACGGGCGGCGCCCCTTGCGGACGTCGGCCAGCAGGGTGAACTGGCTGATCAGCAGCACCGCGCCGTCTGCCTCGACGAGCGAGCGGTTCATCTTCCCGTCGTCGTCGGGAAACACCCGCAGCCCGGCGACCTTGGCGACCAGGGCTTCGACGTCGGCCGCCGAGTCGCCGCCGGCCACCCCGAGCAGCACCACGAACCCGGTGCCGATGGCGCCGACCACGGCGCCGTCCACCGACACCGACGCCCGGGACACCCGCTGCAGCACGGCCCTCATCGGCGCTCCTCCCGGCGGTGGAAGGCCACGATCGCCTCCGCCACCTCCTCGGCCGGCACCCGGTAGCGCCCCGCAGCCACCCGACGGCCGATCTCGGCCACCCGGTCGGCCCGCCTCCGCCGGTCCGCCGCCGTGACCGGCAGCGGCAGCGGGTCGTGGACGGGCCGGGGCGCGGTCACGGTGCCTCCTCCGATTCGGCGGCCGGCCGCTGCGACGGGGGCACCAGCCACCGGAAGGCGACCGGCGACACCACCGCGGAGACCGCCACGAGCATGATCGCACCGGCCCGCAGCCCCGGCGACAGCAGGCCCAGAGCGAGCCCGTAATCGGCGAGGGCGATGATCACGCTCAGCTGCCCGGCCAGCAGCACGCCGGCCCCCAGCGCCTCGCGGAGGCTGAACCCGGCGGCGCCCAGCACCAGGGAGGGGATCGTCTTCACCGCGAACGCCACGCCGATCAGCGCCAGGGCATGGCCGAAGACGTCGGCGGAGGCGACCTCCGACAGCGGGAACTCGATGCCGACGTTGATGAAGAACACCGGGATGAAGAAGCCGTAGCCGAAGCCGCTCAACTGCTCCTCCAGGACGCCCCGGTCCCGGAACACGAACGTGAACAGCGCCCCCGCCAGGAACGCCCCCAGGATCGCCTCCACGCCCAGCAGCGCCGAGAGCCCCACCGACACGAACAGCAGGGCGATGCTGGCCCGGGTGCCCATCTCCTGCGGGTCGTCGGGCCGGAACAGGCGGGCGAACCGCTCCGGGTACCACCACGCAGCCCGCCGCAGCACCACCAGCACCAGGGCCATCGCCGCGATCAGCGCCGGGATCGCCAGCAGCTCCCACCCGGGCCCCGACTCCACCAGGACGCCCACCACGACGATCCCCACCAGGCTCAGCACCTCGGCGAACACCGCCGTGATGATCACCACCTGGCCGAGCCGCGAATCGGACCGCCCGGTGGCCCGCAGCGCCGGGATCACGAGGCCGAGGGCGGCCGCCGAGAGCAGGAACGACAGGAACAACCGCTCGTCGAGCCCGGCGACGCCGAGCAGCGGGGTGGCGGCGAACGCCGCCCCGGCGTACAGCACGAACAGCGCCACCCCACCCACCAGCTGGGCGCGGCCCTGCCGCTCGATGCGGGCGAAGTCGATCTCGAACCCGGCCAGGAACATCAGCAGGAACAGGCCGAACTCGGCCAGGAAGCCCAGCAGGTCCTCTCCGGGCTCGATCACGCCCAGCACCGGGCCCACCAGCACCCCGAACAGGATCTCGAGGACGATCGCAGGCAGCCGCACCCGGTTGGCCACCAGCGGGATGGCGAAGGCCGCCGTGGCGATCAGGATCAGCGAGACCGGGGTGGCGATGCCGTGCTGGGAGGCCCCGGATTCGGCCAGCGCGGCGGCGAGCGGCATCACGACCCGCTGGGGACGACGAGCACCGACACCGGCACCCTGGCCAGCAGGTGGCCGACGGTGCCGGGCCGCAGCAGGGTGGCGGGACGGGGCGAACGGGCCAGCACCAGCAGGTTGGCCCCCTCGGACTCCTCCAGCAGCACCCGCACCGGATTGCCGTGGCGCAGCTTGCGGTGCACCGGCACCCCCTGGACGGCCGCCTCCTCCCGGAGGCGGGTCAGCGACCGCAGGGCGTCGTCCCGCCCGTCTGCGCCGGTGAGGAACATCGGCGCCACCACCGCCGCGCCGGTCACCTCGCCCTTGCCGTAGGCGGCCACGTCGATGGCCGCCCGGGCGGCGGCCGCCGCGGCGCGGGTGTCGCGGGCGGGGGTGACCACCTGCTGGTAGGGATGGGTGCCCCGGGACCACAGCACCGGCAACCCCAGCTCGGCCGACGAGCGCAGCGCCCGGACGGCGCGCCACCGGCCCAGCCACCCGGAGGCGGGGGCGGCCAGCACCACCACGCCGACGCTCTCCTCGGCGGTCAGCGATGCCAGCGCCCGCAGCGGCGGCCCCTCCACGGGCCTGCGGTTGATCTCCACGCCGGCGGCGCGTTCCTCGGCCTCGTCGAGCATGGCGGCCACGTCGCGGGCGTGGGTCTCGTCGGTGATCGTGTCGGTGCGGCGATGCACCACCAGCAACGAGGAGGCCTGCGTGTTGCGGGTCAGGTTGATGGCCTCCGCCACCGGGCCCTCGAGGTCGGCTCTGGCGTCGAGCACCACCGCCACCCGCTTGCCGTGGTCGAGCGGGAAGCGGGCGGCCCCGGCGGTGAACGTGCGGACGATGAGCGGGAAGTCGGCGGCCGCCCCCACCACCGTCACCTGGTCGTCGGTGCGCAGCACCGTGTTGCCGTGCGGGACGATGAGGCGGTTCTCCCGCAGGATCGCGGCCACCAGCCACGACTCGGCGTGCAGGTCGCGCAGGGCGATCCCCCGCACCGGGCTGTCCTCTGCGATCCGGAACTCGATCGCCTCGGCCCTGCCCCTGGCGAACGCCGTCGACGCCACGCGTCGCGGCTCCAGGCTCAGCTCCAGTCGGCGGGCCGTGAGGCTGTGCGGCGAGATCACCGGGACGTCGGCCTCCCGGTAGTCGGGCGCCCGCTCCGGCCGGGCGGCCACCGCCACCAGGCGGATGAGCCCCGTCGTGCGGGCGAGGCGGCACACCTCCAGGTTCACGTCGTCGTCGTTGGTGGCCGCCACCACGGCGTCCGCCTCGGCGAGGCCGGCCCTCTCCAGCGTCACCCGGCTCGACCCGTCGCCCTCGACCACCTCCACGGCGCGCACGCCGGCCACCTCGTCGAGCCGGGTGCGGTCCACGTCGATGACGCAGATCTCCCACAGTTCGCCGAGACGGCGGAGCAGTTCGCGGGTGGTGCCGCCTGCACCGACGACGATCGCCTTCATGGAGTTCCTCCGGGTGGGGGGACCGGCGACATTATGGCGGGGCGCTACACCGAGAAGCGGACCAGCACGACGTCGCGCTCGGCGACGACGTAGTCCTTGCCCTCGACGCGCACGCACCCGGCCGCCTTGCAGGCATCCCATCCGCCGGAGGCGATCACCTCGTCGAGGGTCGCGATCTCGGCCCGGATGAAGCCCCGCTCCAGGTCGCTGTGGATCTTGCCCGCAGCCTCCCGGGCGGTCGCACCCTGCCGCACCGTCCAGGCGTGCGCCTCCTTGGGGCCCAGCGTGTAGAACGACAGCAGCCCCAGGGCGTCGTAGGTGGCCCGCACCATGGTGGCCAGCGCCCCCTCCCCCAGCCCGAGCCCCTCGTACAACTCGGCCCGGTCGGCGGGGTCCAGTTCGGCCGCCTCTTCCTCGAGGCGGGCCGACAGCGTGACGACCGTGTCGCCGGCGGGGACGGTCTCCGCCACCCGCTCCGCCGCCCCGGCGCCGTCGCCGTCCTCGCCCGCGTTCACCACCCACACCGCCGGCTTCAGGGTCAGCGGCGCGAGGTCGCGGAAGGCGCTGCGCTCCTCGTCGGTCCACGACACGGCGCGCAGCGGGGTCCCCTCCTCCAGCACGCCGGACGCCTTGGCGACGGCGGCGGCGAACCGCTTCTTCCCGGCGTCTGCGCTCGCCTCCTTCGCCGCCCGCTCGCTGCGGCGGGCGAACACCTCGGCGTCGGCGACGGTCAACTCCAGCAACAGCGTCTCGGCCTGCTCCACCGGGTCGGTGCCCGACTCGTCGGACGGCACCGAGGGGTCCTCGAACGCCCGCAGCACCACGGCCAGCGCCTCCTCCTCGCGCAACCGGGCCAGGAAGCGGGGAGCGAGGCCCGAGTGCCCCTCCCCCGCCACCGTCGGCAGGTCCAGCAACTCGATCTGGGCGTGGACGATCTTGCGGGAGCCCTCCACCTCGGCGGCGCGGTCGAGGCCGGCGTCGGGGACCCGGGCGACGCCCAGGTTGGGCTCCGCCGTCGAGAACGGGTGCGGGGCGGTCGCAGCGCCGAGGCCGGTGAGCGCGTTGAAGAGCGTGGTCTTGCCCACGTTGGGGAGGCCGAGGATGGCGACGCCTGCCACGGGGCGATGGTAGCCGTGGGCCCCGGCCCACCTACCCCGGCCGGGCGGCCCCCGCCCGCACCGTGGTGTCGCCGGTCACCTCGTCCTTGGCGAGCACGACGAGGTCCTCCATGCGGTCGCGCAGGCCGGGGACGTGGCTGACGATGACGATCAGGCGGTCGGGCCCCTCGGTGACGAGGCGCTCGATGCCGTCCATGGCCAGCGCGACGTGCTCGTCGTCGAGGCTGCCGAACCCCTCGTCCAGGAAGAACGCATCCAGGCGGCCGCCCTCGCGGGCCACGATCTCGGCCAGCGCGAGGGCGAGGGCGAGCGACGCCAGGAACGTCTCGCCGCCCGACAGCGAGGCGGCCGAGCGAGTGGTGTCTGCGGCCGCCAGGTCAACGATGCCGAATTCGCCGTCGTCGGTGAACCGGTAGCGCCCTGCGCTCAGGTACTCGAAGCGCTCGCTGCCCAGCGCCGCCAGCGCCCGGCGCCGGTCGTCGAGGACGAACGCCGGGAACTTCGCCGGGGCCAGGTCGTCCACCAGGCGCTGGTACCGGGCGCGGCGGGCCTCCAGGTCGGCGTGCTCCTGTTCCAGGCGCGCCAGGTCCTCCAGGCGCTTGCCGAGGTCGTCCACCCTGCCGTCCACGGCCGCCTTCTGCTCCCGCGCCGCGGCGATGGCCGCCGCCAGGTCGTCGTCGGGCCCCAGGCCCGCCTCCTTCAACGCCGCCTCTCGCGCGGCGGCCCGCTCCGCCCGGGCCCCCCCGATCTCGGCGAGGCGAGCGTCCACGGCGGCCATCCGGTCCACCCACGCCTCGCGGAGCGTGCCGAGCGCCTCCCGCAGCACCGGCGGCTCCGGCTCCAGCGACACCTCCACCCGGAGGCGCCCCGCCAGGTCGGCGAGGCGGGCGAGCAGCCGGCTCACCCCGGCCGCAGACTCCTTCGACCCGGTGCGCGCCGCCTCCACCGCCGCCGCCGCCTCCGCCGACGCCTTCCTGGCGGCCTCGAGCGCCTCCTCGGCCCGCTCCAACGCCGTTCTCCGCTCCCCCACCACGGCGGCCGGGTCGCCGGACGGCTCTCCCAGTGCGGCGGCCAGCACCGCCGCGGTCTCCGCCACGGCGGTGTGCGACGCCTCCACCGCTGCGGCGGCGGCAGACGCCTCGGCGGCCGCCTTCTCCGCCGCCCCGCCCGACGCCGCCGCCGACGCCTCGGCGGCGGCCAGGCGCTGCGCGGCGGCCCGCTCCGCCGCGGCCGCCTCCTGCTCGGCGGACGCCGCCTGCCGCAGTGCGGCCTGTGCCTCGTCGAGGCCGCTGTCGGCAGCGGCCGGCACCTCGGCGACCTCCTGCTCGCAGACGGGGCAGCGGTCGCCGGCGGTGATGCCCTTGCGGAGCCCCGCTGCCAGGTCGCGGTGCGTGGCCTCGTGGAGCGCAGCCTCGGCGGCCTCCCGGGCCGCCGTCCTCTCGGCCAGCGCCGCAGCCGCCCGCTGCACCCCGGCGCCGGCCTCCTCCACCGCCTCCGACGCGGCAACGGCCGCAGCGGCGGCCTGCTCGGCGGCGGTGGCGGCGCGGGACGCCGCCTGCTCGGCCGCGGCGGACGCCTCGCGCTGGGCGTCGAGGCGGGCCAGGTGGGCGGCGGCGTCGGCGAGGGACTGCCGGCCCCCGGTCGCCGCGACCACGCCGTCGAGCGCCTCCGACGCCGCCTTCTCCTGCCCGGCGGCGGCGGCCGCCGCCTCCTCCGCCCCGGCGATGCGCCTCATCGCCTCCTCCCGGGCCGCCAGCAGCGCCTCGGTCTCCTCCCGGTCGGGGATCCGCCCGGCCAGGTCCATCATCTGCTGCCGCTCGGCGCCGAGCGCACCGGCCTCGGCGTCGAGGGCCGCCACAGCGGCCGCCGCCTCCTCCGCGGGCGGCCGGGCCGCCTCGAGGCGCGCCAGCGCCCCGGCGGTCTCCTGCTGCTCGAGCGTGGCGGCGTCCAGGCCCTTGCGGTCCTGGTCGGCACGCTCCCGCAGGCGCTCCAGGGCGGTGAGGCCGGCGGCGGCCTCGTCCCGGCGGCGACGGGCGGCGTCGCGCATCGCATCGAGCCGCTCGAAGCCGAACACGCCCTTCAGCACGCTGTTGCGCTCGCCGGGCGTGGCCTCCAGGAACTCGGCGAACTGCCCCTGGGCCAGCAGCACCGAGCGGCGGAACCCGTCGTAGTCGAGGCCGAGCAGTTCGGTGACCCGCTCGGTCACCTCCCTCGCCTTGTCGGTGACCTCGGCCTCCGACCCGTCGTCGCCCACCCGGTAGAGGGCGTGGGCGGCCTGGCCGCGGCGCCGCAGCGCCCGCACCACCCGCCACACCCCGCCGTCCACCGAGAAGGTGAGCGCCACCTTGCCCTCGTCCCGCCGCTGGTTGATGAGCCCCTTCGTCTCGGTGCCCAGCCGCGGGGTGCGGCCGTACAACGCGAAGCAGATGCCGTCGAGGATCGACGACTTGCCGCTGCCGATCGGCCCCACGATGCCCACCAGGCTCCGGCCCTCCCAGGAGAAGGTGGCCGCCCCGGCATAGGAGCGGAAGCCGTCGAGGGTCAGCTCACGGGGCCGCACCCAGCGCCTCCTCCTCCACCTCGGCGAACGCCGCCATCACATCGTCCGCGGGCTCCTCGCCGTGGGTGGCCAGCGCGTAGGCGGCGTAGAGGTCGGCGAGCGGGAGGCCTTCGGGCCGGTCGTCGCCGGCGTCGGGCCGCTCGTAGCGGGCCGTCACCTTCACCAGGTGGGGGAACCGCTCCCTTGCGGTGTCGGCCAGGCCGGGCTCGGGCCCCCCGGTCTCCACCGCCAGGTCGAGCCACACATCGTCGAGGTCGTCGCGGGCGTCGAGGTCGGCCCACGTGCCCGAGGCGCGCACCAGCGGCCTGCCGGCCTGCAGCGGGATGCTGCGCACCGCCGCCGGACCGTCGCCGGCCTCCACCAGCACCACCCGCTTCTCCTCGCCGGCCTCGCCGAAGTCCAGTTGCAGCAGCGACCCGGCGTACTCGGCGGGCACCGGGGCGCCCGGCACCGGCTGCGGGGCGTGGATGTGGCCCATCGCCACGTAGTCGAGCGAGGTGGGGACGGCCTGGCTGGTGGCGGTGTACGCCTCGCCCATGTGCAGTTCGCGCTCGCCGCGCGGCGCCCCGGTCCGCACCCGGATGCCGCCGACCATGAAGTGCGCCACCAGCAGGCCGATGCCCCCGCCGTCACCCCGACGGCCCGCCACGTCGTCGGCGTACACCTCGCACAGGCGCCGCACCCGGTCGGCGTAGGAGCCGTACCACTTGTCGGCGCGCTCCATGAAGTCCACCGCTCGCGCCGCCCGCAGGAACGGGAAGCAGGCGACGTGTGCCGTGGCGCCGCCCGCCTCCAGGCTGAGGACGCCTCCGTCGTCGGGCCGCTTGATCCTGCCCACCAGGTGGACGTTGAACCCCTCGAGGAACGGGGCGAGCGCCTCGAACAGCTCGGGCGAGTCGTGGTTGCCGGCCACCACCACCACGGGGCGCTTCCCGCCGTCGGCGAGGCGCACCAGGCCGTCGAGGCCGTCCCGCAGCGCGTCCACCGGCGGGACCGGGCGGTCGAACAGGTCGCCGGAATGCACCACCAGGTCGGCGGCCTCGTCGCCGGCGATGCGGGCCACCTCGGCCATCGCCTCGCGATGCTCGTCCATGCGGTCGTGGCGGCCCAGCCGCTTGCCGACGTGCCAGTCGCTGGTGTGGAGGATCCTCATCTACAGGCCGTCGAAGGGGTCGCCGCCCTCGGCGACCTCCTCCTTCCGGGTGGCCCACGGCGGGAACGGGAAGTCCACCACCAGCGGCACCGGGATGGACGGCTGGGACACCACCATCGTGCCCGGCTTCAGCAGCCGTGCCCTGGCCCTGGTGGACGGCAGCATCCAGCCGTACTCGGACCGCTCGGCCTCGGCGGCGTCGAGGCGCCCGGCCACCCGCAGGGCGGCGTTCTCGAGCACCTCGGGCGCCACGCGCGAGGCGGTCTGCTGAGCGCCCACCAGCAGCACCCCGAGCGACCGTCCCCGCTGGGCGATGTCGATGAGCATGTCCTTGATGGGGCTCTGCCCCTCCCGGGGGGCGTACTTGTTCAACTCGTCCAGCACCACCACCGACAACGGCAGCCGCTGGCCGCTGCGCTCCTTCTCCCGGAACGCCTCGGCGAGCAGGGCGCCGACCACGAAGCGCTGGCCCAGGTCGTGCAGCGACTGGATGCCCACCACGGTCACCTCGGCCCGGCTGCGGTCGATGCGACGCGAGTCACCGGCGCGGATCAGGTGGCCGAGGCGCCCCACCGCGGCGTGCACCCGGCGCATGAACGCCGAGACGGTGCCGGCCTGCACCCGGCCGGTCCACTTCACGTCCGGCTCGCCGTCGGGCGGGTCGATGAACTCCTCCACGGCGTCCACCAGCGTCGCCAGGTCGGTGACGACCCGCTCGCCGGGGTTGGGGGTGACCAGGTCGCCGGGGCGGTGGCCCTCCACCGGGTCGCGCAGCACGATCGCCCCCGCCCGTCCGGCCACGTCGACGGCGTAGCGGCGGAGCTGTGCCTCCACCCGCTCGGCGACGAACGACACCTGGGTGCGGAGGTCGGAGGCGTCGGTGAACAGGAACCGCAGCAGCCCCTCGTCCACGAATTCCCGCGGCGTCCAGGCGAACACGTCCACGTCCTGGCGGCCGCCGATGTCGGGCACCGCCACGTCGCCCGACCTGGCCCGGGGCGGCGCCCACAGCGACACCGACGGGAACGGCCCCGGCTCCACGCCCAGGCCACGCCACGCCCCGGCGTGCTCGGCGGTGAAGTACCGGTTGGGCTTGTCGAGCCACAGCAGGTCCTCGCCCTTCACGTTGAACACCAGCACCCGCAGGTTGTGCCCGGCGTCGCCGGTGACGTCGGGCCGGCCGGTGAGCATCCGCAGCCAGAACAGGGCGAACGAGGTCTTGGTGGCGACGCCGCTGATGCCGCTGATGGACATGTGCCCGCCCTTGCGGCCGTCGAAGAAGTCGAGGTCCACGAACACCGGCTCGCCGTCGCGGCCCAGGCCCACCGGCAGCGGGCGCTCCATCTCGTCGGCGTACAGCGCCTTGCGGCGGGCGTCGCCGGTGGCCCGCTGCACCTCGCCGCCGGGGTCGGGCGCCACCCACACCTCGGGGTCCACCCGGGTCACCGACACCTGCGCCGAGCGGACCTTGCCGCCGGGCATGCTGCCCTCCGCGGCGATGCGGACCGTGTCCGACTCGAACGACGCCCCCTCGTAGAGGGCCTCCACCTCGGTGACGATGCCGTACGTGTCGACGTGGCCCCTGCCGGGCACGTCGGTGCGCACCACCACCAGGTCGTCGAGTTGCAGGTACTCGGCCTCGCCGAGGACCACCCGGAAGTCGCGGGTGGATGTGTGCTGGCTGCCGATCACGTGCCCGACGCTCACGCCGCCTCCATTCGCATGACCGCCGCCCGCAGGTGGCGCAGCACCAGGCCGGCGTCGCCGAGGCGGTGCCGGAGGTCGCGCTCCAGGGCGGCGATGGGGATCAGGTTCTGGGGTGCCCGGGGGTCGAGGTGGCTCTCCGACGCCACGGTGGGGAGGATGGCGGCGCTGCGGTCGGCCAGCACCACGACGTCCTCCACCGGGTTGGCCGCCGCCGCCTCGCAGCGGACCACGCCGCTCCACGAGTGGCCGCCCGGCACCTCGGCGAGGCGCAGGTACCACGAGTACCGCTCCCATCCCTTGATGGTGAACAGCGGCGTCCGCTCGCCCGGGCGGAGCCGTCCGATGATCTCGCCGTGGCCGTTGGCCAGGTAGTCCACGTGGTGCGTCTTCACGTAGCCGATGGTCTCCGACGGCGACGGCTGGTGGAAGGGGCCGTCGGCCACCACGAAATGCCCCCCGTCGCCCAGGTCGCGGGCGAGCACCCCTTCAGAGTGACGCATCCGCTCCTGGAAGTGGCGGAGCAGCGAGCCGGGGTCGCCGTCCTGCACCGCGGCCGTGGACCACGACAGCGCCGGCCCGGCCGGGGGGATCTCGGCCTTGTGGCCCCCGGCGAGGACCGCGAGGCGGTGCACCTCGGCGCCCACCACCTCCGAGCGGCGGCGCTCCCGGTCCCACACGACGGCGCCGACGGCGTAGGAGCCGCAGAGGCCGGGGATGGGGCCCTTGCCGGGGTCGTCGAGCACCAGGCGGGCGTCGATGCGGCGCACCCCGTCCACGAACGCCACCAGCGGCACCCCGTCGTCGCTGCCGGCCACCGGCTCCCACGGCCGGCCCTCGACGCCGATCTCGACCGTCCCCTCCTGGGGGGCCAGGTCGTCGACCGGTTCGACGGCGGGGCCGTACTCGGGCGCCCAGGCTTCGACGTGCAGGCGGGCCATGGCCAGCGATGGTAGTGACGGGTGGCGACGCCCCCCGGGACCCGCGGCGCGCCGGTACGATCCCCGCCGTGGACCTGCACTCCGAACCGCTCACCGACGAGACGCTGGACGAGGCCGTCGCCTTCTTCGGGGCCGCCAACCCGTTCTCCCAGAAGACCTGGGGATGGGACACCGGCCGCTTCGTCGACTGGCGCTGGGGCCGCAACGCCGTGGTGTTCTCCGACGATCCGGGGTGGTTCGGGCGCAACTGCCGGCTCTTCAGGGAGGACGGCCGGCTCCGCCTGGTGGCGGTGGCCGAGTACGGCGAGGACGACGTGTGCCTGGTCACCGGCGCCGAGGACCCGGCGGCGGTGGCGGCGGCGCTGGCGTCGGTGCGGGCCGATCACGAGCGGCGCGGGCTGGGCCTGGCCCTGGAGTTCTCCGACCGGGCGGCGTGGCTGCGCGAGGTGTGCCGGGAGGCGGGCCTGGTGGAGGAACCGGCCACGGGCCACGAGTGGGAGTACGACCTCGCCGGCCTCCCCGAGGTGCCGCCGGTCCCCGACGGCTTCGAGGTCCTCACCCTGGCCGACACCGGCGACGCCGTGTACCGCGGCGTCTCGGACTGCCTGCGTGCCGCATTCGGCGTGGAACGGGACCTGGTCCCCCAGTTGCGCCACCTGGAGGCCAACCCCATGTTCCGCCCCGAGTTGAGCGTGGTGGCGGTGGCCCCCGGCGGGCGGGTGGCCGGGTACTGCCGGGGCACCGCCGACGCCGGCAACGGCGTCTGCGGCATCGACCCGGTGGCCACCCACCCCGACTTCCAGGGCCGCGGCCTCGCCAAGGCGGTGGTGCTCCGGTGCCTGCACAACCAGCGGGCGCTGGGCGGCCGCTTCGCCTACATCGGGTCGGCGCCGGAGCCGGCGCCGGGCACCTTCCTGTACCGGTCGCTCGGGCCCGCCGGCAGGACGACGGCGTGCACCTGGCGCATCCCCGCCGAGGGGTCGTCGGCATGAGGGACCTCCTCACCGGCCTGCGGGAGGCGTGGGGAGGGGCGGTCGCCCTGCTCCGCGGCCTCGACGGCGCCGACTGGGACCGGCCCACCCCGTGCGAGGGATGGGCGGTGCGCGACGTCGCCGCCCACCTGGGGCACGTCGAGGGCATCGCCCACGGCTACCCGCAGCCGCCGACGCCCGAGACGTTCGACCCGTCCGCCTTCGGCGGGTTCCATGCCTTCACCGAAGAGGGGGTGGCCGCCCGCCGGCCGTTGCCGGTGGGCGACGTGCTGGGCGAGGTGGTCACCGCCGCCGAGGCGACGCTCGCCCAGGTGGGCGCCTACGGGCCGGACGACTGGGAGCAGCCGGTGCCGTCGCCGGTCGGCATGGTGCCGGCCCACCAGGCCGCCGAGATCCGCATGGCCGACGTGCTGGTGCACCTGATGGACCTGCGCACCGCGCTGGGCCTCCCCATCGACCCCGGCACCGAGCCGACGGCGGTCCGCATCCTGGAGGACCGTGCGATCCGGCTGACCGGATGGGGCGCCGTCAAGGGCGCCGGCCTCCCCGAGGGGGCCAGGGTCCGCCTCGACATCGAGGGCCGCGCCCCGATGGACCTCGTGGTGGCGGACGGCAAGGGACGGCTCGGCCCGCCGGAGGGCGGCCCGGAGGGCAGCGCGGACGCCCGCATCGCCGGCACCGGCCTCGCCTACGCCCTCGCCGTCGCCGGACGCCCCGCCATGGCCGACGCCGCCGGGGGCCTCACCGCCGAAGGCGATACGGCGACGGCGCTCCTGGAGGGCTACCGCCTGTTCCT
>JAHLKU010000089.1 GCA_020444505.1 Actinomycetota bacterium | reverse complement strand
CCGTGGGCGCTGACGGACTCGAACCGCCGACCTCTTCCTTGTAAGGGAAGCGCTCTCGCCAACTGAGCTAAGCGCCCTCGGTGGCCCTCAGGGTACCGGGCCGGCGGCGCCCTCCCCGGGCCTGGCGGCCTCAGGCGAGGGACGAATGCCCCTATCGACCGCTCAGTCTGCGCGAGACTATGCGCGGTGAATCCCACCCATCCGATCCCGAGGTGATGATGACCGCGCCCGCTCCCCAGGTGGAGGACCTGAACCCCCACCACATCGCTCGCAAGCAGTTCGACCTCGCCGCCCCGTTCGTGGGCAACCTGGACGACTGGGACGGCATCTCCGAGTGGATCTTCACCCCGGAGCGCACCGTCACGGTGTACATCCCGGTGGTGATGGACAACGGCGACGTACGCGTCTTCCGCGGCTTCAGGGTGCTGCACAACGACACCCGGGGGCCCGGCAAGGGCGGCATCCGCTTCCACCCCCAGACCGACGAGGACGAGGTGAAGGCCCTCGCGACGTGGATGTCGTGGAAGTGCGCCGTCGTGGACATCCCCTTCGGCGGCGCCAAGGGCGGCGTGGAGTGCGACCCGCGCGCCCTGTCCGTCGAGGAGAAGCGCAAGATCACCCGGCGCTTCATCGCCTCGCTCGGCGACAACATCGGACCCCACACCGACATCCCGGCCCCCGACGTGTACACCGACGCCCAGACGATGGCGTGGATCTACGACACCTACTCGATGATGCACCCCGGCCAGAACAACCTGGCCGTGGTCACCGGGAAGCCACTGGACATCGGCGGCATCCCCGGCCGCTCGGACGCCACCGCCCGCGGGGCCTTGATGGTGACCGAGCACTTCCTGCAGATCGGGGGCCTCCCCGGCCAGCGCGACCTGCAGGGCACGACGGTCGCCATCCAGGGGTTCGGCAACGCCGGCCGCTTCGCCGCCACCCTGTTCCGGGACTCGGGCGCCACGATCGTGGCCGTGTCCGACAGCAGGGGCGGCGTCTACGACCCCGACGGCCTCGACCTGGCCGCCGTCTGCGCCCACAAGGACGAGACCGGCAGCGTGGTCGGCGCCCCCAACACCCAGGCGCTCGAGCCCAAGGAGGTGCTGGAGGTCCCCTGCCACATCCTGATCCCGGCGGCGCTGGAGAACCAGATCACCGCCGAGAACGCCGACCGCATCAACTGCCGCCTCGTCGTCGAGGCCGCCAACGGGCCGGTGACCCCGGCGGCCGACCGGATCCTGGCCGAGCGCGACATCAAGGTGCTGCCCGACATCCTCGCCAACGCCGGCGGCGTGGTCGTGTCGTACTTCGAGTGGGTGCAGAACCTCGACAACGCCCAGTGGGAGGAGCACGAGGTCCACGAGAAGCTGCGGCGCAAGATGTACCGGGCCACCGAGCACGTGATGACGCAGCGGGTCAACCTCGCCGAGTCGTTCGAGTACTACCAGAACCGCTGGTCCGACCTGTACCCCGGCAGCGAGCCGCTGGTGACGCCCGACATGCGGATCGCCGCCTACACGCTGGCGATCGAGCGGGTCCGCCGCGCCGCCGAGCAGCGGGGCGTCTGGCCGTAGGCCCCGTCCTCAGCCCTCCCCCGGCACCGCGAGCGTGGCGTCCTGGGGCACCCGGCGCCGGGCATTGGTGACCTGGAGCAGGCCGATCTCGTCCGTGCCGGCCGTGGTGTTGTCGCACCCGCCGTCGGCACGTGACTGGTAGTTGACCCGCACCGAGCGGGGGCGCAGGTCCCTGCCGTCGGCGCTCACCGCCGCCAGTTCGCTCCACCGCACCACGGTCGTGGGGTGCTCGCACCGGGCGAACACCTCCGACCACACCATCGGCTTCAGCAGGTACTCCCCCCGGGTGTGCAGCTCCCGCACCCTGGTGGTCTCCCCCGACTCCAGATGGGTGACGGTGCCCCTCCATGCGATCAGGCCGTCGGCGCTCTCACCGCTGCGCGCCACCCGCAACCGGTAGCGGTGGCCCGACACCCAGGGGTAGTCCCGGGTGTTGGGATCGTGACGGGCACTGGGGAGATGGGACTTCGAGCCGGGCAGCAGCGAGCCGCCCGGGGCGTACCCGCCCCAGTTGACGGCGCCGCCGAGGGGGAACCTCGGATTCCACTGCAGGCCGAGGTGGGCGCCGCCGTGCAGGTGGGCCCCGCCGGCGAACGACACCTGCAGGGCCCAGAAGTACAGGCGGGACACGGCGGGCGGCACCACCACTTCGAGCAGGGCCGACACCTCGAGCAGCGGCTCGGCGGGGAGGTCCCACATCAAGTGGAACGACGAAGCCCCGTTGCGCGAACCGGGCTCGCCTGCCGTCCGCTGCCGCGTCTGCCACGCCCTGGTGGCAGTGGTGAACCACCTCATCACGGGCCGAGGCTACCCGCCCGGCTCGTCGAGGACGTACCGGCAGGTCCAGTGGGCCCACGGGCCGTTGGCGGCGTACTGCGTGGACCACTCCACCAGCTTGGCTGCGTTGAGGACGTTCATCTCGGGATCGAACCTGGCGAGGAAGAACGACTCGGTCACCGGGTCTCTCGCTGCCATCCAGTCCCAGGTGCCCTCGAGGAACTGGAACAGGCCCGACGCCTCCGAACTGGCATTGACGATGAACGGATCGCCGCCGCTCTCGCAGTCGATGATCGCCAGGGCGTTCTCGGTCTGGCCGAGCGGGTCGAAGTGCTCGGCCACCAGGTCGGTCCACTCCTCCACCGTCCACACGTGGTGGACTGCTTCGCAGGCCTCCTCAGCGCCCTCCCCGTCGCAGACGTCCCATCCGGGGCCGCCGTCGGTGAGGTCGGCCCCGTCGCCGGACCAGATGCGGTCGGCGTGGGCGCCGCCTTCGAGCACGTCGTCGTCGGGCCCGCCGTAGAGGCGGTCGTTGCCGTTCCTGCCGCGCAGCACGTCGTGCCCGTCTTCCCCTGCGACGTCGTCGTCGCCGTCGCCCCCGTCGAGGGTGTCGTCGCCCTCGCCGCCGTCGAGGATGTCGCCGCCGTCGTCGCCGAAGATCCGATCGCCCTCGGTGCCGCCCGAAAGGCCGTCGTCACCGGGCCCGCCCCGCAGCAGGTCCGAGCCCGGCCCGCCGTCGAGCGAGTCCCCGCCGCCGTTGCCGAACAGCTTGTCGTTGGCGTCGTCGCCGGCCAGCGTGTCCACGCCGTTGCCGCCCTTGAGGCGGTCCCTCCCGCCACCGCCGGAGACCTGGTCGTCGCCCCCGCCGGCAACGATCTTGTCCCGTCCATGGGAACCGATCACCACGTCGTCGCCGGTGCCGGCGTCCACCAGGTCGTTGCCCGACCCGGCATACACCGTGTCGTCCCCGCCCAGCGCGCAGATGACGTCGTCCTTGCCGCGGCCGCGGATGATCTCCCCGGCGTCGGTGCCGATGATGACGTCCTCCCCCATCGTGCCGTCGATGACGCCGTCACCGTCGGGGTCGCCGACGATCGTCGCCACGTGGCCGCGGCAGGTGGGCACCTCCTGGGCCGCGACGGGGGCCGCGACCGTGGCGGCGAGGACGGCGCCGAGCAGCCAGGCCATCGTGCTCCTGCTGCGGGTCATCGATCGTGCTCCCGGGTCGTGGACGCGGCGAGGCTATCAGGTCGCCCGGATTGTGGAGCCCGCGCTCCTGAGCACCCGTGGTCGGTGACTAGTGCCGAATGACTACGCCGAATGACTACGCAGAGTGGTTGCATGGTGAGGTTTCCACCACATATCGTAGTCGCACGGCCACAGCCCGTCGTCCTCGACAGCACCACGCTGCTGCGGCCACCGACGAACGAGAGGGACTGACATGAGGAGCAACCGCCTCCGACGGCGCCGCATCGGCGTGCTGTCACTCGCGGCGACCTTGGTGCTCGGACTGCTGGTGACCATCCCGCTGTTGGCGCAGGCCAAGGACGCGATCGTGTACACCATCGTGTTCGGGCACACCGACGGCACGACGACCACCATCAGCGGCACCGCCACCGAGAACAACGTGTTCATCGCCGAGGCGGGCGGCACCGACGCCGACGCACCGACGGGCATGACCATGCACGTGTCGTGCTCGGACGAGTTCACCGGCGGATGGGGCGAGAAGGAAGGGCCCGACCCGACACTCGACAGCGAGTGGCAGGTCGTGTCCTACTTCATCCAGAAGGGCAGCAAGACCTGCGGGACTCCCCCGCCGCCGCCCAGCCCCGCCATCGACCTGGAGAAGGCGACGAACGGCGAGGACGCCGACGACCCGACCGGACCCGAGATCCCCGTCGGCGGCGACGTCGAGTGGACCTTCGTGGTCACCAACACGGGCGACGTCGAGCTGTACGACCTCGCGCTCGTCGATCGTCAGACGCTCCCGTCGTCCGGCGGCACGGTTGCGATCTCGTGCCCTCGCAGCAGGCTCGCTCCGGGCGCCTCGATGACCTGCACTGCAGACGGCACGGCCATCGAGGGCCAGTACGGCAACCTCGCCAAGGTCACCGGGACCGCCCTGGTGTCCACCGGCACGGCGACCCCGCCGGCCGGCGTCACCGCCGAGGGCAAGTACGCCGTGGTCACGTTCGTGGACCCCGCCACCGGCGATCGCACGACGCTGACCATCACCATCGACAAGAACGACACCTACGTCCCCGAGGCCGGCGGCACGTCCCAGGACAGCCCGACCGGCATGACCATGCACCTGTCGTGCTCGGACAAGTTCCCCGCCGGCTGGGGCGCCAAGCAGGGCCCCGACCCCGTGGCCGACTCGGCATGGAAGGTCGAGTCCTACTGGATCTTCGAGATCAAGAAGGACGGCGAGCTGAAGACGAAGTGCGGCGAGCCCGTGCCCGTCGAGCAGATGGTCATGGACACCGACCCGAGCCACTACTTCGGGATCACGCCGGGCGACCCGGACGTGGACATCGAGAAGGCCACCAACGGCTACGACGCCGACGACCCGACCGGGCCGTACATCCCGGTCGACGGCCGGGTCACCTGGACCTACGTCGTCACCAACACCGGCGACGTGGACCTGTTCGACCTCGAGGTCACCGACGACCTCGAAGGCGACGTCGGGGTGATCCCCTTCCTGGCGGCCGGCGACTCGGCCACCCTGCGGCTGCGTGGGACCGCCGAGGAGGGCCAGTACGCCAACGAGGGCTGCGTGGCCGGCACCGATGCCGCAGGGACCGCGGTCGAGGACTGCGACCCCAGCCACTACTACGGCGTGCCCCC